>JBDTNM010000118.1:0-9294 GCA_039933735.1 bacterium | reverse complement strand
ATTTCATTTTCCTCACTTCGAAGTCGCCAACGATGGTGGTCGCATTCACCGGTCTCGCCCCGGAAGACAGCGCCGCGATTGCCGACCAACTCAGCAGCGACGGTATCCCTTACAAGATCGAAGGCGGCGGATCGTCGGTTTCGGTGCCGGCGAACAAAGTGGCCGAGAGCCGGATCAAACTGGCCCAGGCCGGCCTCCCGAAGGGCGGGGCAATCGGGCTCGAAATCTTCGATAAAACCAACTTCGGCGCCACCGATTTCGTCCAGCAGGTGAACTTCACCCGGGGCATGGAAGGCGAACTCGCCCGCTCTATCAACACCCTTGACGGCGTGAGAGCCAGCCGTGTCCACATTGTCATCCCCTCCGAAGCAATCTTCAGCCAGGACCAAAAGAAGGCGACCGCCAGCGTGCTTCTCCAGCTGAAGCCGGGCGCACATCTCAACCAGGACCAGGTCCACGGGATCACAAATCTCGTGACCAACTCCGTCGAGGGCCTGCAACAGGGCGGCGTCACGATCATCGACGAAACCGGCCACGTGCTTTTCGACGGCGCCACCTTCGATAGCCCGTTCTCGACCGGCGCAACCAGCACGCAGCTCGACCTCCAACGGCAATACGAAGCGTCGCTCCAGAACGATGTCGAACAAACGCTCGCGAAGGTAGTCGGCCAGGGTCGAAGCGCAGTCACCGTGCGCGCCGCCTTGAATTTCGACAAGGTCACGGCTGTCGAAGACAAGTTCGGAACCGCGGACCAGGCAGTCCCGCGTAGCAGCACCACGACGTCCGAGACGTTCAACGGGAACAATCTGAACGTCGGTAACGTGCCGGGCACGGGAACGAACGGCGGGACGGGTGGTACTTCGGCGACCACCGCCAATGGCAACAGCACCTACGTGAAGACCGAAACGACCACGAACAACGAGATCAACAAGACCACCTCGACGACCGTGAAAGCGCCGGGCTCGGTGGAGAAACTGAGTGTTTCGGTTGTCCTCGATGAAAGCGTTACCGCTGCCCAGGAGGCGAGCATCACCAGTGCCGTCGCCGCGGCCGTCGGGCTGGACCAGGTACGCGGCGACACCCTCAGCGTGACGCGACTGCCGTTCGACCCGAGTGCTGTGGAAGACCTTCTTCCGGCTGCGAACGAGGGCATCGCCACCTACCTCTCGTACCTCAAACTGCTCCTCCCGATGCTGGCGGTGGTGCTCGGCTTCATCCTCGTGATGTTGCTTCTGCGCTCGCTCGGCAAACGCCAGTTGACGTTCCCGGCCCCGCACCAGACCCCCTTGCTCGCCGCCGCTTCCGCGTTCGCAGCACTCCCGGCTGTCGACGACATGCCGGCACTCCAGGCCGCCAGCGACCCGCACGAAGAGCGTGTCCTGCGACTTGCTGACGCCAACCCGCGGGCGGTTGCCGACGTGGTCCAAACCTGGATGCGTGAAGAGGAATAAGCCGTGGTGCAACGAGGCGAGGAAAAGCTCAAGGGCCGCAAGAAGGCTGCCGCGCTGCTCATCACGCTGGGAAAAGAGCGCTCGGCCGAAATTCTGCGCCACATGAGCGATGAAGACATCGAGCGCCTTACCTGGGAAATCTCCGCGATGGGCGAAATCCGCGGCGAACAACGCAAGGAAGTCATCGAAGACTTCGAAGAGTCCGCGGTCGCTCGCAACGTCATCTCTCTTGGCGGCCTCGAATACGCGGAAGAGCTCCTCCGCCTCGCCCTCGGCGAAGACAAAGCAACCGAACTCATCGACCGCCTATCTGCTACTTCGCCGACCGTGCCCTTCGGCTTCCTCCGCCACTTGAACGTCGCCCAGTTGGTGAACTTCCTCTCGAACGAACACCCCCAGACGATCGCCCTCCTGGCATCGTTTCTGCAGTCGGAAAAGGCCGCCCAGGTGCTCGCCGGTCTCGAACCCGAGATGGCTGCCGATGTCGCTCAGCGGATCGCACTGATGGACCGCGCGAACCCGGAAATCGTTAACGAAGTCGAGTCCGTGCTTCGCCGAAAGCTCAGCGCCGTGCTCCAACCGACTCGCCAGTCGCAAAGCGTCGGCGGCATCGAGGTCCTCGTAGGGCTCCTCAAGCAGTCGAGCCGGATGACCGAGAAGACGATCATCGAGGCGCTGGAAGACAACGAACCCGAACTCGCCGACCAGATTAAGAAGCGCATGTTCGTCTTCGAAAACATCGCCACACTCGACGACCGCTCGATTCAACGCATCCTCCGCGAAGTTGAAGTCCGCGACCTCTCCCTTTCGTTGAAGGCAACGCCGGACAACGTGAAGGACTGCATCCTGCGGAACATGTCGACTCGCGCCGCGGCGATGATGCGCGAGGACATGGCAGCCAGCGGGCCGGTGCGCCTCCGCCAGGTGGAAGAAGCGCAGCAGCGAGTGGTCGAAATCATCCGGCGGCTCGATGAAGCGGAAGAAATCGTGATCTCACGTGGTGGCGACGATGAGCTCGTTGGTTAACCGCCGGGTCTTTCGCAGCGAGGCTTCCGAAGAGGACGTCTTCGTTATCGGCGAACCGCTGCAGCGGACGATCTCAGCGGAAGGACCGCTCACTACTGTCAGCAATCTGCTCGATGGGGCGAAGCGACGCGGTGAGCAGGCAATCGCCGACGCAGCCGGTGAGGCATCCGGGATCGTCGAATCGGCTCGCGCAGAAGCTGATGCCATCCGCGAGGAGGCCCGCCGGTCGGGATACGAAGCAGGAGTTGCTTCGGGCCATTTGAAGGTCGACCAAGAAGTTGCGGCTTACCTGGAGACGATCCGAGAGGCCGCCGCGGAAGGAGTCGCGATCCGAGACGGGTTGATCGACGAAGCGATGCCGGCCATCGCCCGTGCAATCGCGATGGCGACCCGGCGCGTTGTCGGGGCCGCTTATGAAGCGGACCCGTCGCTCATCGTTGACGCCTGCAGCGACGCAGTCCGGGCCGCGGCCGGGCAACAGATTCTCTCCATCCGCGTGAATCCGGAAGCTCTTGAGACCGTCCGGGCAGGACTGCTCGATGTCGCCGAATACGTGCGGCCCGACACGGCGATCGAGTTAGGTGGCTGTGTCATCGACCTGCGTGGCGGATCTATCGATGCCACGCTGGACGCCCGTCTCAGCCTGATGGACCTGGCACTCCAGTCGGCCGGTGGTGGCGAATGAGCACGGCGATTGACTCCCTGCTCGAAGCCGCCGCTGCTGCGCCGGTGCATCGCCGCAGCGGCACAGTAATGCATACGTCAGGCGAGATGGCCACGGCCCACGGCATCAACCTCCAGCCCCGCGAACTGGTCTTCATCGAAGACCCGGCCGGGCGGCAGATTGCCGCCGAATGCGCCGGCTCCAGCGGCGGCGAAGCGTACCTGGCGATGCTCGACCGGGGCACAATTGTCGCCGGCTCTCGGGTGGTGGCTGCGGGCCGCGTGCCCTCGGCGCCAGTTGGCCGCAGCCTGCTCGGCCGCGTGTTGGACGGGCTTGGGCGCCCAATGGATGGCGGCGAAGAGCCTCGCAACGTCCGCTGGGTCTCCGGCCATGCCGAACCACCTCATCCGCTCGCACGTGAGCCGATCAGCGAACCACTCCCGACGGGCGTCCGCGCCGTCGACGGGTTTCTCACCCTCGGCAAGGGTCAGCGCGTGGGCATCTTCGCTGGTTCCGGCGTTGGTAAGAGCACGTTGCTGGGCATGCTCGCCCGCGGCACAAAAGCAGACATCACCGTGATCGCGCTCATTGGCGAACGCGGCCGCGAAGTTCGCGACTTCATCGAACACGACCTTGGGCTCGAAGCGCTCAAGCGCTGTGTTGTAGTCGCCTCGACCGGCGACAACCCCGCCGCGATGCGCCTCTGCGCTGCCCGTACGGCAACAGCCATCGCCGAGGCGTACCGGGCTGAAGGTCTGGACGTCCTCCTCCTTTTCGACAGCCTCACACGCGTCGCTATGGCCCAGCGCGAAATCGGGCTTGCCGCAGGCGAACCGCCAACGACGAAGGGCTATCCACCGTCGGTCTTCTCAATGTTGCCGCACCTGATGGAGCGCACCGGCCCGGCCGGCGAAGGCAGCATCACCGCGATTTACACCGTCCTGGTCGATGGCGAGGACATGGACGAACCGATCGCCGACCTCGCCCGCGCAACATTGGACGGGCACATCGTTCTCAAGCGCACTCTCGCCAGCGCGGGCCACTACCCGCCGATCGATGTCCTTTCCAGCGTCTCCCGCCTGATGGAGCGCGTTTCCGAACCCGAGCACAAGGGCGCCGCCCGCAATCTCCGCGGCCTCATGGCCGCCTATGCGGACTCGCGCGACCTGATCTCAATCGGCGCATACGTCCGCGGAAGCGACCCGCTTGTCGATAGCGCGATCGAGTCGATGCCGGCGATCAACACCTACCTTCGCCAGAGCGCGGATGAAATCACACCGTTTGAGCATGCGACGGCCGCCCTTCGCATCATCGACCCCAACTCCGCAATGCCTGAACTGACCGAGGAAACCGCCTATGACGCTGACGCCACAGAGATTGAAGCGGTTGGTGAAGCAGCGTGAACGCCTTGAAAAGCTCCAGGAAGGCGAACTCGCCGAAGCAATGCGGCTCTTTCGCAGGCGCGAAGACGCGCTCAACGAATCCCTCGGCAACCGCGAAGCCTTGCTCGACACCGATTTCGGCGGACGAGCGCTCGATGTCACGGATCTCATGGCCGCCGGCGACTATCTCCGGCGCGTCGACCGCGAAATCGGAGCAAGACGTTCAGCGCTCGACCACTCCGCAAACGATGTCGAAGAAGAGCGGACAGAACTTCTCGCCCGCCGTCGCGACCGCAAAGCCATGGAGGCCCTGCTTGAGAAGCGGATCGAAGAAGAGCGGATCGAACACGCCCGCGCAGAGATGCGGCTCATCGACGAGCTGGCGACCACACGCTGGCGCCCCACTACTCCGGGAGGTACGAGATGAATCCCATCGGTGACCGCGGCCTTGGAACCGTCACGAGCTGGCTCAACGGCCTTTCGCGACGCTCCACAGCCACATCCAACAACATCGCGAACATCGACACGCCTGGCTATGTACGCCAGGAAGTGAACTTCGAGACCGAGCTTCAGCGCCAGTTCGGCCAGGGTACGACCGGAATGGCGGCCACGGACCCGCGCCACTACACCTCCGGCAGCACGCTCCGGGACTCGCTCGGGCTAGACCCGCAGCAGTTGCTGACGTCGAGCCGGATGGATGGGAACAGCGTCGATATCGACCAGGAAATGGTAACGCTGACTGAGACCCAGATGCGCTACCAGGCCGCTTCACAGGTGCTCAGCAAGAAGCTCGGGATCATTCGCACCGTCATTTCGTAGTCGGTCCAGACAGAGGACAGGAAGGCCAACAGACATGGGACTCATCCGATCAATCGCCAACACCGCCTCGGGCCTCGCCGCACAGCGCGTGCGCATGGACACCGTCAGCTCGAACGTCGCGAACATGGAGACGACGCACACCGCAGACGGCGGCCCCTACCTTCGTAAGGTCGTCCGCTTCGCTTCCGGCGATTCCAACCTGCCGTTTGCAAACGTCGTCCAGAAGTTCGCGGGCGGTGGCAGCACCGGCGTTGTCCTGACGCAAGTGGGAGTCGACACCCAGACGCCGACCCGGTTCGTCTCGGACCCTTCCAACCCGGATGCGGACCCGGAGACCGGACTCGTCGAGATGCCGAATGTGGACCTCGTCCAGGAGATGACGGACCTGACATCGGCGAACCGTTCCTACCAGGCGAACGTCACCGTGATGAACGCAGTAAAGCAAATGGCCCTGCGCGCGCTCGACATCACGAGCAGATAGGCGCGTAGGGGTTTCAAACCGGACTGAATACAGGGGTTGAGGAGCAAGCAATGGAGATAGGACGGATTCAGGGCGTTGGCGCAGTGGCACAGACTGGTGCTACGGCGGCTACGAAGCCGGCAGCTGGTTTCGCTGACCTCCTCGGCAAAGCCGTCGGCCAGCTCCAGTCAGTCACCGATAACGCCGATAGCAAGGTGAACGCCATGGCAACCGGCCAGGATGTCGATCTTCACGATGTGATGCTCGCCGTCGAGACCGAGAGCCTGACGATGAGCCTGGCGACGACGATTCGCAACAAGGCCGTCGAGGCCTACCAGGAAGTATTCAGGATGCAGATGTAATGGGACTCGTTTTGCAAGCCCCCACCGATGCCCTCCTGCCGCTCGCCGAAGCCCCGGCCAGTACGCCCGCCCAAACAGCGAGCGCGACCGACGGGCTCTTCGCAAGTCTGCTCGCCTCGCTCTCGGCATCGACCTCCGATGCCACGATCGATCTGGCGATGGACCCGGGAGGCCTTCCCACCGGAGATATCCCGGTACCGGACGGCGAAAAGAAGGACTCCGACCCTTTCGCCGCGCTCTTCGCGATGGCGATGCCACTCCCCACGCTGCCTCAGCCGCTGACTTTCAATGTTTCGGTCGAGGCGGCAACGGATGGGACAGCGGAAAACGCGACCGGAATAGCCGCTGGATCGCTGCCAACAGAAGCCGCCGCCGGTCCCGAAGCGGCAGTCGTTCTCCAACCAGCCGAGACCGCAGCTGAGAAGACTGGCCCACCCACGGAAGCCGCGCCAGGCAAATCACCGGAACTGATGGCCGAGGCCACGGTCATCGAAGCTCCCATGGCGACCGCCACGGCGGCTGCGGGCGAAGCAACACGGGAGCAGCACAGACACGGTTCCGAAATCAAAGCGCGAGAAGGCCCACCGCCAACCGAGGCGGGTACAACAACCACCATTTCCACCAGCGTGGTCCGCAACGTCGGGAACGCAGAAACCGGAAACGAATCAACCGAAGGCGATTCAGGCGACGGGCACCAGAACGGGATGGAACGCCCGCAGGTCAAAGGCGCAATCGAAGTCGGGAAAACGACTTCGGCTGGCCCGCAGCCCGCAGAAGCGCACCACACCGAGGCAACGACGTCTGTCGACGCTCCAGCGGCGCCAGATGCACCAGCTCCCGCGCCGGAGGTTCCACCCCAGGTGGAACACGTCGCCCGCACGGTCATCGAACGCGCCGAGCGGGGCGGCGGCGATGCCCGCATTCACCTCGACCCGGCTGGCCTGGGCGAAGTGACCATCCACGTCCACACCCAGGGCGAACACGTTCGCGTAGACGTCCGTGCCGAACGGCCGGAAGCGGCGCAGCTGCTCCGCGATCACACCCAGGACCTCTCCGCGCTGCTCGGCGAGCGGGGGCTGAACCTCTCAGACGTGAACGTCGGTCTCGGGCGGGGCAACGGCGATCCGAACTGGGGCAACGAACAAGGCGAACGCAACCGGCCTGCCGGGGGCGAATTCGCATCCATCCTCGGGATCGGCGACACCACGCCGGTCGAAACGCTCAACCGCCTGCGCGCCGCCTACAACCCCGACGGCGTCCATGTGTACCGGGTCTAGGAGTTCACGATGACCACACCGATCGACTCGGTTACCGCACTCCAGAACACGACATCACAGGCGAAGGCCCCGGCCAGCGCAAACCTCGGCCAGGTCGACTTCATGAAGTTGATCATCGCTCAGATGCGCAACCAGAACCCGCTGGAGCCGCAGAAGGACTCGGACTTCATGGCCCAGATGGCCCAGTTCGAATCGCTCAACCAGATGAAGACCATGGCCGAGGGCATGAAAGTGCTCCAGGGGGTGCAAGAGCTGACCAGCGCCGCAGGCATGATCGGCAAGACCATCACGGGCAAGCAAGTCGATGGCATCGCCGTCACTCGCGACGTGGTGTCTCGCGAGACCTACGGCAGGCCGTTCGCGAAACTCTCCAGCCTCGAACGCGTGAGCGTGAACAAGGACGACCGCGTGGTGGCCGCAGCGGCGGACTTGCCGAATGCCGGCAACGAAGTCACGGGCAAGGTTGACCGGGTCGTCACCGACGACAAGGGCATCCCCATGCTGCTCGTCAACGGCAAGGTCGTGGACCTGTTCACGATTGCCGAGGTGCAGTGATGGCGATCGACCGCACGCAACCCATAGGGCCGCCCGGTGCAAGCCGTAGCGGTGGTCCGGCCCCGGTCCGCACGGCGGGAGGGCCCAGCTTCCAGGACACGCTCAGCGGCGTGCAGTTCAGCAGTCACGCTGCGAAACGCATTGAGCGGCGTGACCTCGACCTGGATGCGGGCAAGCTCGACCGCCTCAACTCAGCCATCTCTCGCGCCGCCGAAAAGGGCGCGAAGAACAGCGTGGTCATGCTCGATGACCTCGCAGTCGTCGTCGATATTCGCGACCGCAAGGTCGTCACCGCCATCAACGCCGAGGCCGGAAGGCAGCGGGTCTTCACCAACATCGATTCAGTCGTCATCGCCTGACTCCGATTCCATCGTCGTCGTCCACTTAGGCCGGTCCGCATGTCGGAGGCCTGATCCAGAACGCGGCCCACGCCGCTCTGAAAAGGATCGTTACCTGCCATGATGCGAGCACTCTTCTCTGCAATTTCCGGGATGAAAAGCCACATGTCCTACATGGACGTGGTCGGCAACAACATCGCAAACGTCAACACCATTGCCTACAAGTCCAGCCGCGTGACCTTTCAGGACATCCTTGGCCAGACCGTACGGGGCGCAAGTTCGCCGCAGACCGGCCGGGGCGGTACCAACCCGGCCCAGATCGGCCTCGGGATGCAGCTCGGCGGCATCGACAACGTGATGACCCAGGGCTCGCTGCAGAGCACCGGCAAGCTCACCGACTTCGCCGTCCAGGGCGATGGCTTCTTCGTCGTCAGCGACGGCACCCGGAACTACTACACCCGTGATGGCGCCTTCGACATCGATGTCGAAGGCAGCCTCGTCAATCCGGTCACCGGCCTCAAGGTCATGGGTTGGGTGGCCGACCCGACCGGCGCCGTGGACGTCGAAACGCCGCTGGCGCCACTCCAGATCCCGTTCGGCACGCGCATCAGCGCCCAGGCGACGAAGGACCTCACGACGCCAGTCGCAAAGTCCGGAATGATCATGGCCGGCAACCTCGACGCCGGCACGAGTCTCTCCCCGCCGAACAACCAGATCAGCACGACCGTCACTGCCTATGACTCATTGGGCAACGCGAAGACGATCAAGGTGCTGTTCACCAAGTCTGCCTCGAATACCTGGCAGGTCACGGCCAACCACGACATCCCGGATGCCCCTGGTCCGGATGCAACCCCCGGCAACGCCTTCGACGACGCTGTGACCGTAGCGAACGGCACCCTCGCCTTCCTGCCCACCGGCACCCTCGACACCGGCGTCGCGAACAACGGCAAGGTTTCCCTG
>JBDTNM010000117.1:0-9302 GCA_039933735.1 bacterium | reverse complement strand
AGTGGCTGTTCAGCCAGTTCAGCGCCGACGCCCAAGTCAGGCCGCGAGGCGAGATCACGCTGCCGCTGGAATTGGCGGAGACGCTCCGCTATGGCGAGAACCCGCACCAATCGGCGGCGTTCTACCGCGATGTCTCACTCGCCGAACACGGCCGTGGCGGCATCGCGACGGCGGTCCAGCACCACGGCAAAGAGATGTCGTACAACAACTACCTTGACGCCGACGCCGCCTGGAACTGCGTCAACGACTTCACGGGGCCAACGTGCGTCATCGTGAAGCACACGAACCCGTGCGGCGTGGCCACCCGCGAAGACATGCTTGAGGCCTACCGCCTCGCCGTCCGGGCGGATGCGACCAGCGCCTACGGCGGGATCGTCGCCTTCAACCGCGTGGTCGATGAGTCGCTAGCTCGCGAACTGCGCGAGTTCCGCAGCCCGAACGACGGCGAGACGCGCATGTTCTACGAAATCGTGGTCGCTCCTGGCTACACGCCTGAGGGCCTGACCGTGCTCAAGGGCAAGTCCAAGGACCTGCGCATCCTCGAAGCGCAGCCGCGCAAACCCGGCGGCCGTTCGTACCGGCAGGTCGGCGGCGGCTGGCTGGCCCAGGACACAGACGACCGCACGCCCGAGGACATCGAGTTCAAGGTGGTCACCGATCGTCAGCCGACCGCCGCCGAACTCGAGGACGTGAAGTTCGCCTGGCGCTGCGTGAAGCACGTGAAGAGCAACGCGATCACGGTGGGCAAGGAGGGCCGCCTGCTCGGCATGGGCAGTGGCCAGCCGAACCGCGTGAAGAGCGTAGAGATCGCGATGCAGAAGGCCGGCGACGAAGTGAAGGGCTCGACCCTCGCGAGCGATGCGTTTTTCCCGTTCGCATGGGGCGATTCGATCGAAAAAGCCTGCCAGGCGGGCGTCTCGGTCATCGTGCAGCCGGGTGGCTCGCTGCGGGACCAGGACGGGATCGATTGTTGCAACAAGTACGGGGTGACCATGGTGCTGACCGGGACGCGGCACTTCCGGCACTAGGGAGGGCGATTCGCCTTTCGGCGGCCCGACTCTAGGATGAGGGCATGTCTGGGCCTGCCTCTCCCTCCCCAACTGTTGAGCGGCTCGTCCGCTATCTGTTGGACGGAGGAGAGGATGACCCGCTGGCAGGCGAACTCCTGGCATGGCTGGCGGGGTCGGCGCGCTTCCGGACGTTCGCGGACACCAACCGCGACAAGATCCGCAAGAAGCTGCGGGGCGCTTCAGACGCCGACGCGCGAAGGGACGTGCGCGCGGAGCTGCGGGTGGCAGAGCGGCTCCTCGCGGATCGACGAGTCGGCCTGGCCTTCGAGGCATACGGCTCCGGGCGGCCCGGCCCGGATTTCACGGTCACGCTCGGCGGGGACCGCTTCAACCTCGAAGTGACCCGTCTGCGCGGCGATCCAGCGGCCGCTGGGTTCGGAGGGCTCCTGGCGAAGCTGCGGCAGTTGCCGCCGAGTGTCGCGAACGGCGTGGTCCTCGCGATCGACGGTCTGGACGCGAATGCCTACGACGCCGCAGCTGCCGTAGGGACATTGCGGGCCTGGGCCGAGGCGATGGACGACGCGCTTTTCATCGCCCGTGGCTTCGCCGGAGCGCGCGCCTTTCGTGACCGGCTGGCACGGCTCGGAGCGGCGTTCGTGTTCGCGGAATTAGCGACGGGCGAGCTACGGGCGACCGCATGGACGAACCCGGAGGCACGCATCGCGTTCCCCGGGCGCTCTCTGCGGGCGTGTCTCGCGTGCCTTCGCGCAGGCGATTGAACGGCCGTCGCCGGGGGTGCATCGAACTTGTGGACGGCGCTTGCACCGAGGCGTCCCGCTAGAATGCCGCGCAACAAAGCTGGAGTATGCCTGTGAACTTCACATCAGAATCCACCGAAAACGGTGTCAGCGAGCGTTCGTTCGAACTGGCCGTAGACGGCGAGCGTGTCCCCGCAATCCTTTGGACACCGGAGGGAGCGACCGGTCCGAGGCCGATCATCCTGATGGGCCATGGCGGAACGCAGCACAAGCGAGTGGACACGCTCCTCGCGCGTGCCCGTTCGTACGCGCGACACCAGCGCTGGGCATCGTTGGCCATTGATGCGCCCAACCATGGAGAACGGACGACTCCCGAAGCGCAGGCATCTGCGCGCGCCAACCTTGAGGCGCGGATGGCGGGCGGTGCTCGCACTGTCGATGCCGGCTTCGCGACCCGGATGTCGGGATTGGGCAGTCGCGCCGTTCCCGAGTGGAAGGCAGCGCTCGACGCGGTCCGCAGCCTGTCAGAAGTCGGCGAAGGTCCGGTGGGGTACTGGGGCGTGTCGATGGGCACCTCGATTGGGGTGCCGTTGTTGGCGGCCGAACCACGCGTGCAGTGCGCGGTATTGGGTCTGAACGGTCTACGCGCAGGAATGGACGCCTTCGAGGAGCAGGCCAAAGCGATAACGATTCCGCTGCTGTTCGTCTTTCAGCGGAACGATGAGCTGGTAGACATGCCCGCCGGGCTGGCGCTCTTCGACGCCTTCGGATCGAAGGAGAAGTCGATGCACGTCAATCCCGGCGGACACGTGCAGATCCCCGCTTATGAACGCGAGGACTTCGAACGATTCTTCCTGCGCCACCTCGGCCCAGGTGCCTGACGAGAGGACACACAAGGGGCACACGAAAAGGCCGCGGTGTTGGGACCACCGCGGCCTTCGCACTGGAGGGGAGGAACTAACCCCAGCGCGGCTGCTCGCCAAGGTCGATGCCGAGGGCGATCTTGCCAACGATTTCCGGGGCGAGCAGTGTGCTCGCAGGGTGGAAGCCACCGGCCCGGACATCGCGGTAAAGGCGTTCCAGTTCGTTGACCTTGAACATGCCGGACCCGCCCGAGACCGTCATGGCACGGTCGACGACTTCTTTCGAGCCTTCGACGACGTTGTACTTGTTGGCGACGATCTTCATCGGCCACTTTGCGCCGAAGTCGACGTTGTTATCCCAATCGGCGACAACGCGGTCCATCTGGGCGTCCATGGCTTCGATTTTCATGGCCATCTTCGCCACCTGGTGCTGGACTTCCGGGTTGTAGGCCATCGAACGCGTCAGGGCGAGCGAGGTCTTCTTCCCGACGGACTCAATCGCGAGTTCCATGGCGCGATGGGCGATGCCGAGGTAGACCGCGGCGATGCCGCCGAGGGCCATCTGGAAGAGGCAGAGGACGAAGAGGTCAGCTGTCCCCGCGGGGAGGACGCGGCCGATGTAACGGTCGGGCACGAAGACGCCATCGAGGAGGGTGTCGTCGCTGCGGGTGGCGCGCATTCCGAGGGTGTCCCAGGTCTCCTTGATCTTGTAGCCGGGCGTATCGCGCGGCATGAAGGCATGGATGACCTGGCCGTCTTCGGTCATGGCGTGGCAGCCGTAGCGGGTCCAGACCGGGGAGAGGCTGCCGAACATTTTGTGGCCGGTGATGCGGTAGCCACCCTCAACGCGGACGGCTTTGGTAGTGGAAAGGAAGACGGGCAGGTCGTTGCCGGTTTCGGAGTGGCCAGCGGCGAAGATTTCGCCAGCGGCCGCTTCCTTGAGGATCCATTCGAGCGAGGAATCGCCGAGCCGGCGCATTTCGGCGGCGATGCCCACCCAGTAGGAGTGCATGTTCACGCCAAGGGCAGTGGCCGGGGCGTACTCAGCGATGCGACGGATTTCCGTCACGTAGCGTGGCAGCGACCAACCGAGGCCGCCGAATTCGGTGGGCACGAGGGCCTTCATGAAGCCGGCCGCCTTGAGGGCGTTCCAGTCCTCCTGGAAGAAGCGGTTGTCTCGGTCGTAGCCGGCTGCGCGTGCCCGGAACTCCATGAGCGTTTCGTCGCTCACGGTGCCGGGCTGGTTCATTACTGCGGTCATTTCGGGTCTCCTGCTGGTTGGGGTGGGGTGGTTGGTGTGCGAGCCGGCCCCAGTGCCATCCACCCAATCGCCGTGCGAAAGGGTGGGGTGGTGCATCAGGGCGTGGAGCGCGAGTTCGGCGAGGTGCTCTTCGGGGCTGTTCAACTCGCTGGGCACGGGGATGCCTTCGGGTTGAAGTCCTGGAACAACCCGGCGGGGTTGTCCTTGAAAATCCAGGCGTGAAGGATGTAGACGCCGAGGGTGGTATCGAGATGGAAATGCTGGCCAAGGAGTTCGGGCGGGCCGTAGTTGCCGGCGGCATCCCATTCCTTCTGGGGAACGATCCACTCAACGGCCCCGAGCTCCATCTGTCCCCATGAACTGGGGGCATAGACGAAGGCCTCTGGCTTCAGCGGGTCCTCGGAGAGGTCCTGCAGCTGGGCGAGGTTGATGTAGTGAAAGCCCATGCTGCCTGTGCCGGGCTTTTCGAAGCAATTGTCGAGGCCGGGGCGAAGGTCCCAGCCTTCTGCCTGGGCCGTTTTCGTATCCTGGAAACGGGCGTTTGCAGCCCGGATTTTGCCGATTGAATCATCGCCGCCACCATCGCGAGCCTGGGCGACCGCGACGACAGCGACGACTGCGAGAGCCGCCGCGATAACAGCGCTGGCAAGCCAGCGAACACGCTTGTTGTTCACGAGTGGGCTCCGATTCGAGCCTGCTCGGGGATTTGGTTGAACATTGGGATCTCCTCCGAATGGATGACGTTTGGCACCGGTGCGCCCAACTACTATTGAGAGCTGGGAGCACGATCAGCCATGACTCAAACGCCAAACCTTGTGACCGAGACTCCACTGCGAGAGGCAAGTCTCAGACCCAGCGAATCGGTGCTTGCGGAAGCACTGCGGATGGTGCGGCTGGATGGGGCGGTCTACCTTCGGGGCGATTTCCAGGCACCGTGGGGCTTCGTCACTCCGGATGGGCCAGAACTGGCCGAATACCTCCGTCCGGGCACGAGCCAACTCGTGATCTTCCACGCTGTGATGGAAGGTTCCTGCGAAATCGTGATCGATAGCGGAGAGACGGTGCTCGCGGAGGCCGGCGAAATCGTGATCCTGCCGTTCGGGAACGAGCACTGGCTGAAGAGCCCTGGTTGTCCGCTTCGAGTGCCGGTCGCCGAGTTGCTTCCGCCGCCGCCGTGGGCAAACCTCGACGTGGTCCAGGCGGGTGAACCGGAAGGCGAACACACGCGGATGCTCTGCAGCTACCTCGTTTGTAACGACATCCTCTTTAACCCGCTGCTGCGGGCGCTCCCACCGGTTCTGAAGATCCAGCCGACGCCAGGCCCGGCGGCGGATTGGCTGCGGGCCAGCCTTGCCTACTCAATCGAGCTGACACCGCAGGCCCTCGCGCAGGACGCGCTTGGCAGCCGCCTGCCCGAATTGCTGCTCGTCGAAACCCTCCGCCACTACCTTCAGCAGCGACCCGGTGAAGGGTCACGTTGGCTGGGCGCCCTCGCCGATCCGATCGTGGGCGATGCGCTGCTACGTATTCACGGCGACCCAGCGCGCCCGTGGACTGTTGCGGAATTGGCCGAAGAGCTTGGCGTTTCGCGTTCGGCGCTGGCGGCCCGCTTCACCGAACAGCTGGGTGATTCGCCGATGCGTTACCTCGCGGGTTGGCGCCGCCAACTGGCGAGCCACCTTCTGCAGACCACTGACCTGGCCATCAGCGCGATTGCCTCGCGGGTCGGCTACGACTCGGAGCCGGCGTTCAGCCGGGCATTCAAGCGATCGGCGGGGGTTGCTCCGGGCGCGTGGCGAACTGCCGGCCGAAGCCGTGGGGCGGCGGCCGATGAGCAGTTGCTCTCGGCGTGACCGGGGCAGGTCCCGGCTTTTTGTGGTGGGGTGTGATCCGCTTCCAGCGGGCGCGGTTCCATGTGTGGTTGGCGGGTGCTAGGTGCACATGCGGCGGACTACTTCGTACATGAGTTCGCAGCCCATGTTGAGGTTGTCGACGGTGAGGAATTCGTTGTTGCCGTGGAACCCGCGGCGCTCTTCTGGACTGAGCAGGCAAGGGATGAAGCCGTAGGCGGGGATCCCACGTTCGCGGAGGAAGCGGTTGTCGGTGCCACCGACGGTCATGCCGGGGACGACGATGGCGTCTTCCATCGCCTCCTTTACGACGGCGTTAATGGTGCGAAACAGTTCGGTGTCCCATTCGACGCGGGCCGGTTCGCCCTGGTCCGGCGAATAGAGCTCGACGGACACGCGTTCGTCGGCAATCCGCGCGCGGACAAGGTCCATCCACTCTTCCTTGGACTGGCCCGGTAGCAGACGGCAGTCGATTACGGCCTCGCTTTTGGCCGGGATGACATTCGCCTTAATGCCAGCGTCGAGCATGGTCAGGTTGAGCGTGTTGATGAACATCGCGAGCAGTTCGGGGGAGTTCTTGATCCGTTCTTCGATGGCGGCGCGGTCCTTCAGGGGAGGCATCAGGCCAACTTCCGCGAGCCGCGAAATGTAGGCTTCGGTATCCGGTGTGAAGGTGATGCCGCGTTCCCAATCGATCAGCCGGTTCAAGGCCTGCACGAGGTAGACGGCCGAATTCTCGTAGTGGGGGACGCTGCCGTGACCGGGGCGGCCGACAGCGGTGAGCCGGAGCCAGCAGATGTCCTTTTCGTTCGTAGCGACACTGAAGAGTTTTGCCTCCTCGCGGCCGAAGCGGGTGGTGCCGCCGCCGCCTTCGCTCAGTTCGAATTCGACATCGACGACGTCCGGGCGGTGTTCGCAAAGCCAGACCATGCCGAATTCGCTCCCGGCTTCCTCATCCGGGACGGCGCAGAAGACGAGGTCGCGTTTGAGTTGCACTCCCTCGCGCTTCAGGAGCAAGAAGGCGATCAGCTGCATGACGCCGCAGCCCTTCATATCGACCGCGCCGCGACCGTAGACGCGCCCTTCCTTCACGACGCCTTCGAAGGCGGGCATGTCCCAGTACTGGGCCTCGACGGGGACGACATCCGTGTGGTTGCAGAGCATGAGCGGGCGTTTCGAACCATCGCCACGAATACGAGCGACCAGCACCTCGCGATTGGGGGCGGTCTCGATGTATTCGGTTTCGATGCCCTCGGCTTCGCAGAGCGCGCCGAGAAAGCGCGCGGCCGGCTTCTCGTTTCCCGGCGGATTCGAGGTATCGATCTGGAGAAAGCGGACGAAGATGTCGAGCGCTTCCTGGTGAAGTGCGGGCCAATTGGTGGTCATGGGTAAGAAGTTCCGAGTGTGCGAGTGCCAAGAATCCTACGCGGTTCTGGCTGCTGGGGCGCCAGGGCTGCGCTTTGCGCGCCGTCACTTTTTCGCTGCGGAGTGGTGTGGGGTAGACTCCCGCCTCCCTGACGGTCGGATCCAGGAGGGGTGTGTGGGCGGGGCGGATGGGGGCGCCGGGCGCGGGGTTGGCCTCCCTTAGGGTCGGGGCTAAGGGTGGGTGTATGCGGTGGTGTTTGGGGGTGGCGTGGCGATTTGGGGACGGCGACGGAGTTGACCCCCTCCCTTACGGTCGGGCCACGGTGATGCGTGGTGGGATGGGTCAGGTGGGGTTGGTTTGGGTGAGGGTCGCGGGAACAGAATTGCGACTGCAAGGAGCGGATTTTGGCGCGGCATGCACTGTCGGAGCCTGGTGGAGTTTGTTCGGATCCGGGGCCGGGGCTGCGTGCGGGGCCCGGGATCCGCTTACTGCGTGCGCGGTTCGGATTGGGGCTCGGGGCTCGGGGTTGCAGGCATGTGTGGGAGGGGACGGCCTCCCTTAGGGTCGGGGCTAAGGGTGGGTGTGTGCGGAGGTGGCCGAGGATCGGAGTTGGGGGCGGTGGCGTGGTTTGGGTCAGAGTCCCGCCTCCCTGACGGTCGGATCTACGAGGATGGGTGTGCGGTGCGGATTGGGGGAGTTAGGCAGTTCCGAGACAGAAGGGGTGGCCGGCAGGGTCGAGCATGACGCGAAGGTCTTCGCGGCCCTGGAATTCAGCAAGCCTGGCTCCGCAGGCAATGGCGTGGGCCATCGCCTCCTCAAGATTCTCGACCTGCATATCGAAGTGGATCATTTTCCGCGGCTCACCGGGCTGTTCGGGCCAAACCGGGGGCTCGTAGTCCGGGTACGGCTGGAAGGAGATGGACAGGCCCCCTGCCGGGTTCGCCATCAGGATGAAGTCATCGTCGGGGTCATGCCACGTGACTTCGAAGCCGAGCAACCTGGCGTAGAAGTCGGCCATCGGCTGGGAATCGCGACAGTCCATGTTGATGGTGCCGAGAGTAATAGCGGGCCGTTTCGATAATTCAGGCATGCCGTACCCCAAAGGCCGGGCGGATGTGGAGATCCGCGACTACCGCCGGATCAGGTCGCGAGCGGCGGCGGCTTCAATGATCTGGAGGACGTTGGTGGCAGCGCCCTTGCGAATGCTATCCGTGACGGTCCAGAAGGTAATGGCGCCGGGCATTGAGCTGTCGCCGCGGAGGCGGCCCACGAGCACGTCATCGGTGCCGACGACATCGGCCGGTGTTGGGTACTGCTCCTTGCCCGGGTCATCGACGAGGCGGACCCCCGGGGCAGCGGCGATGAGGTCACGTGCTTCGGCGGCGCTGAGCGGGCGTTCGAATTCGGCCCAGACGTTCATCGCGTGGCCGAAGAACGTGGGGATGCGGACGCAGGTGGCACTGATGGCGATGTCGGGGGCGTGCAGCAACTTGCGCGTCTCGTTCGCCATCTTGATCTCTTCTTTGGTGTAGCCGTCCTCGGC
The DNA here is from genome assembly GCA_039933735.1 of bacterium. Taxonomy (GTDB): domain Bacteria; phylum Chloroflexota; class Dehalococcoidia; order Tepidiformales; family Tepidiformaceae; genus Amarobacter. The sequence goes on along the minus strand of JBDTNM010000117.1, from coordinate 651 downwards.
GAACAGGTCGATCTGAGGGACGGCGTTGAAGGCGATCTCGCGCTTCTGCGTGCCGGAAGGTTCGTGCCGGCCGGCGAGCACCGCGGCCGTTTCGGAACGGAGCCCATCGACAGCGGCACTGCCTGCGCCGGCCACCGCCTGATAGGTGCTGACAATGATTCGCCTCAGCGGATTGACCCGGTGGATGGGGGCAAGGGCCATCGCCATCGGCGTGGTGGTGCAGTTCGGCTGGCTGATGATTCCCTTGTGCCAGGCGAGGTCGTCGGCGTTGATCTCCGGGATGACGAGGGGCACTTCCGGGTCCATGCGGTAGGCGCTGGAATCATCGATGACGAAGCTCCCATTTCGTTGGGCGATCGGCGCGAACCGCTTCGATGCCTCGCCCGAAGCCGAGAGGAAGACGATCTCGTCGTCGCGCGTGAAACTCGCATCGCTGGTCTCTTCGATGGTGAGCGCCTGGCCGCGGAATTCGATCGTCTTGCCGGCGGAGCGGGCGGTGGCGAGAAGGCGCAGGCGCTTGACCGGGGTGTCGCGCTCCTCGAGCAGTTTGAGGAACTCGCGGCCAACGATGCCGGCGCCGCCGACCACGGTGATGTTGTAGGCGTCCACTGGGCGCACTCCGGGGGAGAGGGTACTGATTATGGTAGCCCG
>JBDTNM010000116.1:0-9439 GCA_039933735.1 bacterium | reverse complement strand
AATCACCGATGTGCTCGATCACGAACTGGAGGTCATCCTCAGTCACTTCTTCGTGAGAGAGGACAACTTCGCGGCCGGGATAGCGCGCCTCGGGGAGACGGCCCAGGTCCATCACCACTTCGAGCAAGTCGACGCGGCGTTCCGCTTCGCGCAGGAAGTCGACGATGCGAGGCGGGAGCGATTCGAGCAGAAGGTCCAAGTCGTCGGTGACGATCTGTTCGTTGAGGAAGGTGGGTGAAGCGAGTTGAGACATGCTTATTGCGGCAACGCCACTGATTCGGCGACGGTAGCCGCGACGACCTCCTTCAGGGGATTGACCAGCGCGAGCCTTCGCGCACACATCAACCGTGTGCCCATGGCCGGGTAGCCACGGTCCACAGCAGCGGACTCAATGGGGAACTGGTGCTCGGCGACGACGAGCGTGCCGTGGCGCGAGGTGTGCGATTCGATCAGGTCGAGCGTAGCCGGGACGACACCGCCCTCCTGGTCATCGACGAGGACATGACTTTCGCGGTCGCCAATGCCGACCCAGGCTGAGAACGAACCGCCGGGCCCTTCAAGCACAAACTCGTGCGAGCAATCGAACGAATCGAGGACGGCGCGCCAGTCCTGTTGGGTCGGGGCCTCATGGCGGCGGACCATCTCCGGTACCGCGCGACAGTACAGGCGGAACGTGCCATGGCGGTCGGCGCGCCCTGCGGGGCGAAACGCTGTCTCGCCAGGCGAACCGCCGCGAATCGCGTAGAGGCGCTCGAGCCGGTAGGCGAAGAACCCGCCTTTTCGCAGCGCTTCCGCGTGGAGGCTGCCTTCGGAATAACGGAGGTAGACGGTGCGACCGCCGCGGGAAGCCACCTCGTTGGAGATGCCTTCGCAGAGCGCGATGATCGTTTCGTCGTCCTTGGGGCGGGAGAGCCGCAGCGAGACAACCTCCCAGCCGGCGCCGCCAGAAAGCTCGCGCGCGACGCAGACCCCACGGTAAGTCAGGCCCCGGCGGACACCCAGGACCGAGGTTCGCGGCACTTTCGGAAGGTGGGTGAGCCCGGTGGCTGCGAGGCCGCTCGCGACGAGCAGGTTTTCGGCGCCGCGAGTGGCGATGACTTCTGTATTGAGCCGGCCAAGCTGCGGCCAGAGCGTGGCGGCATCGATTGGGCTCAGGGGCTCGGCCCGCAACTCGCTCATAAGCGTGCCTCCGCCGGAACACCGATGGTCAGGAAGAATTCATGCAGCCGTGAATCGCCGGTCAGCTCGGGGTGAAACGAGGTCGCGAGCAGGTTCCCCTGGCGTGCGGCCACGATCGTGCCGTCCTCGAGCGTGCAAATCGCGCGGGCGGCGCCGCTCACCGACTCAATCTGCGGGGCACGGATGAACACCGCATGGAAGGGCGCGCCGGCGATGCCTTCGACGGTCAGGTTCGCTTCGAAGCTATCAACCTGGCGCCCGAAGGCGTTGCGGCGGACGGTGATGTCCATGGTTTCGATTCCCGGGCGGTCGAGGTTGTCGACGGTCTTGGCGAGCAGGATGGCTCCGGCGCAGGTACCCCAAACGGGCTTACCAGTGGCGCAGAAATCGCGGAGAGGTTGCTGGAAGCCGTTGCTCAGGATGAGTCGTGCGATCGTCGTGCTTTCGCCGCCGGGGATGATCAGCGCGTCGATTTCGGCGAGTTGTCCGACTTTTCGAACTTCGGACACAGCATGGCCCATCCGCTCGAGCATCTCGCGGTGTTCCCGGAAATCCCCTTGAAGGGCAAGTACACCGACGGTCAGAGGCCGGCGGCCGTTCGTTGAAATTGTCATTTCTGGTTGGGCTCAAAACACAGGGCAAGCGAAGTTCCCGAGAACTGAAGAAGCGTGCGAACGGTTGTATATCGTCCCAACTGCACCAGTGAGCGAGCACCCTGTTCGAGGTGCTTCCAGTGTAGCGCATGGGGAAAGCCCCGGGGCGTTCAGAGCATTAACAATCTGCGTCATCCACGGTACGCAAACGAGGCGGGCAAGTGCCCGCCTCGTTCTCTGGTTTGCGGTAACGGAGGCTACTCTGGAGGGAGCACGAGCACCGGTCGTTCGGTGCCGTGAATCACCCTCGTGGTGGTGCTGCCCATGGCCACGCGCTTGGTAACGCCCTTACCGGTCGAGGTGAGGACAATCAGGCCGGCATCGACCTTTTCGGCTGCTTCGAGGAGCGCGCCAGTGGCGTCGCCCTGCATGAGCAAGGTCTGTTCCTCGGCCTGGGCTGTTGCATTGAGGTAGTCCTGCGCGGCCTGTTCCAACGAGCTGTACAGGTCAGCCGGGTAGGCGGCGAATTCGATGCCTACTGGCGGCGGCATGCTGAACGAGCGCAGCAGGACAATCTTGGAGCCGTCCTTCGCCGCGAGCTTGCGCGCGGTAGCGAGGCCGCGTTCGGCCTCTTCCGAGCCATCCAGGCCGACGAGGATGGGGCGCGGCGGCCCGGGGGCAACCGGCTCTTCGGTGCCGGGTTCGATGAGGACCGGCACGGCCGAACCGCGGACGATTTTGTCGGCGACGCTGCCAAAGACGGTGGCGCGGAAACCGCCCCGGCCGTGCGAGGCGAGGGCGATTGCGCCGGCTGTCACCGAGGCCGAAAGCACCTGCTCCGCGGCGGCGCCAGCGAGGACATCGCATTGGATTTCGCCGAGTTTGTGCGCTTCGGCGAGGCCAGAAGCGTAGCCCTGGAAGGTCTCGGCGGCCTTCGCTCGTGCTTCAGGTTTCGTGTCGCCATCGAGGACGTGCACGAAACGCAGCGGCGCGCCCGTGACCTTCGCGTACCAGGCCGCCGCCGGCAGGACGTATTCGGCGGTTTTCGATCCGTCGAGCGGAACGAGGATCGGTTTCATATCAGCCATTTCGGACGGCCCCCACGTCTTTAGTTACCAGAGCATGAACCAAACCGAGGCTGCCTGCGAGGGCCGATCAGGCGCAACGGTCTGACCCAGTGGTCGTCGGATTCTGTACGAACGGACATGGGGCGGGCCGGGAGAGGACGCGACTATGGCAATACGACAAACGAGTCACTCAAACGCCAGGGGGAATTGGCAACATGCCTGAAGAAATCAACACGACCGAGAGCCTTTTTGAGAGCTCTCGCCTGAACCGTCGCCGCTTTCTGAAGCGGGCTGGCATCCTCGGTGCGGCGTTGCCGGCCGCTGGCGGCCTCATCGCTGCCGCCTGTTACGACGACCCGACCGGAGGGCCGGCAAAGTCAGCCGCCAACGTGCCAGTGCAGGACGTGAAAAGCGGCGCGACGGTGGTGCCGACCACCACCGCGGTGAACTGGCAGAAGATCGACGAGGAACACAAAAAGGGCATCACCGACTTCCTCAAGAACGCGAAGGCTCCCCTCACGAAGGGGAAGGGCATGGAAGAACTCGCCCCTCGCATCGAAAACGGCGTGAAGGTCTGGGACATCACGATCGACGAAGTGAACTGGGAAGTCTCGCCCGGCCAAATCGAAAAAGGCCGCGGGTACAACAATCAAATTCCGGGACCGACCCTCCGGGCCACCGAAGGCGACCGCGTTCGGATGAACATCAAGAACAACCTGACGGAAAGCAGCGCGGTCCACTGGCACGGGCTCTATGTGCCCAACGCCATGGATGGCGTGGGATTCCTCACTCAGCCCGCAATCGAACCCGGCAAAACCTTCACGTACGAGTTCACCCTGCGCAACCAGGGTTCACACATGTACCACTCCCATCACAACTCATCCGACCAGGTGAACCGCGGCCTCCTGGGCGCCTTCGTCGTTTCGCCGAAAGATCCGGCCACCTACCCGAAATACGACCAGGAAGTCATCCTCATCATGAACGACTCCCTGCTCGGCTTCACGCTGAACGGCAAAGGCTTCCCGGCGACATCGGCCATCGTCGCGAAAAAGGGTCAGCGGCTTCTCATTCGCTGGATGAACGAAGGCATGCTGTACCACCCGATGCACCTCCACGGGATGCCCATGGAAGTCATCCAGCGCGACGGTTGGGCGCTCAACCCGACGTACAAGTGCGACACCATCGATGTGCCGCCGGGCAACCGCATGGACTGCATCGTCGAATGCACCGAGCCGGGACTGTGGGCCTTCCACTGCCACGTCCTTAGCCACGCTGAGTACGAAGGCGGGTTCTTCGGACTCGTCACCGTGCTCGCAATCGAAGACGAAACCTTCAAAGTCGCCGACATACTGGCGACCGTTTAAGCCTCGCCCCCGAGGGCACGGCAGGGGATGTCCGCGGCAGGCTCCCCTCCCGTGCAGAAAACTGTGCACGCCCCGTAGCAATACGGGGCGTTTCAGTTTCCGGGCCAGGGCTGGAAGTTAGCGCGCCATCCCGTGGTACTCGGGGTTGGGCATTGCGCCGATGCCGCTCATGAGGCGGTTGGTGTAGTTGAACATGGCCGTGACCTCGACAATGTCCCAGACGTCTTCGTCGTTGAATCCGATGGCACGGAGCTCGTCGATGTCTTCTTCGGAGACAGTCACCGGATCGAGGGTGAGCTTCACCGCGAAATCGAGCATCGCCATGTGCTTTTCGCTCAGGCCGGCGCGGCGATAGTCGAGGACGATGCGGTCGCCTTTCACCGGGTCCTTCAGGAGCGCTCGCAAGGCGAAACCGTGGCTCGTGAGGCAGTAGAGGCACTGGTTCTGCATCGAAACGACGACCGAGAGCATCTCGCGTTCGACTTTGCCGAGGCCCTCCGTAGGAGTCATCAGGTCATCGAAGTGGGCGCGCCACTTGAGCATCCGCGGCTCGCGCCAGGCGAAGGCGCGAAAGACGTTGGGGACGAAGCCGAGCTTCTCTTCGATCTGTTCGAAGAGCGCGCGGGTTTCGGCGGAGCAGGTTTCGCGGTCGGCGATGGGGAACCAGGAAATGCGGTCGGGCATGGGTTGGCAGGTCCTGTGTTGGGGTTTAGGGGCGTTGAGAACAGGGTAGCGCGATTTCGTATTGGGGATTGGGCGGACATCAACCCCAGGCTGCCCAGGTCGGCCGTGGCGCGCGAAGGGGACAGGACGCCTGGATTGGGTGGCCGGGGCGCCTAGGGGCAGAGTGATTCCTGTAGTTGTTGAAGTTCTTCAGCCGCCGCGTTCGCTTCGTCGCGCGCAGCCTGGTGGGCGGCGTAATCCTTCGTATGGATGGCGGCGACGAACTTTTGGTCAGTGGCTTTGAGCGTCAGCACGAGCGTGTTCATCCGGAGGATGCCGCTTGAACCAGCCTGGGGAAGCGCTATGGGAATGTTCAGCGCAGCAATTTCGAGGTCTTGAATATCCCGTTCCTCGGATGGGGTGATGGAGCCGAAGTACTGGTCGGTGGCGTTTATCTGATTGAAGCGTTCGATCAGCGCTCCCCGTGCCGCGCGGAAGTCGGTGACAGCCTGGCAGAAGCTTGATGTGTCAGGGGTGGGGATGGAAGCGGGTGTTTCCGTGCGCACGGCAAGCTGCGTGCGGAGATCTGAGTTGTCCGTTTTCAATTGGGAAGAGTCGTCGCCGCAGGCCACAAAGCCGATCGACGAAGCGACAACCGCCCCGGCAAGCAATGCGGCCCGGACGAGACTTCTGTTCACGATGGATGACCGCCGTTCGCGCATGGGCTCCGCGACTCGTTGATTCCCATCCCGATGGCGACGTTCGCATTTGTTGATCTGCCGGGGCATGGCGTACAGCTCGCAGTGTGCTGGATCCCACGTCGGCAGGCTACCTCGGCCTGTCTTCGATCCTTGGCGAGATCATCGCCCTGCGGGACGCGCGCCCGCAGTCATCGCGGAATACGTCCGTTCGGCCCGGGTATTCGACCCACGGAAGCCTGCTCAAACCGGTCTTCGGGCGCTACGGTGCCTGTGCTCCACACCCAGAAGCGGGGTGCTGGAAGCTGGAGGCAAAACATGAAACGCAAGTACACATTCGAAGAAGCTGGAGACATTGCCGCTCGACTGCATATCGAGTTCTCGAAGGTCGAATTTCAACTTCCGGAGTTCCACGCCGGCCTGAATATCGAAGCGGAGCACGGATTGGTGGACGCTGAAACCAACGTGACCGACGACGACCCGCTCCTGACTGGAAAGATCGCCCTTGCTCATTTGAACGAATTTCCGGATTACTACGCTCGGCTGAAGAAGATGGAAGCGGAGGCAAAAGCCGCAAAAGCGGCCTCCGCGGTCAATTGAGCGCGGGATCCTTCGGCGCGTAGGCGAACATCGCGAGCTTGCCCGGCTGGCGGCGCAGGACGTCGCGCCAGAGCGAGTCGGGGCTGCGCGTGAAGGCGTCTTCGGGCGTGGCATCGACGATGAACCAGGACTCTTCTTCGAGTTCGCTTTCTAACTGCCCGCCCGACCAGCCGGCGTAGCCAGCGAAGACACGCACCTCTTCGACACCCGCTTCGACTTCCTCGATGGGCTTCGAAAGGTCCAGCAGGCCAACACGGCCCACCACCATGTTTGGCGTGGGAGTGATGATCCAGTCTTTCCAGCGGGCGATGGCGAGCGCGGCCGTCGTTTCCACGGGTCCGCCGCTGAACAGGCATGACGGTTCGTCGACGAACTGATCGTACTGAGGAAGATGGCTGGCCACGAGTTCAGTGCGCAGGGGCCGATTGATGACGATGCCGAGCGCGCCGTTCTCATCGTGGGCGCACATGAGTACGACCGTTCGAAAGAACGTGGGTTCGGTGATGCGGAGGCTGGCGATCAGCAGCTTTCCGGCGAGCGATTCGGTCACCGCAAAAAGGTAGCAGGAATGGCGTGCCGAGCGACTAGTCCTAACTCGCGCGGCGGTGGGAAAGTCCGGCGCCGAACAGTTCGGCGTCGAGTGCCGTAAGGATCGCCCGGGTCTGTTCGATCTTGTCGAAGAGGCGCTGGGCACGTTCCGGGGCAAGGTAGTGGTTCCCGATGAGCGTGTGGACGAGGTGCTCAAGTGTGTGAAGGCTATCGCGGGCCCCGCTCACAGAGTGCCCGGCCTCGATGCGCGAGTGAATGTCGGGGGCGAAGGTGGCGCTCGCGCAGGCTATGTGGGCAAGAGCAGAGACTCCGGCGTCCGCAATCTGCGTTCCGTACGACGAATGCCCGTGGAGTTCCGGGTACTGCTCGATATTCAGGGACAGTTCCGAGATATCGTGCGCGAGGTTGAAGGCGACCCCCATGAGTGCGGTTACTTCATCCATGGCAGCAACCCGAATTCGAGAATGGCCGGACGTCCATCACTTAAGGGATCGGTAAACGCGCGGGGACGAAATAGTGGGAAATGCCCCACCGCCCACGGTTCGTCACACGTCCGCAAGCTTTCGGCCCACCGGCGATAAGGCCTTTGCGAGGCACCTGGACCTACGGTGGAATAAGTAAACGGAAAAGGAGGCACGCCAAACATGAGCATGCCAGCATCTACCCCCAACGTCGGCGCCGAGGTCTATACGACCGACGGCAGCAAGCTCGGGACGATCAAGGCCGTCCAGGGCGCATATTTCAAGGTCGACGCCTCGATGGCGCCGGACTATTGGCTCGGCACCGAATGCATCCGCACGGGCTCGATGGGCAACCGCGTTGATGTGTCGTTCGGCAAGGGCGACGTCGACAAGTACAAGCAGGATGTCAAAGAACAGAAGATGTAGGCTTCGGCCCGCATCCCAAGTTCGTGAAAGAAGCCCGGCAATTTTGCCGGGCTTTTTCGTGCGGCGGACGCTCAACCCGCGTTGTTCGCGACCTGGCTGATGATGTCCGAAAGTTCGCGCGGCTTCGACCACATAGGCCAGTGACTGGTCGGTAAATCGACGTAGGTGATGTCGTGAAGCTCCAGCAGACCGCCGACCCACGAGTAGCCCTCGTCCGCTGCGGCCCTGACTTTTTCCGAAGGGAAGCCAGTGCAAATCACGACGCTGGGAACATCCAGCCGGGCCGGGTTGTTCAGTTCCGGCGCGTCGCGCAGGGCCGAGCCTGGCTGGGGAATGGCGCGGCTCCGGAAGGTCGCGAGCTGTTCCTCGCTCAAACCGTCCAGGTTTTCTGAGGCGGCGAGTTCTTCCGGGGAAGGCAGCGCCCACTCGCTTTCGGCGAAGTCCGGATTGATCGCGCCGGTCCCGGGAGCGGTATCGACGTAAACCATCCGCGCGATCTGCTCGGGGATGCGGTCGGAAGCTCCGTAGCCGGGGACACTGGCGCCGCTGTGGACGGCCAGGATCACCGGTCGGCCCGTGCTATTGACGACGTCGCAGATGGCATCGATGTGATCGGCGAGCGTAATCGCGGAACGATCGGATTCGGCGGATTCGAGGCCGGGAAGCGTGACGGGGATGACTTCGTGACCGTCAGCGCGGAGCAGCGCGCCGACTTCATCCCACGCCCATGCACCCAACCAAAATCCAGGAACAAGCACTATCGGTGGCGTTGACATGATTTCATGGTAACCACGGCTGACAAGAACCGGTTGCTAGCGTCGGCGCGCGAGGTCCGTGAGGGCGGCGCCCGTCATGCGGAAGGTCGTCCACTCGTCCATTGGCAGCGCGCCGAGTGCCCGGTAGAACTGGATCGACGGCTCGTTCCAATCGAGCACGGACCATTCGAGCCGGGCACACCCCCGCTCGACGGCCAACCGCGCGAGTTCGGCGAGGAGTGCTTTGCCGAAGCCCGATCCGCGGAATTCGGGACGGACGAAAAGGTCTTCAAGGTAGATGCCAGGCACACCCTCCCACGTGCTGAAATTGTGGAAGAACAACGCGAATCCGGCGCTCTCGCCGGCGTCAGTTTCAGCCAGGATCACTTCGGCATAGGGGCGTGGCCCGAACAGGTGGCGACGCAATGTGTCGGGATCGAGATGCACCGCGTCGGGTTCCCGCTCGTAGTCGGCAAGTCCGTGGATGAGTTCGATGATCGTGTCGAGGTCGCCCTCGACTGCGGACCGCAACATCAGTCCGCCACCAGCTCGACGCGAGAGACCGAAGCGCCGTCCTTCGCAATCCGCGTGACGAGCGACCGGGCGGCATAGCCACGGGATTGGGACGCTTCGAGCATCTTCGCAGCGACCTCGCGGGCGCCATCTTCCGGGCAGATGGCGGCGATAGAACTTCCGGCGCCACTCAGCCAGGTTGCGTAGGCGCCAGCCGCGCGGGCGGTCGCGAAGATGTCGAACATCGGCGGGAAGAGAGTCGCGCGCTGGCGCTGGTGAATGCGGTCGTCCGTGGCTTCGGCGAGCAGATCCATCTGCCCGGAGGCCATGGCGGCGACGAAAAGGGCGGCGCGTCCGGTGTTGTGGACCGTGTCCGCCTTCGAGTACTGCTCGGGAAGTGCCTTGCGTGCTTCCTTCGTCGGCATTGAATGGTCAGGGATCAGGATGGCCATCGCGGCATCGGCCGGGAATTTGCAGGCCGAGCGGAGGTAGTGACCGTCGGCGGCCTGGACACAGACCTGCATGCCGCCGAAGAGCGCCGGGCAGGCATTGTCGCCGTGGCCCTCGAGTT
>JBDTNM010000115.1:0-9493 GCA_039933735.1 bacterium | reverse complement strand
CCGCATCGCGGTAGGCGCGGATGCGGTCTTTCACCATCGGTTCGGTACCGAGAAGGTTCGCCTTAATCACCAGCTCATCCGGGACGAGCGCCGCCGCTTCCTCACGCTTGCGATCGAGCCACAGGGCCTGCACCTTTTGGACCTCTTCGGCGAAGCCCTGCGTTGCGTAGGCGTCCTTGTAGAAGTTGTGCTCCGGCGAACCCATCGCACCTATTTCGAAGGCGAAGCCAGGTTTGCGCGGCGCGATCAGCTTCTCAAGGTCATCACCGAACTCAACCACGCCCCCGGCCTGCTTTTCGATTGCGTCGAAGTTTTTCCCTGCACTGTCTGCCCCTCGACGAATCGAGTCGAGCAGTGGCTTCGAATTGTCTGCCGTGAACGAGGATGCAAGCCAGCCGTCCGCGATCTCGCCCGTGACTTCCAGGCTCTTCGGGCCAAGAGTCGCGAGGAAAATGGGGACGTGTGCGGGAGGAGCGCTGGTTTTCAGGGCGCGCCCTTCGCCGCCCGGGAGCGGAAGCTGGTACACCTTGCCGCTGTAAGTGACGCGCTCGCCCGAGCAGGCCATCCGGACTATCTCAACGATTTCGCGGAGGCGCTGCACTGGCCGGTCGAACCGCACGCCGTGCCAGCCTTCGATAACCTGGGGGCCGCTGTTTCCGAGCCCGAGGATGAACCTTCCGTTTGAAAGCGACTGCATGGTGAGCGCCGTCATCGCTACCGCAGCAGGAGTCCGCGTACCAGCCTGCATGATCGACGTGCCGAGCTTCACCTTCTCGGTCTTCCCGGCGAGGAAGGCGAGTGGGCTGACGGCATCGAAGCCCCAAGCCTCCGCGGTCCAGACGCTGTCGACTCCCAGCTTTTCAGCTTCCAGTACCCAGCTGACGGCTTCGTTCCATCCGCCACCAGACCCAAATCCCAAAGCAATTTTCACCATCGAAATTCTCCGAGTGTCTTAAATTTTCTTCGTTGCGGGATGAGATGACTACGCCAGCGCGGGATAAAGCGCTGACAATTCGCCCGAAAGTGCCGCTCTCACCCTCTGGCTCGAGGCATCCGCTAGGACTTCGTGCGCGCCCCTTTCGATTCCGTCTAGCGCCAATCCGGCTACGACCAGGGGCTCGGACTTCTGCCCCTGCAAGCGCGCCGCCATCTCGGTCTCCATCAACCCGACGTGGAGCGCCATGACCTGAGTCTGCTGTTTCAGAAGACCCATCCGCAGGGAGTTGGTCAGCGACCACATTGCGGCTTTTGAAGCGCAGTACATGGGCGCTCCCGGCGAAGCCAGCCATGCGAGGACGGAGAGCACATTCACGATGCCGCCGCCGCCGTTTGCTGCCAGGACTGGCGCGAACGCCTGGCTCATGGCCAGGGTGCCAAGGACGTTCGTTTCGAACTCAGCCCGCCCAGTCGTGAGCGCATCAGCAGACAGCACGGACGCGCTGGTCAGAATGCCGGCGTTGTTGATGAGCAGTGTCGTATCGCCGCAGCGCTCCACGGCTTCGGCGATGTCGGCTGCCGATGTGATATCGAGCTTCACGGGGATGACCCCCGCCATCGTCACGCTCTCCGGGTCACGGGCGCCTGCGTAGACCTTCGCCGCTCCGCGTTCGAGCAGCGCTCGGCAGAAGGAAGCGCCCAGCCCTCGGTTTGCTCCTGTAACCAGTGCGACAGATCCAGCGATTTCCATGGCGCCTCCTCACATTCAAGTCCACCGGGTCATCCGCAAAAAGCGCTTCTGGCGGTGAGTCTCTTCAGGCAACCTACTCTAGGGCACGTTAGTTGTTTCAAGCAACTAACCGGAATATCGTCGCGCCATGAAACTCGGCACATCCCTCCGCTTCCTCTTTCCGACCGGTGAGCAAACCTACCCGCAGTTTCGGCGCATGCTCGATGCCCTGCCGCCCGGCGGCTTCGCCGAGCGCCCAATGGGTGCGTTCGACACGGCGGAACAGGCGAACAACTTGCTCGAACTCGCTCAGACAGCGGCTGTCTCAGGCCTCGACGGGCTTCTCGTTGGCGACAACCACGCAGTGACTGCGAAGTACGCGAACTGCTTCTCGCCGGTCCCAACGCTCGCCCGAATGATGGCGGTGACTGGCGACATGCCGGTGGGTATGGTCGTGTTGGCGCCGTTCTACCAGCCAATCGTGCTGGCCGAGCAAATCGGGACACTCGCAGCGTTCGCCACAGCGCCGATCACGGTCGTGCTGGCGAACGGCGGCGCAGCAAACGCATTTCGCGCCTTCGGCTACGAGTTCGGCAGCCGGTCGCGCCGCCTGGAAGAACTCGCGCGAGTGTTGCGGTCTTTGCTTGCTGGCGAAAGCGTCAGGTTCGAAGGCCGCTACCTGAACCTTCAAGACGTTTCGATGAGTCCGCTGCCGCGAGTTCCGGTGGAAATCTGGATCGGGGGCACCGTGGCCGCCGCAGCCGAGCGCGCCGGCGAGATAGGCGACGGCTGGCTCTCCGGCCAGAACGCTTCGGATACCGAGTCCGTCCGCCAGCTTGCGCTCTACCGCGAGGCAGCCGAGCGACACGGCCGGCCAGCCCGCGCCGTCCTCCGCCGCGACATCTTCGTTGCCGAGACAGACGCGGAAGCACATGCCGAAGTCGACAAAGTGCTTGCCGAAGGCTATCGCGGCACCGGCAAAGACGAACTCATTGTGGGCTCGCCAGAAACCGCCATCGAACGCCTGGCCTACTACCGCGGGCTTGGATTCGAGGAAGTGATGGTGCGTCACGTCAGCGGCAACCACGCCCTCATCAAGCGCTCGATCGAATTAATCGGTGAGCGGGTGCTCCCGGCGATTCACGCGTTCTAACGGCGGCGAACCGCCGCTTGCGGCCGCCGAGTTATAGTCGGGAGATGTCCGAGGACTACGCCAAACGACCAGCTGGCCTTGATCGAAGCCAACATCTCGCGGCGCTCCACGGGGGATGGGAAACGCCGCTGGAGGTTGTGGAAGCTGCGGTCGCCGAGGTCGCGAAGGCGCCTCTTCTGGACATTCGCCGCATTGTTGCCGGCGAACAAAACGAGGTCTACGACGTGACCCTGGAGCGGGCTCCGTCCTTGATCGTGCGCATCTCGCATCGAGGATCCGAGGGGCACGACCGGGAAGCGTGGGTGCTCCACGAGTGCGCCTCCCGCGGCATTCTCGTGCCACGTGTCCACGCCCTCCAGCGCGTACCGGTTGGGAGCGAGTGGCGCTCGATCATCGTGATGGAAAAGCTGCCCGGCGAGCGACTTTCCGACGTTGACCTCTCGGAGATCGACCTTCGCCAGGTCCTCGGAGAGATTGGCGCATGGTTGAGGCAGTTGCATTCAATCCCGGTGCAGGGCTTCGGTTATATCGACGGCTCCGGCGAGGGATATAAGGCGACGCTCGACCAGTGGCTCGCCGCCGGCCTGACAACCGGGGCGCCGGTCTTCGAGGAGGCAGGCCGCTCCGTCGGCCTTGAGCCTGCGAAGATCCGCGGATGGTTGCGCGAGATCGTCGATTCGTTCCGTGCCGCGCCGCCTCGCGTTGGCCTGATCCACAACGATCTGCTGGCCAACCACGTCCTCGTTCACAACGGGCACCTGTCGGGGATCATCGACTTCGGCGAGGTCGCGGCCGAACCGGCGGCGGTCGACTTCGCCAGGTGGGAGTTCAATGAGGGCGAGCGTCTCCCGGTCGAGTGGATACGGGCCGGATACGGCGACCCCTCCTTGTTCGAGGCCCCGAATGACCGCACCTACCGGGCGCTCTGGCTGGCGACCGGGCTCTGGCTCATGCGCTGGTATTACCAGACCGGCTTCCAGCCGGGCGTAGAAGCCGCGCGAGACCGACTACTGGGCCATATCGGACGGTAATCGCAGTCGAACGAGTGCGCGCGCCCTCAGTCGCTCGCTATCGTGCGACGAGATTGTCCACAACCTTTTGCAGTCCGCTGATGACCCGTTCATCACGAGGCCTCATATCGGGTTCGAATCGCTTGCCGAGCAGCTCTTGTATGCCGATGACGTAGCGGACGGCGATGACTACCCGCTGCTCGTCGGTGTAACCCTTTTCGTCCTCAGAGAACCCGCGCGCGAACTCCTTCGAGTATGACTTCGGGTTCAGTTCCTCGAGCTCGCCCAGGTTGAACCGTTCCATCTGTGCATCGAAGTCTGACGCCAACCAGAACCTGGACGAATCCATCGTCAGGATCTCGTCCTGGCTTACGATCTTGCCGTCCTGATTGATGCCGTGCTCGAACTTTGTATCGACCAGGATGATGCCCTTGCTGCGAAGGAACTGCGCCGCCATCCCGAATGCGACCAACCCACTGTTTCGTATGGCGGTGTATTGCGCAGATGTGACCAGTCCTTGCCCGAACATCTCTTCCGGGGACGATGTCACGTCATGCTCGTCCGACTTCGTCGAAGGTGTATCCATGACGTATGGAAGCGGGCCATTTGGCACGAGACCTTCAGGCATGGTGTGCCCCGCGAACGTTTTGTCGCCGCGTTTCCATGCCTGGTAGAGCGACGTCGAAGTCGAACTCTTGGCCATGTATGCCCTGAATATGTTTTCGACAGGGATGAGCTGCAGGTTCTCGGCAGCGATGACGACGTCGTTGTCTTCAAGGCCGGGTACATCGAATTGCGACGTCCCGATCGCGGGCTCGACCAATCGCCTCATGTAGTTGTGGTTCGCTGCGAGAATCTGGTCCTTGAACGGGATCTCACCGCGGTTGATGTCGTGAGTCGAGATGCGCTGCGTCCTGACCATGAGCCGCAGCGGCCGCCCATCCCGCGTCGCCAGGGGAGGGTTTTCGGCTTCGACGCGGGTGCCGTCTTTCCTTGTGTACTCGACTGTGCCGCCGTGGATCGAGTCCGAGACTTTGCCCGGGCGCACGGTGAATCCCTTCAACGCGGGGATAACTCCTGAATCCAGGATTTCCTGTGTTGTGCTGACTTTCCCTTCGCTCGTCATGTAGTTGTAGACCAGGTCCAATGCCTGGTCTTCGGGAAGAAGGTCGCTACTCATCGTTACACCTCGTACGAACGGCTACGGGGCCGGTGTGCCGCACCATGATATTTGAGGAACGATGGCTGTGCTCCCGCGTGGATGTGCGGAACGGGACGCTCGGGCCGCCCTGGAATCGCCGGATTCGGACTGATTTCGCGCCGAGCGGGAGGGTTGCGCAGAATGTGAACATGTCGCAGTTCGAAGTCCCTACCCTCGTACACAGGCGTGCCCTGGCGATGGGGGAGTCCGGCGCCGCCTGGCTCCAGGAACTCGACGCCACGGTCTCCGGCCTCGCCGCGGACTGGGACCTCCGGGTCGGCCGGGTTCTGGATGGCGGCAGCAGCGCACTCGTTGCCGAGGTTCTTATGCCCGGCGATGTCGCGGCTATCCTCAAAGTCGTTGGTCCGGGCTTCAGCACCGTGGAGGCGGACATCCTTAGCGCCGCCGAAGGGCGCGGATATGCCCGCCTCTACCATCACAACCGGGCGAAACGCGCGATGGTGATCGAACGCCTTGGCCCACCAATGTGGCAAGAACACTGGCCGCAAGACCAACAGCTGCCGCTTTATTGCGCCGCCGTCCAGGAAGCCTGGAAGGTCACGTTTGATCCGCAGGGCCTCATCGACGGCGCCGGGAAAGCAGCCGGGCTCGAAGCCTTCATCCCGCGAACCTGGGAATCCCTCGAACGTCCGTGCAGTGAACGGACGGTCGCCCTCGCGCTCGACTTCGCCGCCCGCCGCCGCACCGCCTTCGACCCAACTCGGGCGGTCATCTGTCACGGCGACGCGCACCCCGGCAATCTCCTCGCCCCACTCGATTCCAGCGGAACCTACAAGTTCATCGACCCCGACGGCGGCTTCATCGAGCCGGAGTACGATCTCGGCTGCTGGCTCCGAGGCTGGAGGCCGGCGCGACGGCACGAGCCGCACCCCGGGAGGCTGGCCCGCGAGGCGGCGAGACAACTAGCGCTGCTCACCGGCACGGACGAGCAGGCGATCTGGGAGTGGGGCTTCGTCGAACGCGTCGCCTCCGGCCTGTTGCTCATGCAGCTCGGTCACGAAGAAGGGGAGTTATGGCTTTCCATCGCGGACGAGATAGCTGATTCGTGAGGCCAGCCGCTCACCGTGTGCCACTCGCCTTCACGTTCCCGGCGCGTACGAGGAACGGTGACGTCGGCTATAGGCTGCCAAATGGGCCGATCGCTTAGTGGACATTGAGACGTGCCTGCGAACGACGGCCCTTACTCCACCGTCACCGCCAGGCAGAGTCGGGGTTCAGTACCCAGGATCTGAGTTCGGTGGCCCTTCCCGGTCGTGTCCTCACAAACGGTGACGTTGCCCGGGCCGACCCTCCGCGTCTCGCCATCACTGACCGTCACCTCCGCCTCACCGGAGAGCGTGACGTAATACATCCGTTGCGAGATGGTGTGCCAGTCGATGAGTCGGCCAGCCTCCTGGTAGCGGAGCATCACCTTGCCCGCAGGCATCTCCGCGCCTCCCCGAGGGAAGTCCATGTCTTCGAAATGGGTTTCGCCATCTGCGTCGCTGTAGATCCGCATGAATCCCATGGTCGTGCCCTCAACGACCGTGGCCCGCGGCCGACGGGTGCGCCAGCTGCGGGTGCCGCTTCGAGAACTCCTGGCGGAGGCGCCAGGAGTTTTGAAGGAAACGTGGGTAGTTCTTGCGCAGGTGTGCGTTTGGCTTCCCCGCGAACTCGTTGAACATCATCATCATGCTCGCGTACAGCCCTTGCGGGTTGCGGCGCTCCACGTTGTCTCCGAGGTTTTCGATGAGGTCGTCGGCAGCTTCTTCGTAGGTCATCCCTTTGTCGAAGCGTTTCTGCGCCTCACCTCGGACCCACCGGCAGTAGTCCAGCTGATCGCGGATGTCGTGCACATCCATCACCGGTCCGTGGCCGGCGACGTAGGCGGCGGCCTCCCAAGAGGCGGCTTCTTCGAGGATCTCGATGACCGCATTGATGCCTGGATACTGGAGGCTCTGGTGCGTGTGCGCGCTGGTGATGTCGCCGAGGTGGACAATGCCGGCCTCGGGAAGGTGGATCACCGTGTCGCTGGCCGTGTGACAAGGCTTGGCCTCGACGAGCCGGACCGCCTGCCCACCGAATTCGAAGTCCATCCTGCCCGTGTACGTCTCAGTCGGCACAATCGGCTTGAGTCCAGAGAAATCGAAGAAGTCCTGCTTGTTCCGATCCATCTCCTTCTTTGCATCACCAGTGAGTGATGCTTCCCTCCCCAACCATGCCTGGGGAGGAAGGTCGGCCATATAGTCCTCGACTTCCTGGGCGCAGATGATGCGCGTCTCGTCGAAGATCGGCATGCATGCGCCATGAACGTGGTCGACATGCCAGTGGGTCAAAGTCAGCACGTCTATTCGGCTGGCAGCTGGATCGGCTTTGGCGAACGACTCGAGCATGCGAGTCGTCATCGGAATGTCAGTGGTGGTGTCAACGAGCAGCGTTTCGCCCTCGCTGACGACCAACGCCTGGTTGTTGAAACCCCAACCGCCGACCTGGGTGTAGACGTACGCCCCATCGCCTATCTGGGTGACCTTACCGTGCTGGAAGTTTTCCCAATCTGCCATCGCCTCAACTCCTTCCTTGATTCAGCGCTGTGGCGCTGGATGGAGGCTCAGTTCACGAACGCAACAACCCGCGCCGGGGCTGCGCTGCACCCCTTCATCCGCAAGGGGAAGAACCCGGCATGGAATCCGCTGGCCGGCAGTGACGCGAGGTTTGTCAGCTGCTGGACGATGAAGACCTCGCGGTCTCGTCCGGCGAAGTGGCCATCCCAGATCTCCGAGCGGTCGCCCGTATCCTTAAACGCTTTCGCCATCACGCCAAAGGGCCTATCCCACCCGAGAGCGTCTGTGCCCAGGATCTTGGCCCCGAGGCCGGAGAGAAAGAGCGTCCCTGCGCGCGTCATTCCCGGGTAGAAAAAGAACTCCCGATCAGACAGTCCGAACTCCTCTTGTCCCGTGCGGAGGAGGATGGCCGAGCCGGGCTCGATAGCCGAGCCGTTTTCCGCGATAGCGGCCTCCAGTGCGGCGACCGGGATTCCCTTGCCTCTTTCTACCTTTCCCCGGAGGTCCAGCACGATGCCCGGGCAGTACAACTCGGAGATTTCGATGTCGCTGATGGTGCGAGAAGGTTTGCCCTCGCAGAGAGAACCGTAATGAAGCGGCGCATCCACATGCGTGCCCAGGTGCGTGGACATTCGCACCTGTTCGTCGCCCCAGCCTTCGCCTTCCGGGAGGTCCTCTGGCGTGCATCCGAAAATCTGCGACATGACCCGCGCGCCCTCATTTTTCGGGCTGATGTGCTTCACCAGAGGGAACAAGGGAGTGGCCCCAGCCCGCCGCTCCGGCGGCAATCGATCGATGTCGGAAGGGTCGAGCAGGCGCGTAAGGTCGACGAGTTTCACAGGCGGAAAACCACCTTTCCCTGTGTTTCGCCCCGTTCCATCGCGGCCTGGACGGCAGCGATGTCTTCGAGGGGGTGGACCGTGGCTGCGTCGAGCCGCTCCGTGTTCAGCCAGTCGGCGGTGAATTCTTCAGCGCGGCGGTCTTCAGGCGTTCCGCGGAACGGGATCTTGGAAAACGGCATGATGGTGATGGAGTCATACGAGTTCGCGAACAGGTTGATGGGCTCGGTTCCGGCGGTGGTTCCGAAGAGCACCCAACGGCCTAGCTTGCGAATGACCCTGCGGTCGGTTCGGAGCGTGTCGCCGCCAACGCCGTTCAGGACAACATGCACCCCGGCCGGAGGGGCCATAGGCTGGAACCCGCGCGGCTTCACGCCCGCGATTGCGCCGACGGCCTCAACGTAGTCGGTTGTCTTGTAGTTGATGGCATGGTCGGCACCGTTCGCTTTCACCGCTGCCACCTTCTCGTCGCTGCCGGCGAGTCCGATGACCGTGACATCGGCGAACTTGCGCTTCAACACCTGCACTACCAGCGAGCCAACGCCGCCCGCAGCCGCATGAACGAGGACGCTCTCACCGTTCTGCACTTTCGCCCATTCGTAGATGAGCATGTACGCGGTCGGCATGTTCACCGGGTAAATGAGGATCTGCTCGGATGAGACATGCTCCGGTGTTTTCCGGACGGCGCGCTCGGAAATGGTGAGGTACTCCTGATAGGCATTGCCCTGGGGCATGCAGTACACACGGTCGCCGGGCTCGAAGCGCGAGGCCCCGGCGCCGTTTTCTGCCACCACGCCGGCCGCCTCCTGCCCGGGGACGAACGGAGGAGTGCGGGACCGCACCGGGACGCCCGTGCGCCCCATGATGTCGCCCCACCGCAAACCGGCGAACTCCACCTTTATCAGCACCTCCCCGGGACCGGGCGCCGGCCGGGGAAGGTCCACAATTCGGAAGTTTTCAGCCGGTCCGTAGTCCAGGAGTTGGGCTGCTTTCATCGTGCACCTCTTGCGTTGTAATCGTTTACACTGAAATCGTTTACAGCGCGTGGATAGTAATCGCCCTC
>JBDTNM010000114.1:0-9556 GCA_039933735.1 bacterium | reverse complement strand
CCCGCCGCCGAGCCGTCCGCGAACCAGTCGTAGCGGCTTCGCGAGGCGATGCGCTCGTGGTACGGCCGTTCCAGCTCCGGCCAGTGTTCGGCCCGGTACTCCGGGTCCTGCCACTCCGGCGTGATGAAATCCTCCAGCCCAAGGAAGAGCGCGATTTCATCCCAGCTTGCGAACAGCGCGAGCAGATACAGCCATCCATCTGCCGCCATGGCCGTGTGACGGAAGCCCTGGTGGCCGAATCCCTTGCGCTCGCGGTGCATCTTCGTGCCCGAATAGGTCCATTCGCCGATGTGACGCGTCCAGTGGTGCAAGTAGGTCTCCTGCATCGAAAGGTCGATGTGGACCCGCTGCGTATTTCCAGCGGCAATCCCGAAGCTTGCGCCGAGGATCGCCGTCGCAGCGTTCACCCCGGCGATAGCATGGGCGGCGAAGCCACCGGCCTTGAACGGCCGCTCGCCCTTCCAGCCGGTGGAGTGCAACGGCCCGCCCGAGGCCTGGATGATCAATTCGGACGCCTGCCAGGCACGTTTCGGCCCGGTCAGGCCAAACGGCGAAATGGAAACGACGACGGCGGACGGAGCCCCCGCCAACAAGTCCTCTCTGCTGAAGCCGATCTCTGCCGGCCAGACCGCACCGAAATCCTCGATGACCGCGTCCGCGCCGGCGGCAATCGAGCCCAGATACGTGGCCAGGTCGACGCACTTCTTCCGCCGGTCGAAGAACGCCCGCTCGGCCGCAGAGAGCACTGGCCCATTCTTCTCGCGGAGACCTTCGGGTAACTCCACCTTGATGACCTCATGGCCCAGTTCAGCCAGCAGTAGTCCAGCGAATGCCGCCGCGGGGGTCGTGGCAAATTCAACCACGCGCAGCACCGTGGTCCGCTTCGGCGCGGGCGAGGCATCGTTCGCGGTGGCGGCCGCACCGTCATCAGGGCCGATCAACTCACCCGTGCCTGTTCGACCCAACCCCAGTTGCTGATCGAAGTCGGCGTCCCGGTAACCCGTGCGTCGGTCTTCTACCTCCACGAGCGTCGGAGCGATGAGCGCGCCGGAACGTTCCAGCCCCGCAACCTCGTGTGGCGGCATGGCCAACCAGTCCGCCAACACTGGTTCGTTGTCGGCGCCATGGAAGCGGATGCTCGAAAGATCGACCCGTTCGAACCCGGCCGCGAACCATGGCGTCGTCGGGTGCGGATGCGCGTCGTATCCGAGGATCGGTCGATCGTGCGTGACCGTCTTGAAAAGGCCGCGCTCGCGCAGGTGCTCGTCGAACAGGGGATCGCGCGATTTCGCAACGCCGTGCGCCGCGACGCCCAGTTTCTGCAAACGCCCGGCCAGTTCGTCCTTCTCGAAGCCCAGCGTCCACCCTTCGATCGCTTCGTCGATCTCGTCATGGGCGCTGCGGCGGTCTTCCAGGGTCTCAAACGAGCCGGCCGGCGCAGCTGCGCCCATCTCGCCCGCCAGCGCGGCCCACTGCCGATCGTCCTTCACGCTGATCGCGATCCAGTCGTCTTCGCCCCCGCAGCGATACACGCCCTGGGGTGCGTAGTCGCGGTCGCGGTTGCCCAGCCGCTCCGGCGTTTCGCCCAGGGCTGCGTCCACCACCGTGTGCCCGATCAGCAGCGATATCGCCTCCGTCATCGAAAGATCGATGAAGCGCCCCTTGCCCGACCGTTGGCGCTCCTCTAAGGCCGCCAGCAAGGCCAGGGCCGCGAACCGCCCGCCCAGCTGGTCCGAAAACACTCCGCTGCCGATGCGGATGGGCGGCTCCGGGTCCATGCCAATGAGTTGGTTCATCCCGCCCGCGGCCTCAGTGCTCGGCCCAAAGGCTGGATAGCCGCTCCACGGCCCGGGCGAACCGAATCCGGAAAGCTGAAGGTTGATGACGGAGGGATTGATCGCTGCGAGCACGTCGTAGCCCAACCCCAGCCGCTCCATCACGCCGCCGACGAAGTTCGAACAGACGACATCGGCTTTCGCCACCAGCTGTTTGGCGACCGCCAGCCCATCCGCCGACTTGAGGTTGATGCCCACGCAACGCTTGGAAAAGTACACGCCGTCAACGACTGAGATATAGAAGCTGTCCCGCGCCGGGCCGGCCACGCGCACAACTTCGGCGCCGAGTTCGGCCAGCGTGCGCGTCCCGGCCGGCAACGAATACGCCAACTCGAACGCCAGCACGCGCACGCCTTTAAGCGGCAGAAACGGCCCCGCAGGCTGGTGTTTCAGGGTCTTTTCCAATGTGCGCGCGAGTCTACCAGACGCTCGACGGTGGCATTCGTGGTCGCTCCACGGCCCGGCCTACCCCAGCAAAATCCCCGGGTTCAGGATGCCCTGCGGGTCGACCGCTGACTTGGCGGCGCGCAAGGCTGCTTCGAACAGGTCCGGGCGTTGCTGGCGGTACCACGGCATGTGGTCGCGGCCGACGGCGTGGTGGTGGGTGATGGTGCCGCCGTTTGCGATCACCGCATCGCTGGCGGCCTGCTTCAGTTCGGCCCACATCTCCAGTTCGGCCCCTTGCCGCCCCATCCCGCTGAACGAGTAGTACGGCGCCGGGCCATCGGTGTAGACGTGGGTGAAGCGGCAACTCAGGCTGCCGCCGCCGCAAACTCGTTCGAGTGCACCGTTTACGGCCGCGCGCACGTTTCGGTCGAATTCGGGCCAGCGGTCCCAGGTAATCGATGTCTCGAAGGTGTCCCCAACGACGCCCATGCCGGCGGTCATGTTCCGCTGGTAGGGCGCACGAATGAAGGAATTGCGCCACGCGCCAACCGCGCCTTCGCGGCCGACTTCTTCGTTGCTGCCATCCGAAATCTTGATCTCGCTGTCATCGATTCGGCCGCCGGCGTCCCGAGCGATTTTGACCGCCTGGGCGATCAGTCCGTCCTGCGGCACCTCCGAGGATTCGAAGGCCACGATCAGGAGCGCCTCGTCTCCCTTCAGGCCGGCGGCCGAGCCAGCCTCGACCGGATCGAGCAACCGGCAGTTGGCTGGCCAGAGCTTCGCCTGGACGACCGCCCGCGCGGCCTGGTAGCCAGCTTCCCAGCTATCGAAGGTGAGGCCCGCGCTGGCCCGGAATGTCGGCCGCGCCTGGATGCGCATCCACGCTTCGGTGACGATCCCGAGCGTGCCTTCGCTGCCGAGGATGAACCGGTCCGGGCTCGGCCCCGCGCCGCTGCCCGGCAGCCTTCGCGATTCCCAGATGCCTTTCGGCGTGACCATCCGCACGGATTCGACGAAGTCATCGATGTGCGTGTGGTTGGTCGCGTAGTGCCCGCCGCTGCGGGTCACGATCCAGCCGCCGAGCGTCGACCACTCGAAGCTCTGGGGGAAGTGCCGGAGGGTGAATCCATTTGGCCGCAGCTGGTCTTCGAGCGCGGGGCCAAGCACCCCGGCCTGGATGCGCGCGGCGCGAGAGGTCGGGTCGATTTCGAGCACTTTATCGAGGTTGCCGAGGTCGATGCTCACGACTGGTCGGTCGCCGCCGGGAGGTTCCACGCCCCCGACCACGGACGAGCCGCCGCCATAGGGAATCGCCGTCAGGTTCGCCTGCCCGCACCACTCGAGCAGCGCGACGACATCGGCCTCGGTGTTCGGATAGGCGACCACATCGGGCGGGTTATCGAACTGGCCGTGGATCGCGCGGACGGTGTCGCGATAGCTGCGGCCGTAGCTGTGCCAGGCGCGGTCGTAGGTGTCCGTTGTCGTAATCGCTGCCAGCGAAGCAGGTGCGGTGGCACGCGGCGCGCGGAGGCTCAGGTCCTCGACGCGCGGGATTGGCGGCGCGGTAATTTCGCGGCCGTAGCGGGCCGAGAGACGGGCCGCCGTTTCTTGCCGCTGCTCGTTCGTTGGTTCATCGCTTTCGAGCCCCCACGCCCAGAAACTGCGCCGTGCTGCCATATCCTGTCCCTCCGCGGGCGGAAGCCTAGCAGAGATTCGACTACCCTAGGGCGGTGAAAGCGCGCCAATTCCCGAAGCTCGCCAGCCTCCTGTCGGCACTCGTGATGGCCGCGCTCGTCGCCAGCTGTAGTGGCGGCGGGAATGCCGGGACACCTACCGCAGGGCCAACCCCAACGGCTGCTCCTGCTTCGGATACGGACCGGGCCTACGCAAAGTCGGTGTGCGGGGCGATCAACCGCTACATCACGGCCTTTGGCGCCGAAACCCAGCGCGACCCGCAACTCTTCGCCGATCAAAAAAAGTTGCTCGCGGTCGCGGCGCCAATCCTCGATTCCTTCAGCAAGGACCTCCAGAAGGCAAAACCCCCGAAGGATGTTGCGAACTTTCACAACGCGCTGGTCGACAAAGTGGGCGCAATCGCCAAGAAAGCCAAGAGCGGCCAGGTAGTCTCGACCCAGGAACTGGGCAATATCACGAAGGGCGCCCCGCTGCCGCCGGACACCGTCCGCACTCGGCTCGCCCAGGCGGCAAAGGGCATACCCGAATGCGACCAATCGGGCGGCATGGACGCCTTGTTCGGCGCTCCGGCGCCCTGACGTTCGGCGCCATCCGAAACCTTCGCGGGCATGGGAAGATGGGCTCGTGCAAACACGGACCGACTACGAGTTCTCGGAAGTCTCTCTGGAGGTTTTGCTTTCAGATGTGACCCGGGGACGTGTGCAAGTACCGGAGTTTCAACGCGACGTGAACCTCACTCCTCGCTGGATCGCGGACCTGGTTGCAAGTGTGTCGCTGGGGTATCCCGTCGGCGCGATAACGTTGCTTGAGGTTGGGAGCCCGCTCTATCGAATCCCCTCGCGGGCGATCCACGGAGCGCCAGAGACTGACCAGGAACCGCGGCATCTGCTTGTTGACGGGCATCACCGGGTCAGCGCCGTCTACCAGGCACTGGCCAGTCGCCCGCCGGGTTTGGAAGACCCCCAGGGAGAGGCACTCTGTCTGGATATCGCTCTCGCCCTGGATGCGAACGCTGACCGGTCGGATGCCCTGGTCTGGACCAAACGCTCGGAGATAGACCGTCCGACGTGTGCCCTTTTTCCGCTCGACCTGGTCTTCGCTCCCGCTTCAGAGCGCGAGAACTGGGAAGCGAAGTTCCTCGCGACGGATGCACCTGGCGACAGCAATCGCCGTACGCTCCTGCGCGGGTTCAAGGAGACGGTACTGGCGATGTTCGAACAGTACCGAGTCCCGGTGATTGGGTTGGGCGAGCCGTGGACAGCCTGGACCATTCGGATGCGGTCCGGCTCTCAAGGGCGGGAACTGACCCAGAAGTACATGCGCCACCCATAAGCCCCTGGTATGCGAGCCCCGGCCAGGCCCGGGCGTCGCCTCCCCCGGGAAATACGCCTTATCTGTCCCGTATGCGAGCCGGTGCTATCCTCACGAAACGTAACGAACGGCCGCGAATTCGCAGCCGAACCCTCCCAACTCCCCACACCAGGAACTGCACCGGATGTCCAATCGCCAGGCACGTCGAGAGCAAGCGCGCACTACCCGCACCACCCGCCCAACCGGTACTCGCCAGGGCCCACGCAAGCCCACGGGTGGCGGATCGAGTGGCGGCGGCTCGGGTATTTTCAGCAGCGGCTTCATGCTCGTCTTCGCCGGCTTCCTCGCCCTCGCCGTGGTCGTGGTCATCCTCGTCCTTGTCTTCGGCGGTGGTTCCAGCAGTTCGGATAGCGACCTTGTCGCGAACCTCGAAAAGCACAGCGCCGATTTCCCGACCGAACTCGCCAGCGGCACGAAGGTCGGCAAAGACGACGCCCCCGTGAAGATCACCGAGTTCGAAGACTTCCAGTGCCCGTTCTGCCTGCGCTACACGGGCAACCAGGAAGGCGACGTCATTTCGGAGCTGGTGAAGACGGGCAAGGTCCAGATCGAATACCGCCACCTGCCCATCCTCGGCAACGAATCAGTCTCGGCCGCCGTCGCCGCCCAGTGCGCCTCGGAGCAAGACAAGTTCTGGCAGTACCACAACCTGCTCTTCCTCACCCAGGCGAAGGCCGGCCAGGCGACTACCGAAAAATCCAACGTCGGGCGCTTTAGCGATGACAAGCTCAAACAGTTCGCCAGCGACGTGGGCCTCGATAGGACGAAGTTCGACACCTGTTTTGATAACCGGACGCCGCTCGACCTGATCCTTCAGCAGCAGCGCGATGCGAACTCCTTCGGGATTTCCGGGACCCCGGGCTTCCTCATTAACGGGCAGGCACTCGGTACCGGTACGCCGAACACTATCGACGACTGGAAGCAGATTGTGACCAACGTCGAAAACGCGCTGGCGACGCAGACCGCTACGGCCGGCACTCCCGCGGCCACGGCCAGCGCCTCACCGGCCGCTACCGCGACGAAGGCCCCCTAGGCTCACTTCATGGCTGAAAAGACGCGCTGGGACGGCTTTCTGGGGCCGAAGCAATGGATGCCGATCGTCGGCGTCCTTTCGGTCGCGGTGATCGCCCTGGCGGTCGCGCTCGTGCTCAACCTCGGGGACGACAGCGGCGGCGCTACCTCGGGCGGCACGAACCAGGGCAAGGTGCCGACGCATCAGCATGCCGACTTCCTCGTGATGATTCGCGGCCAGAAGTTCGACTTCAACCAGCCGCAGTTCGTTTCGCACGCCGATGGCAAGGAACTGAGCGATTTCGTCCACATCCACGAGCCGCGATACACCGTCGTCCACGTCCATCAAACGCTGACCAAGTGGGATGACTTTTTCACTTCGCTCGGATTCACTCTGAACGACCCATCGTTCCCCGGAGTCGATTCGGCGCGCACCTGCATGACACTCCCCGACAAGACGAAGCTCTGCAACACCGACACGGAAAAGTGGAAGTTCATCGCTAACGGCGTGCCCGTCGATGGAATGTCGAACGTCTACATCAGCGACCTCAGCCGGGTGCTCTTCAGCTACGGCCCGGAGTCGGTCGACCAGGTGTTGAAAGAGCAATGGCCGCAGGTGACGGACCAGGCGTGTATCCCTTCGGAACTCTGCCTGAACCGGATTGACCCGAACGAGCCACCCGAAGAATGCACGGGCAAGGGCACCTGCAGTAAATAGCCGGGGTCTTCCGCACTCGCCTCCTGCCCATCCCTGCACGGCTTAAGGCACCCTCGGCCTACACTGCCCGCGCATGCGCCTGCCTTCCTGGACTCGAATCAACCGCGACCTGCTGGCGGCCTCCCGTGAAGCGCGCACTGGCGTGAAGGGCCTTGGCCCCGGACTCATCACCGGCGTAGCCGACGATGACCCGTCCGGCATTTCGACTTACACGGTTGTTGGCGCCAGCTACGGCTACCAGCTTCTCTGGACGAGCCCGCTCACCCTGCCGCTGAACATCGCGGTCCAGGACATCTGCGCCCGCATCGGCGTCGTCACGGGGAATGGCCTTGGCGCGGTCATCGCCGGGCGCTACGGGCGGCGGTTGCTCTTCCCGCTCGTCTTTCTGTTGCTGATCGCGAACATCGTCAATATCGGCGCCGACATCCGGGCGATCGCGGCGGCCATCGACCTCCTCTTCGGCGTACCCGCCCTGGCCCTCGTCATCCCCGTCGGCGCCGCGATAGCGCTTGTCGAAGTGGTGGTGCCGTACCCGCAGTTGGCGCGCTACCTCAAGCTCCTCACGCTAGTCATCTTCGCCTACGTGGTAGGGGCGTTTTTCGCCCACCCGAATTGGTCCGCGGCAGCCAGCGCAACGGTCATTCCTCATGTCCGGTTCGACGCCGGCCTGCTCGCGGCCATCGTCGCGATCCTTGGGACGACGATTTCGCCCTACCTCTTCTTCTGGCAAACCTCCGAGGAGGTGGAAGAGGAGGAAGAGCGCGGTGTCGTGGCGAAGGACCTGGCTCCTGAGCAGATCCGGGGACTGTTGCGTGCGGCCCGAATCGATGTTGCCACCGGCATGCTGATGGCCAACATTGGGTTCTACTTCGTCGTCCTCACCGCGGCCGCCGCCCTCCACGCGTCCGGCCAGACCCACGTTTCCACTGCTGCCGAAGCGGCGGCAGCGCTCGAGCCGCTCGCTGGCCGGGGCGCCAGCTTGCTGTTCTCGCTCGGGATCATCGGAACTGGCCTGCTTGCCATTCCTGTGCTGGCAGGGTCATCAGCATATGCGACGGCGGAGCTGTTCGGCTGGCGCGAAGGCCTGAGTTCGACCTTGAAGCAGGCGCCCCAGTTCTATGGCGTGATCGCGATCGCAACGATCATTGGCGTAGGTATGAGCTTCGCCGGTGTCAGCGAAATTCGGGCGCTCTACATCGCCGCCATCGTGAACGGTCTGATCGCCCCGGTGTTGCTCGTCGTCATCATGCTCGCGGCGAACGATCCGCAAGTCCTCGGCGCCCATCGCCCCGGGCGGATCACGCTCGCCATCGGCTGGGCAACTGCCGGGATCATGGCCGCCGCGGCCCTGGCGCTCGGCCTTACTTCGCTCTAGCGAGGGCCAGCGCCACTGCCTCATCCAGTACTTCTGGCCAGAGGTCGACCGCGGTTTCGGGCACGACGAGCCATTCGCGGAAGACCCGCCCGGCCGGCGCGAACGGCATCGCCACGCCATCCGAGAGGTGCGCCCGGACGCGCTGTTCGTCCAGTTTCACCACCAACCCGCCGCCGCGCTGCCAGAACATTGCGACGAATTCGCCCTTCGTTCGGAGGCACGGCCCGCCCATGATCGTCCCTTCATCGCAGGCGCCCGAGGCCAGGTACGGCGCGGCGAGGTCCCAGAACGCGCCATGGCGGTCGCGTTTCATACCTCGGTCCCGTAGCCGCGGGCAGCGGCGAAATTCCAGCCGTCGAGGTCGGGGGTGGCGAAGCCCATCTGCCCGAGTGCGACCTTGATTTCGGTCCGGTGTTCGACGCCGTGTTCGAGTGCGTGCGTAAGAAAGAAGCGGACAGGAAATTCGAAGCCTTTGCCCTGCCACGGGATGACAACGCGCTCATTGCCCTCGAGCCGCCGTGCGATCTCGATGAGTACGGTCCCGGATTGTTCGGCCTGGCGGAGCAATTCATCGAACCCCGGGAAGAGCGAGGAGCGCGTGAGTTCGCCTTCATGCTGACGGCCTTGCGTGCGCAGCGCCTGGGTTTGTTGCCCGCCTACGAGGTGCAACAGTACGGAACGAACGCTGCCCGAGATGCCCGGCAGTTCGCGGTCGAGCAGGGTACCAGGGGCGTGGCGGCAGGCATCGACGAGCGTGGCGGTGGCCCAGCCGTTGTATTCGAACATTTCGACAAGCGCTTCGTTCACGTTGCGGGATTCTACAAGGCGAGGCACAAACACCGGGGATTCGGCCCGCGGTGTTTCGGGCCGCCCGACGCAGAGCGATGCCATCCGTTCCCCGATTGGCCATGCAGAGCATCGTCGCCGTTCAGGTGAAGCCCCGTACACCCGCAGGATGTGGTGGTCCAGCGCGGCGAGAGCACTGTCCAAACTAAGAGTGCCCCACAGGCCCGGTGTACGTTGGCTGTACATCTGCTGATGGTTGACCTGAGATTTCGGTACGGTACGGTGTGGGCGCCCCAGGAGGACACAAGTAGATGAGTTCTTCTCAAGAACCCACAGCCAAGCCCTTCGAAAGCCTGACGGCGAGACAAACCGAAGTAC
>JBDTNM010000113.1:0-9569 GCA_039933735.1 bacterium | reverse complement strand
TGAAGTACAAGAACAAGGTGCGCTACCGTCGCAAGTTTGGGCACCGCCAGCACGTCACTCGGCTCATCGTCGAGTCGATTTCGAAGGGTTAAGACGAGATGGCTCACAAGAAGGGCGTTTCGAGTTCGAAGAACGGCCGCGACAGCAATAGTCAGCGGCTGGGAGTCAAGCATTTCGATGGCGAAGTGGTGAAGCCTGGTTCGATCATCCTGCGGCAACGCGGGACTCGATTCCACCCCGGCCTCAATGTCGGCCTTGGGCGCGACTACACCATCTATTCGCTCATCGACGGTCAGGTAAAGTTTGAGCCCTATGCGAAGGGCAGGCGCAAGAAGATCAGTGTCTATTCGGCCGCGGGCCAGGAGTAACAAGAACCATGAAGCCGGGACTTCATCCCACCTATCAAGAAGCCACGATCGTCTGCTCGTGCGGGAACGAAATTCACACCCGCTCGACCAAGACGTCGATGCACCTCGATGTCTGCAACCTCTGCCATCCGTTCTTCACGGGTGAGCAGCGCATCGTAGACACCGCCGGCCGCGTCGAGCGGTTCAACCGCCGCTTCGGCCGGAGCCTGTAGCTCCCTTCGCTCATCCATCAAAGAGGGCGTCCTTCACTCCGAGGGACGCCCTTTTCGTTGTCCTGACATTCGCCAATCGCCCGCTTGGAGTGCAGCGTTCCCAACGCTGACAATGCGGATACGTGTAGCGAACTACACCTGAACCGCTGCAAGCCAGCGGAGCAACAAGAGGTTCCATGGCCGCAGCGAATCCTCCGGCGAATCCCGCCAACGTGTACTACGGCGGGCAGGCCGTCATCGAAGGGGTAATGATTCGCGGCCCCGAGCATATGGCGGTCGCCGTGCGCCATCCCAAAGGCCACATCGTCACGCACTCCGAAAAGCTTGGCGGCCTCTACACCGGCCGGCTGCGACGCCTTCCCCTTATTCGCGGCGTCGTTGTCCTCTGGGAAACCATGGCGCTCGGCATGCGCGCCCTCAACTACTCCTCGCGCGTCGCCTTCGAAGACGACACCGACGAAGCGGGCGAACCCTCCGAGTTCCCGGAAAAAGTCTTCATCGGCACAATGGCCCTCGCGCTCGTCTTCGTTGTCGGCATCTTCTTCGCCGGCCCGATCCTCATCGCCAACCTCCTCGAAGCGTTCGATGTCCACCGCTTCTGGATCGTCCTTTTGGAAGGCGTGGTGCGCCTCGGCCTCTTCGTCGGCTACATCTGGCTCATCGGCATGGTCCCCGATATCAAGCGCGTCTTTCAGTACCACGGCGCCGAACACATGACGATCCACGCCTACGAGGCCGGCAAACCGCTCACCGTGGCCGAAATCCGCCCCTACCCGAAAGAGCACACGCGCTGCGGCACGAGCTTCCTGCTTGTCGTCGTGTTCGTCGCGCTGATTACCTTCTTCGTGTTCGACCTGGCCGTCGACCGGGGAGTCCTCATCCGAACGGCATCCCGCATCGTCTTCATGCCACTGGTTGCCGGCATCAGCTACGAAATCCTGCGTATCGGGGCGCGCTTCGGCGAGAACCCCTTCGTTCACGCAATGTTCGTCCCTAACATCGCCCTCCAGGCGCTCACCACGAAAGTCCCGGACGATAGCCAGATCGAAGTCGCCATAGCCTCGTTCGAAGCCACCCTCGCGGCAGCTGGCCTGGCCGCCGCCGCCCCCGAAACCGCCGAACACCGCGAGATCATTGAGGCCCTCGAAGCCGCCCCACCCCTCGACTGACCTCCGAACCGCGCGCGGCAGCAAGCGGGTGCACGCCCCAACCCTATCGCCCCGGCCGCAGCACGTAAGTCCGTTTGCTACTATTCCGCGATGTCAGCGCCGCTGGTCTACTTCCTGACGTTCGTCACCTACGGCAGTTGGCTCCACGGCGACGACCGAGGTTCGGTGGACGTTCGAGCAACCGGCCCCGAAGACCCGCGCGAGCAACCGAATGTGGGCTGGCGGGGTTGGGAACGGGCGGGTGCCAGGAGCGGCGAAGTCACCTTCGATGCGCGCTTCCGATTCGAAGGTGATTCTGCTCTGCGCGAACGATGCGCATTTGCTGGATGGCACGTTTTGGCACTGAACGTGCGAACGAATCATGTCCACATGGTAATTTCGGCCGAGCTCGCACCAGAACGAGTACTAACGCTTAAGTCATGGGCCACCCGACGGCTGGTCGCCAATGGTCTCTCAACTCAGGGTGCAAAGGTTTGGGCGCGACACGTAAGCACACGCTACCTGTGGTCGAACCGAGATGTTGAAGGTGCCGTCGACTACGTCTTGAATCGACAGGGACCAACTCTGTCGATGGACCCGGGATAACGCCGCCTCGTCAGTTCGGGCACCCACTTGCGGCCGGCGCGGTTCGGATAGTGCAGTTGCGAAGCCCCGAATCTTCACGTTACGTCTCTTCTGATCTTAGAACGTTTGTTCTATACTCCCAGATCCCATGAACGTGGCCTGTCTCATCGTCCCCAACTTCCTCGTCGCGCTCGCTCGTCGCGACCACCCGGAACTGGCCCAACGCCCGGTCATCGTCGGTGGCGCCCCGGAAGAACACTCCGCCGTAACAGCATGTTCGCCAGAAGCGATGGCCGCCGGGGTGAACGTTGGCACCACCTTGCGACGCGCCCTCGCGCTCTGCCCAAACGCGGTCTTCCTGCCCGTACAAGAAGGTTTCGCGCGCGCCGAATCCGAGTTGCTCACCGAACTCGTGAAGGATCGCAGCCCCCTGGTCGAAGTAGTCAGCCCGGGACATGTGCACTTCGAAGTGCGGGGCATGGCCCGCATGCTTGGTCTCGGCGATGAAGACTACCTGGCCCAGCTCCACGAAAGCCTCGCAGCCCACACCCGACTCCCCGTCCAGCTCGGAGCGGCAAACAGCGTCTTCGTCGCCCATGTGGCGGCGGTCCGCCCTCATCACCCGACCCCCTCTCCCGGCGCTGCGGGCGAGCGGGAGAGGCAGCGCGCTCGACCCAATCCAAAATCCAAAACCCTAAATCCAAAACCTTCCGTCCATCTGGTTCCAGATGGCACCGAACGCGAATTCCTCGCGAACGCTCCGGTCGATGTCCTCCCCGTCGATCCCGTGATGCACGTGCGCCTGCGGCTTTTCGGGCTGGAATGGCTCGGCCAGGTCGCCGAGATACCACTCTCGGCAATGCAGGCCCAGTTCGGGCCTGACGGCACGCGAGCGCGCGGACTCGCACGCGGCGAGGACCACTCCCGCATCGTCCCTCAGCGCCAGGAAGTGCATGTCACCGAAGAGATCGAATTGCCCGCGCCCGCGGCCTCGAGCGAACCCCTCGTCGTCGGCACCGAAGCGCTCCTGCAACGTGCCCTCGCCCACGAAGAAGTTCGTGGTCAAACCGTCCGCCGCGTGGATTGGTGGCTGGGCCTCGAAAGCGGTGAACAGGTTTCACGCCGGGTCGTTTTCCGCGAACCAACGAGCGATGCAAAGCGCATGCTGTTCGTCCTCCGCGGGAAAATCGAACGCCTCGAACTCGATGCGGCCGCAGTTGGCGTCGGCGTGACCCTCTCCGGCCTCTGTAGCGAATACGCCCACCAGGTCAACCTCTGGCAGCTTGGGCCACGCCGTCAGCGAGAACTCGAAGAGGCCATCGAACAACTCAATGCACGCGCAGGCGAAGCCCAGGTCTACCGCGTGGTGGAGGTGCAACCATGGTCGAGAATTCCGGAACGCCAGGTGGCGCTGGTGGCCTTCGGCTCCTGAACCAACCGAAGCCCGCCGCCGTCGAAGCCTCCCCAACCGGCGAACCTCTAGCCGTTGTCGTCCAGGGCCGCTTCCAGCCCGTGCGGACCACGCACGAAAGCTGGCGAATCGACGATGAATGGTGGCGCGAGGAGATCGCCCGCCGCTACTTCGCCGTGGAATTGGAAAACGGCCGCCACATGACCATCTACCACGACCTGGTCGGCGGCGGCTGGTTCGCGCAGGGCTATGACGGCCCGCGCAAAGAGAGCAGCATGCTTCGCGCACGGAAGTAGGCACGAGTCCGCATGATCGTTACTTGCCCTCGCCTCGTACTTTCAGCAGAAGAGAGTGAGACATTTGCACCGAACAATTGAGATCACGAACCACCAGTTGAACCGGCTCCGCTGGTACAACGCCGCGATGGGCCTGCTCCACGCCGCCCAGGGCGTCGTGATCCTGCTCCTAGCCAATGGATTCACCCTGCCGGTCACAAGCACGTTCATGGATGGCCCTCCCGGCACCGAAGTGAAGTTGCGTGCGCTCTTCGATGTGCGTATCGGCTGGGCGATAGCCTCATTCGTCTTCATCTCGGCTGCCGCCCACTGGATTCTCGCCGGACCGGCGTTCGGCTGGTATGCGAAGAACCTCAAGCAGCAACGAAACTACGCGCGCTGGATCGAGTACTCGATCAGCGCGTCCTTGATGATCGTGCTGATTGCCATGCTGACCGGCATCAGCGAGGCCGCCGCCCTGCTCGCGCTCTTCGGCGTCAACGCGGCAATGATCCTCTTCGGACTGGCAATGGAGCACTACGAACAGCCGGGAAAGCCAAACTGGATGCTCTTCTGGTTCGGCTGCATCTTCGGCGCCGTCCCGTGGCTCGCAATCACGCTCTATCTCTGGAGTCCCGGGCTGGCCGCCGAACCACCCGGCTTCGTCTACGGGATCTTCGTATCGCTCTTCGTCTTCTTCAACTGCTTCGCACTGAACATGTGGCTGCAATACAAGCGGATAGGGCCGTGGCGAAACTATCTCTTCGGCGAAACGGTGTACATCTTGCTGAGCCTGACCGCGAAGTCCGCGCTGGCCTGGCAAGTGTTCTTCCCCACACTCATTTCATAGCCGCGGGAGAATGCCTGCGGGTATGCTGATCCCTCATGGACTACGAAAAGCTCCTGGCCGACCGCACCCGCTTCATGGAAGCCAGTGCCATCCGCGAGATCCTGAAAGTCGCATCGTCGCCCGGCATGATCTCGCTCGCCGGCGGGCTCCCGGCAGCCGAAAGCTTCCCCATCGAAATCATGGAAGAACTCATGGGTTCGGTCCTCGGGAAGTACGGCAGCAAGGCACTCCAATACGACGCTAGCGAAGGTTGGGGACCCCTGCGCGAGGCGCTGGTCGCCCACCTCGCGTCCCGCCACGTCCAAACCACCAGCGATGGCATCCTCATCATGAGCGGCTCCCAGAGCCTCCTCGACGGCATCGGCAAGATCCTGATCTCGCCCGGCGATTACGTCGCCGTCGAAGCGCCGACGTATCTCGGCGCGCTCCAGGCGTTCAACCCTTACGAGCCCCGCTACGCCGAAATCGCGACCGATGAAGACGGGCTCATCCCGGAATCGCTCGAAAAAGTCCTGTCCGAACACCGGATCAAATTCGTTTACCTCGTGCCCACGTTCCAAAACCCCACCGGCCGCACCCTCCCGCTCGCGCGCCGCAAGCAAGTCGCCGAAATCCTCAAACGCCACGACGCACTGCTCCTCGAAGATGACCCGTATAGCGACCTTCGTTACTCAGGCGAACCGGTGCCGCCCATCAAATCGCTGGCGCCCGAAAACGTGGTCTACTCGACAACACTTTCCAAGACGTTCGCTCCGGGATTGCGTCTCGGCATCTGCGTCGCACCGGAAGTCATCCAGCGCTGGCTCGTCACCGGCCGCCAGGGAGTCGACCTCCACACCAACACCCTCGCCCAGGCGCTGGCCGCCGAATACCTGACCGGCGGCTACCTCGAACGCCAACTCCCAAAAATCATCGATCTCTACGCGCCGCGCCAGCAGGCGATGCTCGAATCGCTCGAACGCCACCTGCCCGAGGATTTCAAGTGGTCAAAACCGCAAGGTGGGATGTTCGTCTGGATCGAAGGGCCGAAAGGCTTCGATGCAGTCGAGTTGCAGCGGCGCGTGATCGAACGTGGGGTTGCTTTCGTGCCCGGCCGCTACTTCTTCGTGAACGAAGAAGAGGGTGCGGCAACACTGCGCATGAACTTCACTTCGGCCGACCCGGAGACGATCGAATACGCCGTCGGCATCATCGCCGACGCAATCGCCGAAATGCTTCAGACCCGGGTGACTGTTTAGCGGTGCGCGAGCGCCCAGCGCAGTCGCTGAAAGCGCTGTGACGGAGCGAGCGAACGCGGCGGCTCGCGATGGGCAAGATAGTCGGCCTGGTGCCGCAATGCCTGCTTCGAAAGCGGATCTGGCCCGAAGCCCAGCTTGGATTCGGCCATGAAGACCTTGGTTTGTAGTTCGAGGTAGTCGGCGCTCATCGGCGGAGTTCTCGCGTTCTGCGTTCTGTTAAATCCATGTTACGACATGGAGCAGCAGTTTCCCAGCCAGGATTACTACCCGAAGTTATGCGAACCGATCTCCTCAATGAAGCCCGGGAGCGGGCAAGCCCGGAAATTCTCCGCGATGATGTTCGGGAACCCGCTTTGTTCGTTATCCACCCGCCCACGAACGATGACGAACGGAGTGCCTCGCACGAGTTCCCGTTGGCGCTCCTGGAGCGCCGTGTAAACCACCAGGTTCGCAAGCCCGAATTCGTCTTCCAGCAGCATGAACATCACCCCGCTTGCAGTCGCCGGCCTCTGGCGAGTGACCACCATGCCGGCCATCTCCACAATCATTCCCTGCGGCAGGCGATTCGGGTTGTGCACACCGCCAAGGTGCCGGCTGGTGATCAGCCCCTCGTGCAACAGCGGCCGTACGAGTTCCATGGGATGCCTGCCCGGGCTCAACCCAAGACGTTCGACGTCCCACGCCAACGACAGCCACGGTGTCATGCCGGGCAGCGCGGCCATGTCCTGTTCGGTTGGAAGCGCCAGGGCGAGTTGCTGTCGTCCCCCGGTGATCGCCGGCGCCTCGCGTGCCTCGGTCAACAGGCCAAGCTGCCAGAGCAGTTCGCGCCGGGGGAGTCCAAACTCCTCTAGCGCGCCAGCCCGGATAAGCATCTCCGCTTGCTCGCGAGAAATCCGCGTCCGCACCAGCAACTCTCGAATCGATCGATACGGCCCGTTCGCCGCGCGTTCGGCCACAAGCTGTTCCGGCGTCGTGGTGTAGTCCGGTGTGCGATGGTGCTGACGGACATCCTGCCATCCGCCGCCAAGCCCTTTCACCTGCTGAAACCCGAGCCGGATGTCGCCATCTTCCGGCCACGCCCCCGGCCGGCTGCGGTTGATTGAAGGCGGCAGCGTTTTGATCCCGTGCCGTGCGGCATCCTGCGTAAGTACCTCGGGCGAGTAAAACCCCATCGGCTGCGCATTGAAGAGCGAGCAGTAGTACGCCGCCGGGTGGTAATAGCGCAGCCAGGTCGATTCATAAGCGAGCAAAGCGAACGCCACGGCATGGCTCTTCGGGAATCCAAAGGCGGCGAAAGCGGCCATCTTGTCGAATGCCACCTTGGCCGCGGCCCGGCTCAAACCCTGGCTGTCGGTCCCGCTGTAGAACTCCTCGGCAATTGCCTGCATCGCCTCAGACGAGCGTTTCCGGCTCATCGCCCGGCGAAGTTTGTCCGCCTGCCCCGGCGTGAACCCCGCGACCGAAGTACCAATCTGGAGCACCTGGTCCTGGTACAGCACATGTCCCAGCGTTTCACCAAGGCACCACGAAAGCAGCGGTGCAAGCTCGGGATGGCCGTAATCCACCTCGATCGGTTCGCCCCGGGCCAGCGCTTCTCGGTAGTGCATGTACGGCCGGAACGCCCCGGCCATAATCGGCCCCGGCCGAATGATCGCGACCTGCACAGCGAGGTCATCCAGGTTGCGCGGCTGCGTTCGCGGCAGGGTCTGCACCTGCGCACGGCTCTCGATTTGGAAGACACCCATCGTGTCGCCTTCGCGGATCGAGTCGTAAATCTCGGGGCTGTCGTGCGGGATTCGCCCGAGGTCGATCCGGAGGCCGTTCTCTTCCTCGATGATGTCCAGGCATTCATCCACCGCGGACAACATTCCCAGCGCAAGGAAGTCGATTTTTACGAACCGCGCATCGTCAGCGGAATCCTTATCCCACTGACAAACGAAGCGTCCGGCCATGCGTGCCGGCTCAATCGGCACGACAGAAGAGAGCGGCTCAGCTGAAATGATCACGCCGCCAACATGCTGCCCAATGTGGCGCGGAAAGCCCGCCGCCTGGCCCGCGAGTTCCACCATGTCCCGCCAGATCGGCGCGCCCACCAGCGGCCGCAGTTCGGGTACGCGCTTCATCTCTTCAGCGATATCTGTCGCGTTCGCGAAGTGGTCGCCGAGCTTATTCAGCTTCGCTAGCACCGGTATCGGTAGCCCTAGCGCCTTCCCTATATCAAGCACCGCGCTGCGAAACCGGTAGGTGGGGAACGCCGCGACGATGGCCGCATGCTCCGGGCCGTACCGGTCATAAATGCGTTGCAATACCTGGTCGCGGATGTCTCGCGGGAAGTCCAGGTCGATGTCCGGGAGCGAATGCAGCTCCTCATTCAGGAACCGTTCGAGGTAGAGGTTGTTCCTCACCGGGTCGATGTGCGAGAGCCCGATTAGATAGCAAACAATCGAACTCACCGACGATCCACGTCCCCGGCCAACCGGGCGCTCGTCCGGCTCGAGCCGTGGATCGCGGCCACGAACCTCCACCGCAATGTCGTTCACAAGTTCGAGCAGGTCCCAATAGACCAGGAAGAAGCCCGCGAGCTTGTGCTTCGCAATCAAAACGAGTTCACGCTCCAGCCGCTCGCGCGCATCGGTATAAATCGTGCCATCCGTCTGGAAATACTTTCGCCGGAAGGCCCGCTCGCAGATTCCTCTCAGGTGCTGATCCAGCGTTGAGCCCTCCGGCACCGGGTAATCCGGCAACCGGTATGGCAGGTCGGTCGTCAGGTCGAACTGGCACCTGTCCGCGATCGCCAGCGTATTGCTGACCGCTCGTGGGTAACGTTCGAAGCGACGCACCATCTCTTCGGCGGGCTTGAGGAAATACTCCGAGTTCGGCCGGCGGACCTGGTGCGAGCTATCCAGCGTCAGCCGGTGGCGGACCGCAACGAGCACGTCGTTGAGCCGGTGGCGGGTGCGGACGTGGTAGTGGACGTTGTTCGTCGCCACCATTTCAATTCCCAGGCGCTCGGCGAGTCGGGCCAACGCATCGACTCGTTCAGAATCCCCAAAGACGTCGTGATGCTGCGCCTCGATGAAGAAGCGATCCCCAAAGACGTCCCTGTACTCGGCAGCTATTTCCGCGGCTTTGCCCGGCATCGCCGTCCTGCCGCTGACCAGCGAAGCGATCTCCGAGCTCTCACAGCCGGAAAGGACGACGAGCCCCTGGTTGAACTCGAACAGCCAGTCCCGGTCCACCATCGGCGTGTCCTTGCCGAAGGTGCGGTAGGCCTGGCTCAACAGGCGGCAAATGTTCCGATAGCCTTCGACCGATTCGGCGAGGACGGTCACATGCGAAGCCGGGTGCCCATCGGATGGAGCAAGCGTGATTTCCGCGCCGGTTATCGGCTTCAGATGCCGCTCTCGCGCCGCCTTCGCGAACTCCATCGCCCCGTACAGGTTGTCATGGTCCGTGAGCGCCAACGCCGGGTATTCGAGTTG
>JBDTNM010000112.1:0-9614 GCA_039933735.1 bacterium | reverse complement strand
CCTGCCCACCGGCACCCTCGACACCGGCGTCGCGAACAACGGCAAGGTTTCCCTGACGATTCCCGCGGCCGCCCTCGGCACGGGCGCCGACCCCCTCACCTTCACGCTCGACGTCACGTCGTTCACCCAGTACGCCGGCGCAAGCCAGTCCAACCTTCAGAGTCAGACAGGCTCGGCCGCTGGTGCTCTCGTGAGCTTCGCCGTGGGCAGCAGCGGCGAAATCACCGGCATCTACTCGAACGGCGCGAACCGCGTCATCGGCCAGTTGGCCCTTGCCAGCTTCACGAACCCGGGCGGCCTCCAGCGCTCCGGCCAGAACCTCTGGGCGCCGAGCTCGAACTCCGGCGAAGCGATCGTCGGCCTCCCGAACTCCAATGGCCGCGGCGCTGTCAGCACCGGCACGCTCGAAGGCTCGAACGTCGACCTGGCGCAGCAGTTCACCAACGTCATCCTGGCGCAACGCGGTTTCCAGTCCTCGTCTCGCGTCATCACCGCCGGCGACCAGATGCTCCAGGACCTGGTCAACATCATCCGCTAATAGGCCTGGCGGTTAGCAGGAAGGAGGCACGGGGAACATGAAACACATGGCCACCATCCCCGTGCCTCTCCGCCTAACACCGCCACATCACCACCGGGAGAATGCGTGCTAGGACAGTTCTCGATCGAACGCGTGAACCGCTTCGCCAGCCTGGGGGTCATTCCCCTGATGCTTGTGGCGATAGCGGTTTTCTCGCGTGCCGCGAACGGTTCGACGCCAGCCGATCCTCCGGACAGTGGAACGCTGGTGGTTGCGAATCTGCGGACTGAAACAATCACGTTCGTCGACCTCAGCAACGACCTCCAGACCGAGCTGGCACTACCCGGCCCACCCCACGAAATAGCAGTCAGTGAGGGCCGGCTGTACATCACCCTCGGGCGTGGCAACAGCGTGGTCGAAGTCGACCCGGGCGCGCGCGCCATCATGCGAATCCTGGCGCTCGACGGCGAACCTCATGGGATTGCCGTACTCGGCGGGAACCTCTACGTCACGCTTGATAAGGCCAACCAAGTCGTCGTCATCGACCGGGCGACGATGACCGAAATTCGGCGTCTTCCAACCGGAAACACCCCGCACGTCATCGCCGCCTCCAGGGCCACCATCCTCGTGACTGATTCGCGCGACAACGCGATCCGCCAGCTCGAGCCCGATAGTCTCAGCATTGCCTCCGGCGGCCAACCGGAAGGCATCGCCATCGTCGGCAGTCGAGTCGTTACGGCAGACAACAGCGGTGGCACGGTTACGCTCGCTGACGCGGTCGGGTTGGGGAACGCCCGGACCGTTGCCGTGGGCGCGTTACCGGTGCGGGCGCTGGGCCTGAACGGGACCCAGGCCCTGGTCGCGCTCCAGGGGCCGGGTGAAGTCGCGATGGTCGATGTAGCCACCGGAAACGTGAATAGACGCCTGCATGTGGCCTCGCGACCCGACGGACTCTGCCTCTCGCCCGACCGGAGTTACCTCGCCGTTGCCTCAAACGCAGAGGGCATCATCGACCTCTTCGCGACTGCCAGGTGGCACCGGGCGCCGTCCCTCAGCCTGTCGCCGGGCCTGGGCGCTTGCGCGTGGTTGCCCCCGCGTTGACCGCGAACCCCGGCACAGCCACGATCCTTTGACGCCTGTGGGCTGGGGTAAGGCATGCGTCCAGG
Organism: bacterium; assembly: GCA_039933735.1. GTDB lineage: Bacteria > Chloroflexota > Dehalococcoidia > Tepidiformales > Tepidiformaceae > Amarobacter. The sequence continues at coordinate 7,931 of JBDTNM010000112.1, read as the reverse complement.
ACAAACCTGTCGTGTTGGTGGCCGGTTCTCACGATGTGAGAACGCGGCGGCGCATAGCTGCCAGTACTGCGGCCGGGACTTCTGCGAAACGCACACCTACCACGTAGAGGCGCACGACGCGGTCTGCTCGCGCAGACAATGCCACGCGAAACACGATGACCTTGTCCAGCACATGGCCTACAGGCGCCGAGTTGGGGAACGAAACCAGGTCGGGCTCTGCGGAATCGAAGAGTGTGGCCCGCATCCGGGTTTCGAGTGTTCGTTGTGCCGGGGACGCTTCTGCGGCGAGCACCTCTCCGAACGTATGTATCCCTTCGCAGAGGGTTGGGTTTCGATTGATCGCCCGGTCAGCATCTGCACTCGCTGCTGGGAACGGCGCAAAATCTGGCGGGCGCGTTAGCTTGCGATCCAGCGCCCAGCGGCGATGATGGCGCGGAAGTGACGACAACCATCACGGATATCGAAGCCGCCGCGCTGGCACTCAAAGGCATCGTTCGAGAAACGCCAGTGTGGCCTTTGCGAGTGCCCTCGCCCGGAGAAGATCACCAACTCCTTCTGAAGTGCGAGCACCTGCAACTCACGGGCTCATTCAAGGTTCGCGGCGCCGCCAACTTCGTCCGTCAGTTGAGCGCGGAAGACGCGAAACGGGGCCTCGTCGCGATGAGCGCCGGAAACCACGCGCAGGGCGTCGCACTCGCCGCGGCATCCCGGAATATCGACGCGACGATCGTTGTCCCGGCGACCGCGCCGCTGGCGAAAATCAATGCCACGCGCGCACTCGGAGCACGCGTCATCGTCCACGGCGCATCCCTCGACGAGGCCCGCGCCGAGGCGTTCGCCATAGCGGAACGCGAAGGGCGGATGTTCGTGCCGCCTTTCGACCATGACGCGATCATCGCCGGCCAGGGCACGGTTGGGCTCGAAATCCTGAAGCAAGCGCCTGGACTTGATGAGGTATTGGTGCCCGCTGGCGGCGGGGGCTTGCTCGCTGGAGTGGCCATTGCCGTGAAATCGATGCGCCCGGACGTTCGCGTGATCGGAGTGCAATCCGCCGCAATGGACGGCATCGCTCGCTCATTTTCGACGCACAGGCTTTCGCCCGTCTCACCGCATCGCACGATTGCCGATGGTGTTGCGGTGTCGGGACCTTCCGAGCGGACGTTCGCAGCGATCGAGCGCTACGTCGATGAGATTGTCACGGTTCCGGACGAGGCGATCGCGCAGGCGATCGTGATGCTCATCGAACGCGCCAAGTTCGTGGTCGAAGGGGCCGGAGCACTCGGCGTTGCGGCCGTCATGAGCGGCAGGTACCAGCCGAAGGGCACCGCCGTCGCGGTCATTTCCGGAGGCAACATCGACATTAACCTGCTCGGGTCAATCGTCCGTCGAGGACTCGTGGAGGCTGGCAGATATCAAAATCTGGCGGTCGAAGTGAGCGACACGCCGGGCGAGCTGTCCCTGGTGTCATCGATCATCGCGGAAGTCGGCGGCAACATCCTGGAAGTCGACCACAACCGCGAGTCTCCGGGGATGCCGGTTGGCGTCGCAGTTCTGGAACTACTCCTTGAAGTGAATGGCCCGGAGCAGTTTAACGAAATCGTCGAGGCATTGAGGCGAGCCGGCCTCAGAGGGGTACCCGGCAGTCCCGCACGCCTGGCCACAGAATCCGCCCGCTCGCGCCATCAATAACGCTACACCGCTACTCGCCTAGCGAGCGTTGTCGGCACGAGCGTCGTCGGGCGAAAGCAAAGCATCCAGGAGAACCGTCACGACGGTCAGGGCGATCGAAATGAGGACCAGCCGAAACAACTTCCGAAAGAGTCTGCCGATCCACTTCATTGCCTGGCCTCCGATGGCGCGATGCGGTCACGGTAAATGCCTGGATGGCTACCTTCGATCAGCGTAGCGCCGACGGCTCGCTCATAGAACTCGGCTGGCCCGACGCCGCCGATGATCGCGTAGGCATAGCCCTGGGCCGCGAGCGCTTCGAGACACTGGAGCAAGAGCGCCTTGCCGATTCCCCGACCGCGCGCCGCCTTTTCGACTCCAGTCGGGCCGAAGTAGTCCGGCCGGGTGGCGTTGTAACAGGCAAAGCCCCGGATGTGGCCGCCTTCGACGGCGATGAACACGTTCGGCGGCGCCGCGGCGAAACCTGCCAGGAGTTCGTCTCCCCAGGGCGGAAAGTGTTCCTTCACGAAGGTGAGCACTGCCGAACGCTCATAGCTTTCCGCTCTGCGGCAATTCAGGCCCTCGTCCGCCAGGCGCGCGAGTTCGCCCGCGCTCCCGGGGAGCTCGTATAGCTTCACGAGCATGTCAGGCACGAGGCGTGCTCAGGCCAGGCCGCCGCCGTCGAGGACGAGCGTCTGGCCCGTCGTGAACGATGACGCGGCGCTGGCGAAGTAGACGACGGCGCCGGCCATTTCGTCCGGATCGCCAATCCGGCGCAAGGGACTCTGGGTGAGTGAGTTCTTGAGGATGGCTTCGTTGTCCCAGAGCGCTCGCGAGAACTCGGTTTTGATGAGCCCGGGGGCGATGCAATTCACCCGAATGCCGTCGGTTCCCCACTCCTTCGCGCAGACCTGCGTGAGCATGATGATCGCGGCCTTCGAGACCGAATACCCACCGAGGCCGCCGCTCGCCCGCAGCCCACCGGTCGAGCTGACGTTCACGATGCTGCCACCCTCGCCGTGCTCCTGGATAGCCTCACGAACCATTTTGCTCAGCAGCCAGGCGGACTTCACATTCGTGTTCATGATCGCGTCCCAGGCGCGCTCTTCGAGGTTCGCGATCGGGCCGAACTGCGGGTTCGTTGCGGCGTTGTTCACGAGAATGTCGATTCGCCCGAGCTGTTTCTTCGTCTCGGCGACGAGGTTTTGGAGGCCTTCGCTCTCGCGTACATTCGTTGGCACCGCGATGCCTTTGCGCCCCGTTGCATTGATGGCGGCGACGGATTCTTCAAGTGCTTCTACCTTGCGTGCGGCGACGCAGACATCGGCGCCCGCTTCAGCGAGCGCAACCGCGATCGAGCGGCCAATTCCACGGCTCCCGCCGGTCACGATGGCGACTTTCCCTGCGAGTGAAAAGTTTGCGACTGTCATTTGTCCCTCTTGCGCCGACATCCCGGCGATCGTGGCGTGATTCTAAGAGGCCGGTCACGAAAGCGCGCGGAACTGTTGGCTTCTCCGCAGAGTGTCGAAGGTAGGTCAAGGTACAGTTTCCTCAGAGCGAAGGAGGAGTCCCCGATGTTGAGTGACCTTGCCGACCTTTTGCCGGGGATCGCGGAACGCGAATCGCTCAACCCCGAAGCGTACCCGGAGCGCAGCGTGCAGCTTCTCTACGAAGCTGGTATCCCGATTTCTCCGCTTGCCCGGCCTCTTGGTGGCGAGTCCGCATCGTGCCGCCAGTCCACCATGGCAATTGAAGCAATTGCCTCGGTCTCGCCGTCGCTCGCGCTGATCACGGCGATGCCCCACGGCCTCGCCGGGTGCATGTCGTTAGAGGGTGACGGAGGAGGCTCAGAGTGGCGCCTTTCCTGGCGCCGGGAGATCGAGCGAATTGCTGCCGACTATCGAGCGGGCAAGGTGTACGCCGCCTGCAATTCCGAAAAAGGAGCTGGCGGCTCGCTGGCGGCGACAAAGACAATCGCCATCCGGGATTCCCACGGGACGTTCGCCTTGAGCGGCGAAAAGATCCTCGCATCTTCCGGCCGGTACGCGTCGACCTTCTTCTCGACCGCGAAAGTCTCGCCGGATGAACTCCCGGGTGCGGGTATCGTCGAGTTCTTTTTTGTGGAATCCGACGCGTTCGGCGTACAGATCATGGACGATTGGAACGGCTTCGGGATGCGGTCTTCGGAAAGCCAGAGCGTCCGGTTCGCAGGCGCGCCGGTCACCGCCATGATGGGCTTCCCCAACTACATCGAAGCAGTGCAACCAACCCAGTACTGGTATTGCCTCTTCGCGGCCATCCCACTGGGTTGCGCGTGGAGCATCCTCAAGGCGTTAGGCTCGCCTGCTCCGACCTCGCCGGTACTGCGCCTGCGCCTTTCGGAAGCGCTCATGAAGTACGAATCCCTGCGGGCTTACCTGCTTGAAACAGCCGACGCATTCCGTGCCAACGCCGGGCCGGCCTACGCCGCACGCGTGCTCCGCACGAAAACCTATGTGACCCAGGAAGCAACCAAACTCTGCGCCGAACTGTTCGCGCTCTCCGGCGGCCGCCACTACAGCCGATCCAGCCCGGTGGCGCGGGCGCTCGCGGATGCCTTCGCGGGTACCGCGTTGCGTCCACCCCTGGCACTTGGGCTGGACACCCTGGTGGAACAGTTCAGCCTCGACGGCTAGTGACTCAGCAGGGTCCATTCCCCAGTGCGGAGATGGTGAACGTCGTTCAACGTCTGAAGCGCGCGGACGCCCTGTCCCGAAAACACGATGTGAATCGAACAGTGCGCTGGGCGAAAGAACATGTCGTAGTCGACTCCAATGATGTGCCCGATGTAGGAGTTGATGACGCCTCCGTGACAGGCTATGACGACCCGCTTGCCCTCGTTCTCCGCGATGATCGCTTCGACTGCGTTCACGGTCCGCTTGCGGAATTCGAAACTGGATTCGGACAGCGGGTACACATCCCACTTCTTCTCTCGCAACATGCGTTCGCGAATGCCGATCAGGAGGCCTTGCCCGAAGAATTCTATGGCTGATTTCTCTCTGGGCATGTCGCGAAAGACTTCGATTTCGCGCAAGTCGTCTCTAATGATCGGTTCGAGGCGATGATGCCGAGCGATCTGGCGGCCGGTCTCCAGCGCGCGCTTCAAAGGGCTGGCATACACCACATCGACGCGGTCGGTCGAAAGTCGTTCACCGACCACCCGTGCCTGGTTCTCGCCACGTTCGCTCAGCGGCGGGTCGAAGGTGTCGCCGATTGGTCCAGATCGTGGGTCTGGAATGTGCTGTTCGCCGTGGCGGACGAAAATCAACTCAGTTACGCCTTCGACGTCGGTGAGAAACGCCCGGTCGAATACCTGTGGTGGGCGGGCCTGTCCGTTGCTCATTGTCACTACCCTCGTGGCTCTCGTTGTCTTCGACTATCCCAGAGGCTGGTGAACGGCGGAAGCGCCAACCGAACGCTAGAATTCGGGCCATGCAGGCTCCTACCGTTTCCGTGATGCTCCGCTCCTGGGATATCCGCGTTGGCACAACCGGGGAGATGGCCCTCGATGCGGCCCGGCTCGCCGAAAACGTCGGCCTCGACGGCATCCTCGCCGGCGACCACGTGACCTTCTACGGCTATGGCAACGACGGCCTGATCACCCTGACTGCCGCAGCGGCGGTAACTTCGCGGATAGAACTGAAAACCGGTGTCTACTTGCTCCCGCTGCGCCATCCGGTGCCGGTGGCCCTGCAGGTCGCACAGTTGGACCAGTTGAGCATGGGGCGATTCGTGCTTGGCATCGGGGTCGGCGGTGAAGATCCGCACGAGTTCTGGAGTTCCGGCGTTGATCCCGCGACCCGGGGCGCACGGACCAATGAAGCGATGCGCATCCTCAAGCGCCTGTGGACAGAAGACCACGTCACATTCGCTGGCAAACACTTCCAATTGGACGACGTCACGCTGTATCCGAAGCCGTTCCGGCCGGTGCCTATCTTTGTGGGCGGGCGCAGCGACGCGGCCTTGCGACGCGCGGGAAGGCTGGGTGATGGCTACACCGGCATCTGGCTTTCGGTTGACCGCTTCAAGGCGGCCGGAGAGCGCATCGCCGAGGTCGCTGCCGAGTGTGGACGGAATCCCGACGAAGTCGAACTCGGCATGCAGTACTGGACGAGCGTCGACGAGTCGAGGTCGAAGGCTCGGGACATGGTCTCCCGGGGGATGGAAGGCACGTACCGCCTCCCCTTCGACCGATTCGAGCGGTACACGCCGTTCGGCACCGCCGCTGAGGTCGCGGAACACCTCGCTCCGTTTGTTGAGGCCGGGGCGCGTCACATAAATCTGATCCCGGTCCAGGAGTCGCCAGAGGCGGTAATTCAACGTGCGGCCGAAATCCGCGAGGCTCTGCGCGCCATCTGTCGGTAAGACGGCCCGACGCCGAACTCCCGGCCAAAGCCCATCGACATTCGCCGCCGCCACGTCGAAAATCCAGCGATGGCAAGCATCGCGGTAGTCGGCGCAGGCGCGGTTGGCGGGTACTACGGGGCGCGGCTCGCCCAGGCGGGCCACGACGTTCGATTCCTGCTTCGGCGCGACCTGGAGGCGGTCCGTGCGAACGGATTGCGAGTCTTCAGCCCGCTCGGCGACTTCGAGCTTTCTCCGGTGACCGCGGTGGCGTCTCCGGAAGAGCTGGGCGAAGTCGATTGGGTGATCTGTTCCCTCAAAGCGACGGGAATCGAGTCGGCGCGAGCGCTCGTCGCTCCCTGCATCGGCCCCAGAACAAGAATAGTCGCATTGATGAATGGGCTCGGAGTCGAAGCGCGCTTCAGCGAGTGGTTTGGCGCGCGGCGCGTATTCGGAGGCATGGCCTTCGTTTGCATCAACCGCGGCGAACCAGGAGTCATCCATCACCTCGAATACGGCCGCGTGTCGATCGGCCACGCCGAAGACAATGCCGGCGAGACCGCGCTCCTCGAGACGCTACTGAACAGCGGGAACATCGAGACCGTGGTGGCGCCGAACCTTCGTTACGCCCGCTGGGAAAAGCTCTGCTGGAACATCCCGTTCAACGGACTCAGCGTGGCCGGCGGCGGCATTGGAACGCAGACCATCGTACGCAATCCGGACCTGCGCCGCGTCGCCGAAGATGCTATGCGCGAGGTCGTACGCGTCGGCAACGCCGATCTGGAGTCGGCGGACTCGGCGTCGCGCCTCGACGAGGACGAAATCGTGACTCGCATGTTCGCCCTCACCGACACGATGGGCGACTACCGTACGAGCATGGTCATCGACTACGTGCTCGGGAATGAGTTGGAAGTCGAGGCAATCCTGGGCAACCCGGCGCGGCGCGCCCGGGAACTGGGAATCGCTTCGCCGACGATTGCGGCGCTCTACGGGATCGTAGCGAATGCAGACCGGGTACGCCGCGGCCGGCAGTCAGTCCTCACTCCGCAAGACCTTGAGTCGCCGCTGTCGATTCGCTGAAATCCGGGACCGTTGTTTGAGGAAACGTCCTGCGTCCACTAGACTCCGGCGGATTTCCCGGAGGTAGTTTCATGGAATCTCGCGACATCCTCATCGACGGCGTCGACCAAATGACCGAATGGCTCGACAGCGCGTTGAAGGACCTGACCAACGAACAGGTGAACTACCAACCGGCTGGCAAAACCGTGAATATCGGCTTCAACGCATGGCACGTCATGCGCACGGCCGACAACATCACCAACTTCGTGATGCAAGACCGCAAGCCCCCGATCTGGATGGCGAAGGGCTACAACGAGAGTTGGGGGCTGCCGGCTGTCGCCCAGGGAACCGGCATGGACATGCTCGAGGCCCAGAGCTTGAAGTTCGACAATGCGCTGCTTCGCCAGTACCTGGGCGAGGTGCGCGCCGACACACTCGCATTCCTGAAGGTTGTCCCGATGGAGAAGCTCGAAGAAGTGCAGATGATCAAGCCGCTTGGCGAGATGCCGAAGTGGCGTGTGATTCGCCAGGTGATCATGACGCACGGCTTCATGCATTTGGGCGAAATCAATGCGATCAAGGGCCAGCTCGGGCTGGGCTTCTTCATCTAGCGCGTTGTCGCGCCCCGCGAACTGTTGCGGGTCTGAAACCCGATTGCGGTCCACCGTTGGCTGGCTTTGATACCTCTTCCTCGATGATTCTTCGAGGAGGAAAGTCATGTCCGAACAGCAACATGCGCCATCTCCGGATGACAACGACCCGACGGGTCACTCTCGTGAAGGGTCGCCCACGTATCACCCCGGGACGCCTCCGGGGAACAA
>JBDTNM010000111.1:0-9652 GCA_039933735.1 bacterium | reverse complement strand
CAGGGTAACGCGGCGTCGAGACCTGCCGAGAGGGGCGTTGGGGCAGCTTCACCCGCCCGGTTGGCCTAGTACGGCGGGATAGCCGGTGTGAACAACGTCTCGCCCAGCGCGCTGGTCATCGTCGTGCCGCCGCGGCGGATCTCGAGGGCGTTGTCGCCGGAGACGCCGGCCGCGACCAGCGCGACGCCGTCCGCTGTGGATTCGAACACCAGGTAGAACGCCGCCGGCTGCGCATCAACCGCGAAGGCAATAGCGAAGCGGGCATCGCATTCACTGGCCGAAGTCGGGCAACCGATGCTGGCCACGCGCGTGGGGCCGCCATTGAACCAGGTCCCCAGCCGCTGTTGCAGGTCCGCGACGGTGAGCACGTCGCCTTCGGAGCCGTGGAAGGCCACCGGGATCCCGGCGCGAACTTCTCCCGTGCTCGCGCCCGTACACAAAGTGGTTCCGTCGTAGCCGGCCACGGGGCAGGTGTAATCACGCGGGGCGGCGAGGCCGACGAGAAGACCCGGTACCGGGTTGCCAAAATCCTTTCCGCCTTCGAACAGCAGCGCCTGGTGCAGCCGGTCGACCTGCTCACACTGCTTCTGCCATTTCGGGTCGGCGTAGCAGAAGATTTTGTCGGCGGGGCCGAGGTCGGGCATGAAGGAGGACTGTGCGGCGGGCTGGACCGCCAGGTCTTCCGCAAGCGCTCCGGGGCAGGTGGGGCGAGTCACGACGAAAGTGGGGTTGGCGACGGCCAGCGGAGGCGCGCCCGCCGTGGGCATCAGGAACGACTGGACGGTCATTGGCAAGCTGCCGAGCCCGGTGCAGCGCCAAACTCCGTAGGCAATAGTCGTCCCGGCCTCACCGAGCACGGCATCAACACGGCGATCTGAAGTCGGAAGTGTTGTCCCGGATGGATGGCTCGCCGGTGTCCCGATGCCGATCCGGGCGAGACCCGAAAACGAACACTCGCCGGCGGCCCGCGCGTTGAGCGCGAAGATGACCGAACCGTCAGGCCCTGCCGCTTCGATGGTTTCGATAACAACATCGCCGGTCACGCACGGTGGCACCGCAGGCGCAAGTTGGTCTTCTCCGCGCGTGAAAGCGAATGCCGTCACGGCGATCACCGCAGCCCCAACACCCGCAGCCCCAACACCCGCCGCCGCAACGCCCGCCTTCCAGCTCGCCAGCGGCGCGAAGACCCGCGCCCACGATGCGACACGAGAGCGCACTCCGCGGTTCGCCTGCCACCACTCGGCCGCTTCTTCGCGGGTGGAGACGCCGAGCTTCGTCAGGATTTCGCTGACGTGCCACTTCGCGCCGTCCAGCGAGATGCCCAGCCGCTCGGCGATTTCGCCGTTGGTCTTGCCCGCCGCGATGAGCGCCAACACTTCGCGCTGGCGTTCGCTCAGGTCCGCCTTCGCGGCTGTCTGGTAGTGGGCCGCCCGTCGTGCCATAGCGACATCCTCCCACGCCTTAGACGAAAATCCCTACCCGATAGTTCCATTGTTACAACGTCATAAAGCGCGATTGCCTTCCCGTGACGACATTGTCCCCACTGTCACGGGGAGCGTGACGCTCGTTATGCATCTGCAACGCCCCGGGTGACACCATAGTCTCGGAGTAACTTCAATGAAGAGACTGAGCAGCCAACCACTGTCCCCCAAAGACTATGCAATCCAGTCGAACGAAATCGAAGCCGAGCTACGCCAGGTGCGCGAAACCCAGCGCGCGTGGCTCGCAAGCGCCAGCGGGATCGGGCGGGACCGCACGAAAGAGTTCGCAGCGGATATTGAACGGCTGAAAACTGACATGGACGGCCTGCGAAAGCGGGCACAACGAACGCAGCGAAAACGCATAGGCAAGACGAAGGGCGTTAATTGTCACGCTTGGGATTGAAGCGGCCATTGCCGCCGCCAGAGGTAGGCGAGAGCGCCCGTGGCCACACCAACGTTGAGCGATTCGACGCGTGGGTCCATCGGTAGCGCCACTTTGAAGTCGCTTTCTTCCAGCAAGAGATGACCGACGCCTTCGCCTTCACTGCCCATGACGAGCGCCGTGCGCCCTGGCCAATCGAACGCCGTCGCGCTTTGCGAACCCTCGCCAGTCGCCGCTGCTACCACCCAGAAGTTCGCTTCCTTGAGCGTCCGGATAGCCATCGCCAGGTTTTGCGGTGCCGCTACCGGTGCCACGAAGCTGATGCCCGCGCTCGCGCGATGGACCCCGGGAGTCAGCAACGCGCCTCGTCGCAACGGCAGCACGACCGCACTCACGCCGACGGCAACGGCCGTCCGAAGCACGGCGCCGAGGTTCTGAGGGTCAGTCACCCGGTCCAGGATGATGACGAGCGACGAGGTACCGGCGTCCTTCGCAACCTGGCGTAAGTCCACAGGTTCGAAGGCCCGGAGGCGTACAAGCACACCCTGGTGCACCCCCTCGTCTGTGAGCTGATCGAGACGAAAGATATCGACCGGCTGGACGGAGATGTTGGCTGCTTCCGCCTGGCGTACGAGTTCGGTGACGCGTTCGTTGCGGGTGCCTTCGAAGTACATCAGCGACTTGGCGTAGCCCGACTCGATGGCCATCGCGCAGGCGTTGATGCCGAAGGCGAGGTCATCGGGTGTGGAGTTTGGCTTCGGGCGCGGTCGGGGCACGCCGCATGATGGCACCTGCGGTCGCCACAGACACCCTGGGCAACAAAAGTGGGCGAGGCCGAAGCCTCGCCCACCTGCTACTCGCACCCGTAGCTATTTCACAGCTACTTGCTGCTGAGGATGACCTTGAGCGCGCCGGTCTTCGCCGCGTTCCCGAAGGTGGTGTACGCCTCCTGGATGTCGCCGAGTGCGAAGTGGTGGCTGATGAGCGACTTCGGCTCGATCTTCCCCGAAGTGACCATCTTCAGGAGCACCGGGACCGTCGCGGTATCGACCAGGCGGGTGGTAAGCGTGATGTTGTGCGACCACAACCTCTCGATGTGCAACTCGACGCTCTTGCCATGCACGCCGATGTTCGCAAGGTGGCCACCCGGCGCGACGATCTCCTGGCAGATGTCGAAACTGGCCGGCACGCCGACCGCTTCGATGGCCACATCAACGCCTCGGCCGCCGGTCATCCCGAGAATGACTTCGACCGCTTTGCCGTTGGTGCTGTTCACCGTTGTGGTGGCGCCCATCTTCTTCGCCACGTCCAGCCGCTTCTCGTCGAGGTCGACCATGATGATTTCCGACGGAGAGTAGAACTGCGCCGTCAACAGGGCTGCCAGGCCGATGGGCCCGGAGCCGACGATAGCAACGGTGTCGCCGGGCTTAACGCGGCCATTGAGGACGCCGCATTCGTGACCGGTGGGCAGGATGTCGCTGAGCATCACCATGGCTTCTTCGTCCATCCCGGCAGGGATCTGGTAGAGGCTCATGTCCGCGTGCGGGACGAGGACGTATTCCGCCTGCGTGCCGTCGATCGTGTTGCCCAGGATCCAGCCGCCGGTCGTGCAGTGTGAGTACATCTGACGCTTGCAGTATTCGCAGGCGCCGCAGGCCGTAATGCAGGAGATCAGGACTCGGTCGCCCACCTTGAAGGTCGAGACCCCGGTACCGGCTTCGGTGATGATGCCGGTGCCTTCGTGGCCGAGGATGCGGCCGTCGGTGACGGTCGGGACATCGCCTTTGAGGATGTGCAGGTCGGTCCCGCAGATCGTTGTGTTCGTGATCCGTACCACCGCGTCGGTTGGCGATTGGATCTTCGGCATCGGCTTATCCGCCCACTCCGACTTCCCTGGCCCGTGGTAGACCAGTGCCTTCATCGTGCCGGTCGGGGACTTTTGTGGGGTCTTCTCTAGTGTGGCTACCATCGTTGAACTCCCTCCAAATCTCGTTGGGTTTACCGGGAGCGGCCGAAGCCGCTGGTTCGAGATCGGTGAGATGTGATGGGCATCTGGAATCACCGTAGTCCTTTCACTGCCCAACAACAGGGACGAACGGACCCAATACAAAGCCCTCAGTGGCCTCGCCCGCCACTGGCTCGAAACTCAAACTCGAGGCCTCGGTGGATTCCAAGCCGGGGCGCACGAAAGGAACCTGACATGGCGCTGCTTCTTATCCTCTTGTTGGTCCTGCTTCTCCTGAGCGGCGGTGCGTACGTGGTGACAAGCAACCTGCTCGTCGTCATCGTCGTCGTCCTCGTTGTGCTGGCGCTCAGCGGCTACTTCGGCCGATCCCGCTTCCGCTAACTCAGGGAATGCCTCGGCCCCCGCGAGAGCGGCCTGGGCGAATGAATGGAGTTTGCGACGGACCGCAGCCAACTCTAGAGTGCCGCGGTGATTCACATCTCCTGCGCCTTCGCCACATCGCTCTCCACACCCGATCACGTGGTGGTTGCCGAACAGCTGGGCTTCCACCGCGCATGGCTATACGACTCGCCGGCGCTCTACCCGGATGTCTGGGCCTCGCTCGCACTCGCGGCCACCCGGACGAATCGCATCGGGCTTGGGCCGGGCGTGCTCATCCCGAGCCTTCGCCATCCGATGACGAACGCGGCCGCCATAGCAATGCTTGCGGACATGGCTCCGGGACGGCTCGCCGTCGCAATCGGTTCCGGGTTCACCGGCCGCATGACCATGGGCCAGAAGCCGCTCTCCTGGAAGTTCGTCCGGCACTACGTCGAAACGCTCCAGGCGCTGCTTCGCGGCGAGGCGGTCGAATGGGAAGGCGCGCTGATCCAGATGATGCACCCCGAGGGGTTCGCCCCCGAACGGCCGATCTCCGTGCCGATGATCCTCGGTATTGCGGGGCCAAAGGGCGCCGCCGCCGCGAACGACCTCGCCGACGGCATGTTCATCTCGGGCATGCCCCCCGTCCCGGTCGAGCCTGGCCGAATGTGCGTCCAGTTGGCCTTCGGTACGGTCCTCGATGAGGGCGAAGATGCGGGCTCGTCGCGGGCGCTTGCTGCCGCCGGACATGGTGCCGGTGTCGCGCTCCACGCCATGTACGAACGAGGCGCTGACTTTTCGCGCATCCCTGGCGGACTGGAATGGGTTGCGGACATCGAATCGGTGCCGGCGGCAGCGCGCCATATCGCCGTCCACGATCGCCATCTGATCGCCCTCACGGAACGCGACGCCAGGGTCGTCAACGGGCCGATGTTGCAGCAGTTCGGACTGGCCCGCACCGCCGCTGAATGGCGCGACCACCTCACTCGCCTCGAAGCGGCCGGCATCACCGAGATCGCTTATCAGCCCGCAGGCCCCGACATTCCGGGCGAACTCCGGCGCTTCGCGGAAGCAGTCCGATAGTTCCATGCCGCCAGCTTGCCGGCCCGGGGCCTTGTAGTAGCCCGCACACTCGTCCGAGACTGACGGTTCTAAGAAAGCGGAGGTCGCATGAGAAAGCTGATCGTTTCGGAGTTCGTTTCGATGGACGGCGTGATGCAAGCGCCGGGCGGTATAGACGAGGACCGCGACGGCGGATTCGAGCACGGCGGATGGACCATCCCTTACTGGGACGACGGCATTGGCGCTTCTTTCGGCGCCATGATGCAGGAATGCGACGCCTTCGTTCTTGGCCGCAAGACCTACGTCACCCACGCCGAAGCCTTCGAACCGATGCCCGTGGGCGACCCGTTCGGCGACATGATGAACGCCCCCAGGAAATACGTTGTCTCTAAGACCCTGGAAACGCCCATCTGGCGCGACACCACGATCATCCGCGACAACATCGTCGAGTCGATCCAGGCGATCAAAGAGCAACCGGGGGGCACCATACTCACCGACGGCAGCAGCCAGCTCGTCCATCTGATGATCGCGAACGACCTTGTCGATGAACTGCATCTGCTCGTCTATCCGCTGATCCTGGGGAGCGGGAAGCGCGCTCTGCCGGCGGGTTCGCACGTCAAATTCGCGTTGACTTCGGCAATCCCCTATCCGTCGGGAGTGGTGGAGCTCAACTACGCAAGGGCCCGCTGACGCGGGCCAGTCTGGCCGGACCTCCGCCGCTCTATCCAACAATCTGACATCAGGGCAGTTTTGGCTCGCAGCGACTACACGCCTCCGCGAGTCTTGAGCAGGTCGCGGATTTCGCGCAGGAGCTGGACATCTTCCGGGTCCGGCACGGGCTCTTCTTCGCCCTTCTTCTGACGTTCTTTGATCATGTTCACCGGCTTGACGATGAAGAAGAAGACGGCGGCGCCAACGAGGATCAATTGGATCACCGCGGTGAAAAACGTGCCGATGAGCAATCGGCTATCGCCCACATCCAACCCGATGCTATCGAAGTTTGGCTTGCCCACGATGGCTGCGATGAAGTTCATCACAATGCCCTGGGTGAACGAATCGATCACCGCCTTGAACGCGAGGGCCATGATGAACGCAACGGCTAAAGCGATGATGTCGCCCTGGAGCAGGAAATTGCGGAATTCCTTAACGAGTGGGTGATTCATTGATTGCCTCCTTGTAGGGCGGCGGATGCTAGGCAGCGCGACGTAAACGCGTCAAGCACAATTCCTCGCATACGGGCGGGTGCGACAGAACGTCATCGAGGAAGCGCCGTCCGCGCCCAGGGCCCTGGAGGGTCTCTCCGAAGAAAGACGACCCGGGGCGCAGACCGGCACTGGTAATACGTCTGGCTCGTGAAGAACTGATCATTCGCGAGGGTTCGGACTACGACTTCGGGCCGCGCCTTAACCAACTGAAGAGCGCCAGGAACACCCCGGCCAGTACGGCCCATTCCAGGCCCGTTGATCCGCCTCCTCCCCGTGCCCGGGCCAACGGATACGCCGCGTCGGCCTCAGCGAGGACTTCCGGCGAGACGACCATGCGTTTTTCGGCCATCGAGTTCACTTCGGCGCCGAGCAAGATCAGCAGGCTGGAGACGTAGAACCAGAACAGCATGATGACGACACCGGCCAGGGCGCCGTAGGTCGCGTTGTACGAACCGAAATGCGAAACGTAGAACGCGAACCCAACCGTGAACACGGACCAGCAGAGAGCGAAAATGACCGCGCCGCGGCTCGCCAGCAAAGGCCTCTCCCAGCGATTGGGGGCCAGCCAGTACATGATTTCGGCGGCGCAGGCGACGAAAAAGACGATCAGCGGAAGCCGGACAATCTGCACGGTCCAGGCGAACTCTCTGCCGAGGCCCAGGGCCGCCGCCAGGTCTCCGGCGAACGTTTGGGTAAGCACCATCGCCGCCACCGCCAGGAGCAGGCCGATGCCGCCGAGGGTCGTGATCCCCAACGCGATGGCCGCTTGCATCGGGCCTTTGCGAGTCTCCGGCAGGTCGTAGACGCGGTTGGTCGCTTTCATTAGCGCCTTCGCGCCACCCGCCGCCGACCAGACCGCCGCGAGAATGCCGATGGACAGAATGCCGACGTTCGCCTTCGAGATGACCTCGTCGACCTGGGTACGGAGGACGCTCGCAGCGTCGGCCGGCAACGAATCACCGACGGCATCGAGCACGGAACCAGACGGATCGTCCACGCCAACGAGGCGGGAGATGAGCGCGCCCAGCGTGACAAGCACCAGCGCGAACGGGAAAAGCGCCATGAAGAAGCGGAAGGCCAGTTCCGCGGCGAGGCCAGTCAGGTCGTCTTCGCCTGCCTCCCGCTTAAGCGCGAGCAGGAAGCGGGTGAACCGCCGGACTTCGTGCATGCGCGAAGCCTACCGAGCCGACACGGCCACGGCGATGCAACGGACCGGCCGCCAACTTGCAATCGCGTGACGACATGCCGGTGTTAGGAGTAGTGCGCGGCCTGCGACGGGGTGCCGATGGCGCCTGCCTCAGCGATGCTTTCAGCGGCGGCTGCGGCGTAAGCGTCAGCCGAGGCCTCGTGTACGGGTGTGGCCATCACGTGGATCCCCGACGGGCTTGTGGTCTGACCGCACATCCAGCCGCGTTTGCCCATCGCCCCAGCAACCGCACCCATATCGACGCCCGGCGCCGCCCACGAGAACGCGTAGAGCGGCGGTTCGCCGTGGACATGGACGCCTTCGATTGAAGTCAGCCCTTCAATGATCCGGTCTTTCGCCCGCATGCTGGAAGCGGCGAGTTCGCGGTAGCCTTCGCGCCCGAGGAAGTTCAACGCCGCCCACGAGGCCGCAATGGCGCCGCCGGGACGGGTGCCGGTGAACGTCAGCGACTGGTAGGTGCCGCTTGGCCAATCATCGAACACGTACCGGGAGAATTCGCGGTGTGCGCGGGTCCGGAAGGTCACGGTCGATGCGGGTTTCGCGGCGAATCCGGATTTGTGCAGGTCCGCCGAGACTGACGTCACACCAGGAACGGTGAAGTCGAAAGGCGGCACATCCCGGCCGCATTCGCGTACGAACGGCGCCAGGATGCCACCGACGCAGGCGTCGACGTGGAACCAGAGGTCCTGCTCGGCTGCAATCGCGCCGAGTTCGGGAATTGGGTCGACCATGCCGAGGGAGTAGGAAGGCGCGGAAGCGTAAAGTCCGACCGTGTTCGGGCCGATGGCCGCCTTGATCGCCGCCGGATCGGCGCGGAAGTCGGCGCCTACGGGTACGCGCTTCACGGCAAGACCGAGCATGTGCGCGGCCTTGTTCAAGGCTGGGTGGGCGGAGTGCGGCGCGACGACTTCGGGCCGGGAAACGCCTCGCTTCTCCTTCTGCGCCCACTCCCGCAGTGCGAACATCGCCAGGAAGATGCTCTCGGTGCCGCCGCTGGTGAAGATGCCGGCCGTCTCCTCATCGCCGCCCAAGAGGCCGCGGACCATCGAGAGGACCTCGTTCTCCATGCGAGCAATGCTCGGGAATGCGCGCATGCCGAGGCCGTTTTCGACCAGGAACATGCCGAACGCTTCGCGCAGCACCTCTTCAAGTTCGTCATTCGCGTACCAGACATAGGCGCCGTGGCGGCCATGCTTCCAGTCGAGATCGTTCGCGCGCATCGCTTCCATTTCGCTGCGAAGCGCGGCCCATTTGTGTCCGTGAAGGGGAAGTTCCATTGGCATTCCGCGAGTCTACAGCGAGGGATCCCGTTTTTGGGCCCGACCCGACCGCGCGATCGGCGCCGCGAATCGCACGCCGAACCCGTCCGGATCAACCACGATGAAGTCGCGAAGGCCATAGTCGCGGTCGCCAATCGCTACGAACACCGGGGCGCCAAGGGTCTTCGCGACCTCCCACTTCGCGTCCACGTCATCGACCAGGATGCGCAGGTTCGCCGCCGGCCGCGAGGGGACATCGCCCAGTTTCCGGCTCGCCTGGAGCAGGAACCCGCAATCATCGAAGCGCAGCACCGCGAAGTCTTCCTCCTGGCGTTCGACTTCGAAGCCGAGCGCCTTATAGAAGGTGAGGGAACGGTCGAAGTCGCGGACGAACAATTCCACAACGAGCTGGTCTTGCGGAGGGACAGGCGGCATGGCGGGAGTCTACGCGGATTCTCGCCGCACCATAACGAAAACCGTGCTACGCTGGCTTACGAGCCCCGCACCATCGTGTGCACCGTGCCCTACTCGTTTTCACGTTCGTTTGTTTGTCGTGAGTGAGCGTTACCCGAGACCAGGCCACAACCCCTAAACGCTCATATCACCAAACGGAGAAAACTCACCCTTTTGACTCTTACCCTTTCGAATCCCGAAGAACGGGCCGTTCCGCAGGATGCTGCGCCGGTCGAAACCCCCGTGTCCGATGGTCCGACCTTTCGCGACCTCGGCC
>JBDTNM010000110.1:0-9847 GCA_039933735.1 bacterium | reverse complement strand
CCTGGTGGAATTGGGCGAGGGCGAGATAGATCCTGTACATGGGCGAAAGTCCTCCGAATATCGTCCGGAACTCTGGCGATTCGCCGCGACGGCGTCAACCGTGCCCTGTTTCGGCGCGCCTGCTAGCGGCCGCTGAAGTTCGGCGAACGCTTTTCGAGGCGCGCCGCCATCCCCTCGCGCGCATCCGTCGACGTACGGGCGGCATCGACCAGTGCATCCACGTCTTCGTGCGGGATACCGTCGCGGAAAGCCATCTCTCGGACGAGCAGTGCCTTCATCGCCCGCAACGAGAGCGGCGCATTCGCCGCCAGCCGCTCGATCACGGCGCTTGCGGCTGCCTCAAGCGCGTCAGGCTCCGCGAGCCGGGCGATCAGCCCGAGAGCGTACATGCGCTGCGCCGGGATGGGGTCGCCAAGGAGCAGGATCTCCCGTGCTGCGACCGGACCGCCCACCTCCAGCAACTTTTTCGCCAGGAACCAGGTGGGGGCGAGGCCAATCTGGGCAAGCGACATCCCAAACCGGGCAGCCGTCGAAGCGACGACGATGTCACAGTGCAGCGCCAGTTCGTTGCCGCCTGCGATGGCGTCGCCCTGGACCACGCCCACCACCGGCAGCGGGTAGTGCTCGATCGCGTCGAGGACGTGTTCGATCGGGCTGGCGCCGCGTATCGGGCCGCCTTCGCCACGCTCTTTCAGGTCGAGGCCGGCACAGAAGACCGTCCCGTTCGCGCGAATAACGGTCACCCGCTCTTCGGCAGGCGGCTGGTCCGCGAACGCCGCCGCGAGCTCTTCCAGCATCTGGGCGTCCATCGCGTTCCGCTTCTCAGCGCGATTCAGGGTGACCGTGCGCACCGCCCCCGCGGACTCGATAAGTACTCGTTCCATAGAAGTCTCCTAGTGGCCGACGCCCATGGGCTCATCGGCGATGACGTGATCTGAGATGAGCTGGTCGACGGCGGCGTCGTCCCGGCCAAGGACTTCCCGCAGGACGTATCGGTTGCCCTCGCCGAAGCCGGGCGCCGGCCCCGAAACAGGTACCGGCGTTTCAGAAAGTCGGAATGCGACGCGAGGGTAGGGCGTCGGCCCAACTCCGGGCGTGTCCACGTACTCGAAGCCGTGGTAGGTCGCCACATGCGGGTCGCCGAGCAACTCAAGCGCGTTTAGGACAGCCGCCGCTGGCACCCCAACTCGCTGGAGCGCCGTTTGGACCTCTAGTGGAGTACGGCGCAACGTCCACTCTTCGACCGCGGCGTGAATCTCCCCGGGATGGCGCCTTCGTTCTGCATAGTTATCCGCGGAGAGGTCGGAGCGGTCGCAGAGTGCTGCGAGCGTGCGCCACTGGCGGTCGGTTTCGATGGCGATGGCGACCCAGGCGTCTTCGCCTTTGCAGCGGAACATGCCGTGAGGCTCCATGGCCGGGTGGTCATTGCCGCTGCGGCGCCGCTCGCGGCCGTTCATCGCATAGTCGATGTAGGCATCCCCGAGTACCTGGAATTCACCCTCAATCATGGCGAGTTCGATGTGCTGGCCTTCGCCAGTTCGCTCGGCGTGGCGCACAGCGGCGCAGACAGCGAAAGCGGTGAGTACCCCGGCCTGTTGATCGCAGAAGAAGTTGCCCGGCTTCATCGGTGGGCCATCGCTGTAGCCTGTGAGGTGGCTGAGGCCGCTCATCGCGTCGATGCCGGGGCCATACGAAATGCGGTCCCGGAACGGTCCCGAAAGCCCGAAGGCGGGCATCGAGGCCAGAATGATGCGCGGGTTCACCGCCTTGAGCGCCTCGTAATCAATGCCGAGGTTACCCATCACTCGCGGCGCGAAATTCTGGACGACGATGTCGGACTTCGCCGCCAGCTCCAGGAAAATCGCCTTGCCTTCCGCGGTCGCGACATCCAGGGCGAAACTTCGCTTGCCGTGGTTCAGTTCGTTGAAGGTCATGATCCGGTTGTACGAAGGTGCATCCGCGCCCTCGAGCAACGGAGCGACGCCCGCCGCCACCTTTGGCCGGCTGGTCGGCGCCTCGATTTTGATCACTTCTGCGCCGAGGTCAGCGAGGATGAACGCCGCGATTGGCCCCGCGACAGCGTTGGTGAAATCAATGACTCGGAGCCCGGCCAGCGGTTTCGACGCCGTCCGTTTGCTGTGCGCGAACTCCTGCGTTGGTTCGTCTTGCCAGGTCGCGCCGTCGTGCTGGCCGAGTGAGGGCGCTGGCTTCGTCTCCCACGGTGTTGCCGACATGCGGAACGGTGCTCCGGGCTGGAAGATCGGCCCGGCAACTGGATGTTCCACGGTGACGAAACTGCCGCGCTCTTTGTGGTGCGCTTCGGCCATGACTTCGCCGGGTTCGCGCACTTCGGTGAACGGCAGGCGGAGCTCCTGGGCCTGGGCGACGATCTCTTCCCGATTCTTGTCGGCCAGCCATTCGTCCATGATCGCGTCGATCTCGTCGGCGTGGGCCATCATCGCCCCGAGGAGGTCAGGTTCGGTCAGTCTCGGGTTGGGGATAAGCGCCCCGAGAAGGTCGAGATAGCGGTTG
This sequence comes from bacterium, assembly GCA_039933735.1. Classification (GTDB taxonomy): domain Bacteria; phylum Chloroflexota; class Dehalococcoidia; order Tepidiformales; family Tepidiformaceae; genus Amarobacter. The sequence goes on along the minus strand of JBDTNM010000110.1, from coordinate 7,315 downwards.
TTCGAGTGGCAGTGGACGTAGCCATCGGCACACGGCCGAATGGTCGATGGATACGAGTGCTCAGGCGGAAAGCCGAGCAGCCGGGTGCCGTTTCGCCGCGCGATTCGGCCATAGAAATGGGCGCTCTGTTCGACTGCCCCGAGAAGGAAGGTCGCCGCCTGCATCGCTGCCGTATCGACGATTTGCCCGTGACCAGTTACATCGCGCGAGAGGAGCGCACCCATCACTCCAAGCGCCAGCTGCGCTCCTGCCTGGAACTCGACCAACGACCCGTAGGCCTTCAGAGGTTCCCTGTCCGGCGACCCGGTGAGCATTGCGTAACCGCCGAGCGAGTACGCCACAAGCTCGCCGCCAAGGTAGTCCGCGTACGGGCCTTCCAGACCGAACGTAGTCACGCTGCCGATGACGAGCCGGGGATACTCGCGCCGCCATCGCTCGAGGTCGATTCCTGCTTCGATCAGCTGCGCTGGCCGCAGGTCCAGGATGACCACGTCGGCTGAGCCGAGCAGTCGCTCTGCCTCGGCCGTTGAGCCAGTCACGCTGCGTTTGCCAGTGTTGAGGTGGAGAAACAGCCCGGATCGTTCTGGATCGGCCAGGTCGCCGGGGAATGGGCCATCCCGACGCGAACGGTCTCCCGCGGCGGGTTCGATCTTGATGACATCGGCGCCCAGCCCCGCAAGCAGCTTGCCGCAATATGGGCCGCTGACGCCCTGCGCCAGTTCGAGCACACGCACACCGGCCAGCGCAGAAGACATGAACTCTCCGGCCGCGAACGTTCGGCCCGGACGATTCTAAGCGGCGGGAGAGCGAAGAGGTTAGTTCAGCGCGCGCAGCTTATCGGCCGCACCCGAACAGTCGTAGAGGCTGCCCGCGTTCGCGGCGGGAGCGTCGCTGCCGGTCACAGGCGTACAGACCGATCGCACTGCTGACATGATGGCGTTCGCGCCCTTTTGTTCGGTTGTCGTCGCCGGCTGGGCTGGCGGTTGTTGTTGTTGTTGTTGTCCGGGGCGACCGGTGGTGCCCGGCTGGCCGGGAGCCACGTTCGGGCCGCGGTTGTTGGCGCCCGGTTGGCCCGGGCGAGTTCCAGTATTCGGGAAGGTATTCTGGCGACCGACGGGATTGATGTTCCCGGGATTGAGGTTGACTGGCCCCCCTCCTGGGCCACCCTGGCTGACCAGTACGTAGCGAATCTCGCCGGCGGCAACGTAGTCGGCGAACTGATCCACGGTGATGCTCGGGTCGGAGCCGCTGAAGCCGCCAATCGCCATCACGGAAAGGTCGTAGTCCGCAATCAGCGTCGAGGCGTTCATCGCGCTCGTGACCGCGAGGTCCCAGCGCGCCCCGGGCTGCTGATGCGCTTCGAGCCAGGCGGCCAGCGAGACGACTCCGCCGTCGAACGCCTCGGAACCGAACGATCGGCCAGCTGCTCCTTCGCGGGGTCCGGCCTGGGGAAGGGTGGTGTTCAGCGACGGATTCCGCGCTTCGTACGTTGACCAGACGGCCGGCGTCACCATCAACGCGCCAACTGCGACCATAAGCGACGGCGCCAGGAACCGCGTCTTCCGCGCCAGGGCGAAGCCCGCAGCCGCCAGCCCGGCGATGGCGACCACAGCTACGGCAAACATGGGCACCGCGTTGTAGAAGTTCTCGACGCTATCCGCCTGGTGCAGTTGCACCATCGCCGTTGCCCACGCCGCCGGCAAAAACGCCAGCATCCATCGCGCGTCGCGCTTCGCCAGGTCGATGGTCGCCACGATCCCAAGGCCGGCCAGCACCGCAATGCCCGGCATAAGGGCCGCGGTGTAGTAGCTGTGGTAAATCCCCTGCGCGTACGAAAACACACCGCCGAACAGCAGCACCCAGCTGGCGAACAGCACGACGACCGCTCGCAAGACTGGAGACGACCGCCAGCGCCAGAGCGCCAACGGCGCAAGCAGGAGCGCCAGCGGCAGGAGCCACGCGATTTGGGGGCCGTTCGCGTCATCGAACATCCGCCAGAGCCCCGGAGTCCCGGCGATGATGCCGCCGCGGCCGTTGAACGTGCCGCCTGTGGGCGGGTTCAACGGATTCGTATTGAACGGGCCGATGTTGTTCGGGAAGGTACCGCCGGTGCTGCGGTTCGTGGTGATTGGCGGTGCGCCGCCGCCTCCCGGGCGGCTGTTTTCGTTGCCATCGACTCGCCCGACGCCGTTGTAATCGACGATCAGGTTTTGGACCGTGTTATCGGTACTCCCACCGACGTACGGCCGGCTCTCCGAGGGAATCGCGTCGACGATCAGCATCCACGAAGCCGACACCACCAGAGTGCTGACACCGAGGATGGCGAGTTGCGACCCGGCCCGAATCAGGGATTTCCGGTCGATCCGCGGAACCGCAACGAGGAGCGCGAGGGCGAACGCCGGGCCGGGAATCCAGGCGGCCAGCATTTTGATGTTGAAGGCGATCCCTACAAGCGCACCGGCGAGGGCGACCCACGCCCACCAGCGCTTCGATTCGATCGATTGCAGGACGGCGCCGGCCGCACCGATCAGCGCGAGGATGAGGAACGGTTCCGGGAGGTTGAGCCGGTCGACCGCCACCGAAATCGGCGAGAGGGCGAGCGCCACGGCGGCGATCGTCGCGGCCAGCAGGCCGATGTACTTGCGCACGATGAGCCACAGCAAGGCCACAGAGGCCGCCCCTGCGATCGCGCTGGGGAGCAAGATGGCCCACGACGAGTAGCCGAAAATACGTACGGAAAGCGCCCCGAACCAGAGGAAGACCGGCGGTTTATCGACGGAGATGAAGCCGCCGGGGTCGAACGAGGCGAAGAAGAAGTTGTGCCACGAACCGGCCATCGAACGGACGGCGGCCGCGTAGTAGGTGTTGCCGTTGCCCGTATCGCCGAGTCGCCAGGTGTTGATCATTAAGGCGACGGCGACGACCGCCGCGAGCGAACCCGCGTCGGCCCAGCGCTCGCGGCTCACCGATATCGCAGGCAACCCAAAGGCGCCGGTCCGTTCGCTCCCGGGAGTCCTCAGGTCTGGCGCTTCAACCACTGAAGCTACCCGCTGCATCGGTCAGGCGCTTCGCCGGAAAGACCCAGCGCGTGAGCATGGCGTATCTCGCGACGGTGGCGACTCCGCTGGCGCCCGTCGCGAGCACCACTTCGGTGAATCCCGTTGGATGGGAGAAAAGTTCGAGTACCAGCCAGAGAGCGGCCGATGACGCTCCCAGGCCAACGACGTAGACGACTGCGTACGCTGCCGCCTGCCTGGCGATGGGGCCGCGGTGCGCCCGGAATGTGAGCCGCCGGTTCGCTGCGAAGTTGAAGATGATCGTGCTCGAAAGCGCCCCGAAGTTCGCTTCAATAGGCCCGGTAAATTGCCGCAAGGCCCAGAAGATCCCGCCGAAGGCGACCGTACAAACGACGCCGATGACGGCAAAGCTCAGGAGCCTCGGAGAAATTGGCAGGTCCCGCATATGCGGCGACCCCAGGGCCGAAGGTAGCGAACGCGGCAGCAGCATGCTCAGAGTGAAGCAGCGCAACCTGAGAGTTCGGTGAGAATTTCCTGAGCGCTGACGCTCCCATGGTTAAGCAAACGTTAGAAGTTGAGGTAGAGCGCCGGGTCCACGTAGCCGCCGTTGTAGCGGATTTCGAAGTGCAGGTGGTGCCCGGTGGTGAATCCGGTCAGGCCAGTGATGCCCAGCGTGGTTCCGGCCGAGACTCTCTGGCCCGGGTTCACATTGATCTGGCTCATGTGCGCGTACAGCGTCGTCCAGCCGTCGCCGCAGTCGACGATGACGTGATAGCCGTAGCTGTAGGTGAGGTACTCGGTGGAAATCACCGTGCCATCGCAGACCGAGAAGATCGGCGAGAAGGCGAAGCCGTACATGTCGAGGTCGATGCCGGTGTGGTACGAACCACCACCGCGGCTCACACCAAACGGGTCGCTGATGCCGTGCCAGGCCGCAAGCGGGAAGTTTTGGAACTTGCCGCCGGATGGCTTCGGCGAGCTACCGCCGGAGGTACTGCCGACGCCGGGACCGGCGCCGGGATTGCCGGTCGTCGTCTGCTTCGGCGGCGGCGGTGGCGGTGGCGGTGGCTTGATCGTCGCGCCCGGGAGCAGAACGTACTGGCCCTGCTCGAGCTGGCCGGGGTTCGTGATGTTGTTCGGCTTGTAGGCGATCACCGTATCGCTGGCGATGTTGTCGTACTGGTTGACGATCTTTTCGACTGTGTCGCCGAACGCGACCTTGTACAGGATGCCGTCTTTGCGCGGCACGATGATTACCTGATCCTTCTGGATCAGATTGATGTTGGCGACGCTGAGCGTCGGGTTGTTCGCGAGGATCGTGTCCATCGAAACGCCGTATCTCGAGGCGATGCCGCTAATCGAGTCGCCGCCCTGGGTCCGGTATTCAACAATTGGACTGCGGGGGTCGATGATGTCGGCCAGGGGCTTCACGCCGGCGCCGATTTCGCCCGAAGTCGCGGCAGCTGCGGCCACACCCGATGAGAGCGATGAATTCGGCGAAATTGCACCGACGGACCGTTCTGCGAGCACGTCAGTGCGCAGGTTCGTCGTCGCAACGGAATCCATGGTCTGGGTGAGCGCCGAGGGACGGAAGGCCGTGAATGACCGCGTCTGGGTGGTGCCGGCCATGCCGGAAAGGCTAAACGTAGGAAGCGTGCTGCTGGAGATCGCGTTGGAAGAGTTCGGGAATTGGCTGGCGAACAGGACAGCGCCGACAGCCAGGATCACGACGATGCCGTGAACTGTAAATCGCCCATGCCGACGCGAATGCGCGTGCGACCGTGCCCGGGTCCCGTCGATACTCATACAGCGTTGTGGTCAGGTGATGACGGCGGGGGTGCCAACGTCACAGGCTGAGCCTTGCCTAACCTTGCTCGCTTCCTCCTTCCGAGGCTATCCCGGCAGCCCTTATTGCCGGGATGCGCGGCTCTTAGGGGAATTCCCCTAGAGCTCCGTCTTCAGTGAACTGAGGAACTCCTCGTTCGTTGATGTCCGCGCGATCCGTTCGAGCAACCGTTCGGTAGCTTCGAGCTGGTTCGGCGAGTTCTGCGAAATCATAGCCGTCATCCTTCGAACGAGCCAAACACCCTTCAGGGTGCGCTCGTCCAGCAGGAGCTCTTCGCGACGGGTGCTGCTGCCCTGGACGTCGATCGCCGGGTAGAAGCGGCGTTCCGCCAGTTTCCGGTCGAGCCGCAGTTCCATGTTGCCCGTGCCCTTGAATTCTTCGAAGACCACTTCGTCCATGCGGGAGCCGGTATCGACCAGGCAGGTCGCAAGGATGGTGAGCGAGCCGCCCTCTTCGCACTTACGCGCGGCGCCGAAAAGCCGCTTCGGAGGATAGAGCGCTACGGGGTCGACACCACCGGAAAGCGTACGACCGCTCGGCGGCAGGGCGAGGTTATAAGCGCGCGTCAGGCGCGTAATCGAGTCCATAAGGATGACGACGTCTTTGCCGCCTTCAACCAGCCGCTTTGCGCGCTCGAGGGCCATCTCCGCAACGCGGGTGTGGTCCTCCACTGGCTCATCGAACGTGCTGCTGACCACTTCTCCGCGGACGCTTCGCTGCATGTCCGTCACTTCTTCCGGCCGCTCGCCGATCAGGAGGACGATCAGGTGCACTTCCGGATAGTTGGTGGCGATGCCGTTGGCGATGTTCTTCAGCAGCATCGTCTTGCCGGCCTTTGGTGGGCTGACGATGAGGCCGCGCGAGCCGAGGCCGACCGGCGCGATCAGGTCGATCAGCCGATGGGTCAGATTGTCGGGCGTGGTTTCAAGCCGAAGCTGTTGTTTCGGGAAGATGGCCGTCAGGTTCTCGAAGAACGGGCGTTTCTTCGCGGTTTCCGGGTCCATGCCGTTTACGGCTTCAACCTTGAGCAGGCCGTAGTACTTCTCATTGTCCTTCGGATGCCGCACCTGGCCGGTGACGTAGTCGCCGGGCCGGAGGGCGAATCGCCGGAGCTGCGATTGCGAGACGTAAATGTCGTGCGGTCCGGGGAGCATCGATTCGCCCCGGAGGAAGCCGTAGTTGCCGTCGTCGCTGACTTCGAGGAAGCCACCGGAGAAGACGTTGCCGCGAGCTTCGGCCTGGTGCTGCAGAAGCCGGAAGATCAGGTCGGTCTTGCGAAGTACCGCCGCCTCTTCGAGACCCATTTCGATTGCCAGCTCGGCGAGCTGCTCGCGAGACTTCTGTTCGAGTTCGGCAATGTTGAGGGGCGCCATCTGGGGCTGGGCCGGCTGCTGCTGGCGGTCCTGGCGCGAACCACGGTCTTCGCGAGGCTGGATCTCGACGCCTTCATGCGGAGGCCAGACGCGTTCGCTGCGTTCGCTTCGCTCGTTGCCACGGCTGTTCTGGTCGTTGCGGTTGCTCTCACGGTCGCGGCCCCAACGGCGCTCGCCGCGGTTTTCGCGCTCGGGCCGTTCGCCACGATTCTCGTTGGCACGCCCGTCCTGGTTGCGATTCTCGTTGTCGTTGCGTTGTTCGCCGCTTCCGTTCTCACGGCCCTCGCGCCGGAACGTGCGTTCCTGTGGCGCGGAGGGTGGCGCGTTGTCGACGGCTTCTGCCGCGTCAGCGGATTCCGCCGCCGGAGCTTTGGGTTCTCGCTTGAACGTGCGCCGCGCCCGAGGAGCCTCGGCGCTTTCCGGCTGGCTGCTTTCCGCTTGCGCCACCACCGCGGCGACGTCGATCACGTCTTCCGGTGGCGGGGCGGGCTTGGCGCGGGTGCGCCGCCGCGGTGCGGCAGGCTCCGCGTGGCCGTTCTCGGCCGAGCCGTTGGTGTTCATGGTTTGTGGTTGGGTTTCTATTTCTTCCAAAGGGACTACCAAAAAGTACAGAGTGTGTCCGAAGAGGACGGTGAGTTTTGCGTGTTGGAAAACGTGCTGCCGCACCCGTCGCTAATGGTACCTGGGTGCCGGGACGAATGAAGGGGGCTGGCTGTGCTCACTCGGCACTACCGTTCCAGCTAACATCACCTTACGACGCCATACCGTGGCATGCAACAACTTACTGTTAACTCCTCTCCCCCATCAGAACCGCGCACGCAGTAAGCGGATCCCGGGCCTACCCCAACGCCAGGCGCACCCGCCCCCATCAGAACCGCGCACGCAGTAAGCGGATCCCGGGCCTACCCCAACGCCACAGCCGCCACCACCCACCCCATCAGAGCCGCGCACGCAGTAAGCGGATCCCAGGCCCACCCGACCGCCACAGCCCCCACCACCACCCCAGAACCGCGCACGCAGTAAGCGGATCCCAGGCCCACCCGACCGCCGGGCCCACCACCCACCCCAGAACCGCGCAC
>JBDTNM010000109.1:0-9999 GCA_039933735.1 bacterium | reverse complement strand
GAGCGCTACGTTCGGGACGTAGAGGCCACAGGTTCAAATCCTGTCACCCCGACCATTCTCTTCTCGTCGAGCGGACGTTCATGATCCCAATTTCCCGAATCCCGTTGACTGCGGCCCAGAACGGCATCCGTGCCGGCGGTTTTACGTTCGACGCGAAGCATTGAACCGACGGCGCCTCAACGATGTTCAGTGAACGACGCGGGGGCTCTTCAGCGCTCCCCTTCGGCGTTTCCGAGACCAAGTAACCACGCGATGGCTGCTGGTTGGTCTTTGAACACGGCGATGGCCGCTCCCTCGACGCCGGAGAACTGGGCAATCTGGCGGCCGACTCCAAAGAACTCGGGGTTTGCGGAACAGATTGCGAGCCGGAGACCCTGGCTGGCGAACTGCTGCATGGTCTCGCCGAGCGAGAGGGGATCGAAGTCGAACGATTCCATTTCGGAAAACTCGAAGAGCAGTCGGCCGGTTCTCTGTATGGTAGCTAACGCATCCGGCACGGCAGCGAGCAGTCCTCTGACGGATTCGCGATCCACATCTCCGGAGAACGAGATCGCAACGTAGCCCGGGCGAAGCGTCACTTGATGCGGCACTGTCTGATCTGCCTCGCATGCGAATCTATCACGTTCTGGACGAGATAGTTAGCCCGAGCCAAACCAGTCCGCGAGCGAGGGAAGTACCTTGAAGTCGGCGCTCTTGAGGGGCGGCGGAGTGGTGCATCGCGAGGAGGTGGGACCAGCGACCGACCGTCTTACTCTCGATTGGCCAGACCTTCGCGGATCTTCTCAAACGGGCTGCGCGCGGATGATTTCGCCCGTCCCGGGGCGCCAGCCGGAATACGCCCGGCGGTCTCTTTTGTAACCATCTCGCGGAGGCGCGTGAGCACGGCCTGGGCAGCGGCGAAGCTCGCCTCGACCTCGGCCACGGTTGCGCCGCTGACCATTGCCGGTTCGAGTGCGGGTTCGGTGGCGAGAAGCGCCCGGCGCAGCTTTTCGACCGCCACTCGTTCCGCTTCGCGGCTGGCTTCGAGTTCGGCGACAAGCGATTCGCTGCCACCACCTGGGACGACCTCGATTGCCGTGTCGGGTGGGTTCTGCAGTTCTTCCATGTTCGGTGCTCCGTGGTTGGGATGTGCACGAACGTGCGCCGAACGGAGGTGTAAAGCCAAGGTGCAGATGACGCTTGGCCCGAAACCGTTGTGGCGGCTACCCTCCGATCGTCCCATGAAATCGAAGATGCTCCTGCTTGCCGCGCTCCCGTTCGCCGTCCTTGCCCTTGCGGGCTGCGGCGATGGCCCCGTTACGGAGACGACGCCGACCGTCCGCCCTACGCCGACCAGCGCGGTCCCCGCGGATGGCTTCGGACCGGCGCCGGTGCTGGGCGACAATATCGTTAAGGTCTCTCCAGAACACGCTTCGCATGTGACACGCGCTTCGACGATTACGACCAACCCGTTGGCGCCGAAGGGCGTTTGCGTGGATGTCACCTTCGATGGCCTTCCGCAGTACGGCCAGGCGTTCCGGTTCATCGTCGATGAGAAGGACGTGACGGCGGGCGGGGACACAAGCTGGCGGGTCGCTTCGCAGACCGCGCCCAAGGATGGGACGCTCTGTTTCTCACCGAAAGCAGGGTTGGCTGTTGGGAAGCACACCGCAGCAATCGGTGTCCAGGATTCGACCAACGTCTCGGCGCCGTTTAAGCAGGTCGTTGCCTGGGCGTTCGAAGTTACGCAGTAACGGCGGGCGCGAGCCGGAACGGTATCGCGCGGCGAACCTGCCGTTCGTTGAGGCCCGCTGAGAGCGACACGCGATAGCCGCCGAACTTCGGCAACTTGAGGGCCAGGGCGAACGTCATTTGTGAGAGCTGGCTGCTGCCCGCCGGGAGATGTGGTGGGCGTCCGACGTTCATTTGGCCTTCGAGCCGAAACACCTCCTGAGCATCGTCATCGTCGACTCGGACGATGAGCGGGACAGGCACGTTCGTTTCGTCCCAATCGACGCGGACGCCGGCGGCGAGCGTGACGCGGACGCTTGCCGGAGCTTCGGCGACGTTCATGGTGTCCCAGCCGCCGCCCATCAGGTAGAGCTTGCCGCCGGTGACCTCGGAATGTTCGGCAAGGAGCAGATAGTCGATTTCCATTCCCACGATGGTAGCGGAGCTTTCGCGCGGGCACTCAGATAACCGTTGTGCGTCTGTAACCTTTTGTGGAGCGCTGCTGAGGCTCTCGCAACCCGTGCGGGAGTAGGTTCACTGGCAAAGGAGGACATTCCAAATGCCTGACCTTCGACAGAAACGCAAAGCAAAGCCGCATCGCGACCGCCATGGTCATCACGGCGTGGAGAGCCAGCTTCCCAACACCGCGCCCACGGATTCGGAGAGCCTGCCGGGCGATGTCGCCCGTGACATCAGCCAGGATGGCGTGGCGTACGATCCCGGGCATGGCCGTCACAGTTAGGTACCTGTTGGTATCCAACATGTGATGGGTCTTTCCCATGTGGCCGGGGGCACTTATTGTGCCCCTATGCCACTTTTCGGCGCATCCGGAGAGCGGATCGGGTACGAAATCTACCCTCACCCCGAAGCCGCCCCACCGCTCGTCCTCATTCACGGGTTTACGGCCAGCAAGGCATCGTTCGAAGCGAACCTGGCTGGACTTCGCCAGCACTTCACCGTCATCACGGTCGAACTGCTCGGGCACGGCGATTCCGACGCGCCCGCCGACGCAATCTTCTATCGCCCTGAGCGGGCAATTCGCCGACTGCTGCAGCTTTTCGATCACCTCGGCTATCAACGCCTGATGGTTTGCGGGCATTCGCTCGGCGGCGCCCTGGCCCTGCGGCTCGCGCTCGATGCACCAGAGTGGGTGGCCGGGCTCGTCGTGATTAACTCAAGTTCGGCTGCGGGTGACCCGGCCTGGCGCGATGCGGCCCGCCCACGCATGGAAGAGATGGGCGCCCGGCTGCGCGCGGAAGGCACTGCCTTCATGAAGACCACGCGCCTGTACCCGGCCCATAGCAAGCGACTGGACCCGCTTTCGCGTGAAATGCTCACGCGTGACTTCGACCGTGCCGCAGCCGTCGGCTTCGCCGGTACCGCCGAATCGCTCGTCGTCGACGTCAACGCGTGGGAGCGGCATCCGGTGCTCTCCGTACCCATGTTGCTGGTGGTTGGCGAACGTGACGGCGACTTCGCTCCGAATGCCGAGGCGTTCCTGGAACGATTCCCGCCGGACCTAACGCGGATGGTGCGGCTACCCAACGCCGGGCATGCCGCGAACATCGAGCAACCCCAGGAGTTCGATGACGCGGTTGTGCAGTTCGCCCGAGACATCGCCTATTTGCCCCTGGCGACGGCCGCGGTGGGCGGAAACAACCGGATGTTGACCGCGCTTGGCGGCTCGCTCGTCCTCGCTGGCCTCGGTTTGTTGGCGGCGGCGGTCATTTTCAGCGGCGGCAACGACAAAAAGGGCGATGACGGGACGGCACTCGCAGCCGCCCCGGCAACGATCGAAGCGACGCGGACTCAGAGCCCAGTTGCGGGCGTGGCCGGAACGCGAATCACCGGACCCGCGCAGACGGTGCCGCCCGGGGCAAACGCCACCGTGACGACTGCGGTGGCATCGGCGACCGCTGTCCCGGCGACATCGACCGTGGCCGCAACGGCAACGCGGGCCGCGGCGACTGAGGCACCGACAGCAACGCCAGAAGCAACCTCGACACCGACCACTCTGCCCGCGACCGCGACGGCCATCGCAACGGCGACTCCTTCAGGGCCGCATGCGGCGATCAGCGGACCGAGTTCGGCGGCAGTTGGCGAGGTAGTGGTGCTTTCAGACGGTTCTTCTCCAGCGTCGCTGACCCGGCGATGGGTTCTGCCTTCGGGGACGAACAACGGCGACTCGGGAGTGAGCTTCAAAGCGAACTCTCCCGGCTGTTACACGGTGACGATGACAGCCTATTTCCAAAACGTGAGCCAGCCTCAAACAGTTGCAAAGGTCATTTCGGTTGGCGGGGCCGCCTGTAACTGAGTCACGTATTTGGCGACCGACGGTTCTTACGGGTCGCCAACATTGTTGAAGCGATTTTCGAGCATTCATTCGGCTAAACCCTGATAAGTCGGCCCCGAACGCGGGTCGATACTGGCTGAAGTAACCGGCGTGTCTTCGGGTAAGGGCGCGGATCGCACGGCATCTTCAGGGGGATCTGTACGTTATGTCGTGGTTCAACAATCGCAGCATCAGGACGAAGCTCTTCGCGAGCTACATCACGGTCATCGTCCTGACCATTGTTCTCTCGTTCACTGCCATTTCGAAGATGGCCCACATGGAGAGCAAGGCAAGGACGCTCTACGAGGATCCGCTCGTGGGAGCCGTTGGCCAGGCCCAGATGATCTTCTCTGCCGCGAAGATGCAGGCTGCCGTTTCGGACGCGGGCACGAACCCGCAGCAGGCGACGGAAGCATTGAAGGCGCTGCACACGGATTTCCAGAAGCAAGTTGCAGCAGCCTATGTAGCGGACACCGACGGCGTCGATGTGCCGGCAATCAAGAAGATCGAAGACGCCGAAAGCGCGTACTACGCTGCCGCGAGCAAGACGCTCCTGGCTTCAAGCCCGGAAAACGTCGCTAACGCATCCGCAACGTTCGAATCCATGGCGGTTGCGCTCGACGAATCGTTGAAGCTGAAGTCGGACACGGGCGCCGAACTTCACAGCGAGATCGAGTCTTCGGCCAGTTCGGCGAAGTTGCTGCTGCTGATCATCACGGGCGTGATTGCATTGGTCAGTCTCGGCGTGGGCTATCTGATCACGCGAAGCATCCGCGGCGGCGTCGCCCAGGTGGTTGACCGCCTCGTCTCGATGGAAGCGAATTGCGTGACGAACCTCGAGAAAGGCATTCGCGCAATCGCGGACGGTGACCTTTCTCTGGACGTTCAGCCTGCGACGAGCAAGATCGCTTCTTACGCTCACGACGAAGTGGGCGTGGCCGCAGCGACGATCAACAAGACGCTCGACCGGCTCGTATCCACGATTTCTACGTACAACGAGGCCCGCCACGGCCTTTCCAACATCGTCAACGAAGTGCGTTCGGGCGCAGGTTCGCTGCTCGATTCTTCGGAAACGCTGAGAGATTCGTCCGACCAGATGGCCAGCGCGACCGGCCAGATCGCCAACGCTATCAACGAAGTCACGCGCAGCGCCGTCTCGCTGAGTGGCCTGTCGCAGGACTCGGCTCGCGAAGTTGAGCAAGTGGCCGCAGGTTCGCAGCAGCTCGCCGCGGCGGCTCGCGCCAACGCTGACTCGGCGGGCGAAAGTAAGGCGGAAGCGACGAGCATGAGCGAACGCATCCAGTACGTGGCGAACACGTCAGAGATGGTCGCAGCGTCAGCTGAAGATTCGCGCAAAGCGGCGCAGCAGGGCCAGGAAGCAGTCGCCCTCGCGGTCACTTCGATGGCGTCGATCGCGAGCGTCGTGGAGAAGGCCTCGAAGACGGTCGGCCAGCTGGGTGAGTTCGGCCAGCAGATCGGCGACATCGTGAAGACGATCGACGAGATTGCCGCTCAGACGAACCTGCTCGCGCTCAACGCTGCCATCGAAGCGGCGCGCGCGGGTGAACAGGGCCGCGGTTTCGCCGTCGTCGCCGAGAACGTGCGTTCGTTGGCCGAGCGTTCCAGCGGTTCGACCAAGGAGATTGCCGCCCTCATCGCGAAGGTCCAAAGCGCGACCCAGGAAGCAGTTAGCGTGATGGCACTTGGCGTGAAGGATGTCGAGCAGGGACGCGAAGTGACAGCAGGCGCGGGCAATGCGCTCGAATCGATCATCGCGTCGGTGCGTGAATCGGCTGTGCAGATGCAGCAGATCGCGCGGGATGTCCAGGACCTTTCGGGCGGGGCGGACCGCATCGTGACCAGTGCCGAACAGATCGCTTCGATGGCTGCCGAATCCGCGACCAGCGCCAACAACATGGCGGCGGGAACAAATCGAGTGACCGACGCGATCATGCAGGTTTCGGCGACAAGCGAAGAGACTTCGGCGTCGGCTGAGCAGGTATCGGCCTCGACCCAGGAGCTATCAGCCCAGGCTGAGGAGTTGGCCGCGACGGCGAGCCAGGTCCGGGTAGTGGCAGAAGGGCTCGACCGGGCGGTTGCGCGCTTCAAGACTGCCTGAACGCAGGTTGGACCAGGGCGGAAAGACGAAGAAGGGCAGCGTCGTTGCGGTGCTGCCCTTCTCCCATTCGTCAATACCCGCTTTTGAGTGGGGACTCATCCAGAACCTAACGATGAATTATCGGCGCTCTTGTGGTGACTTATCAAAAATCTTCTGGTGATTTATCAGGCACGTGACGGGGTAGCACCCCACCGCCAAAGGCCATCAATGGGCATCGCCCAAATTCGGTCGCCGAACGGCAACGTGTGTTCTCCCGTGTAGAGGAGGATGCCGCGGATGAATCGATCTCCGAGTTCATCACGCAGGAACTCCATCGCTCGGAAGTCTCGCGCTGACGGTGCAGCCTTCGCTTTGACTTCGAGCGCGACGACTCGTCCGTCGCTGGATTCGATGAGGAAGTCCGCTTCGAGGCCGCCGTGAGTGCGGAAGTAGTAGAGCTCGGCGAGCGTGTCCGACCATCCGAGCTGCTTGCGCAACTCCATCATCACGAACGTTTCGAGCAGCGGGCCGAACGTCTCGCGGTCGACGATCATCCGGGCGGGCGTGGCATTACGCATGTAGCCCAGCACGCCCGAGTCGAGGATCGTCAGCTTGTTCGCTTTCATCACGCGCTGATTCAGGCGGCCGGACCAGCCGGGCACCGACTGGACCAGGTAAGCGGCCCGCAGAAGGTTCAGGTAGCGCGTCATGCTCGTGTGAGGAATGGCGAGCGACTGCGACAACTTGGCGACGTTGGCGATGCCCGTCGCCTGGGCGGCGATGAGCGAGAGTGCCTTGGGCATCTCTTCGATCGCGTCGATGGTGGCGATGTCGCTCACGTGGCGTTGCACCATTGAGGTCGTGTACGCCCGAAACCATGCTCGGGTTCGGGGAGCGTTGGTGCGCTGCACCACCTCCGGGAAGCCGCCTTCGAGCACCCGTTCCACGAGCTCGGTTTGCGACATCCTGGACGGCGCGAGCATCGGCGGAGCGTCCGCGAAGGCGGCGTCGATGAACCCTTCGCGCATGCCCGAGAGTTCGCCCTGCGAGAGCGGCCAGAGCGTGAGGATCTCCATCCGCCCGGCGAGCGTTTCGGACAGGCGTGGGAGGAGCATCACGTTGGCCGAACCGGTGAGGACGAAGCTCCCCGGCCGGCGATCGCGATCGATGACGAGTTTGATCGGCCGGAAGATCTCGGGGAGGAGTTGCACTTCATCGAGGACAACGGGCCGGGGAAGGCTCTGGATGAAGCCCTGAGGGTCGGAGCGCGCTGCGCGGAGGGTCAGTTCATCGTCGAAGGTGAAGTAACCGCTCTCGGGAGCGACCGACTGCACAAGCGTCGACTTCCCGGTTTGGCGGGCGCCAGCGATGAGGATGACCGGGGTGTCGGCCATCGCGTCACGAAGGCTAGCGGTGAGGTGGCGCGCGTACATCCAGGAATGATGCCAGAACGCCTGATAAATCACCACTGCTCTGGTGATGAATCACCAGAGCAACCCTGCCAAGTCCCCACACTCCAAGCATTCATGGGTTGGTGGTGGGCGCCTTCTCGGACTGGTAATCTCGGTTTGCGGGCCTTGCCAGGGCAATCTCAAGAAGCCTGATAAATCACCACTCGTAACCTGATGAATCACCACTGATCGCCTGATAAATCACCACAGGATAGGTTGATCCATTCGTGGCCGAGGGAAATTAGCTTCGCCAGGCGCGTTCGATGGTACCGCCACCCAGCACGACCTCGCCGTCATAGAACGCGACCGCTTGACCGGGGGTAAGCGCTCGCTGGCGGCGGTCAAAGTGGAGAACGGCGCCGTCCGGCCCGCTCGATACGAGGGTCGCTGCAGCCGGATCAGCCTTGTAGCGAGCCTTGGCTTCAAGGTGGGTACCGTCCTCCGGGGCATCGCCCGCGATCCAACTCAATTCGCTAACGGCCGCGGTATCTGCGAAGAGGTCGTCCTCGGGCCCGATTGTGACGATGTTCCGGACCGGGTCGATGGCGGTGACGTAGCGAGGTTCGCCGGTGGCGATACCAAGGCCTTTGCGCTGGCCGATGGTGTACGCGGCGATGCCACGATGTGCGCCGAGGGTAGCGCCAGTCTCGTCCCGCATTTCGCCCGGCGAGAGTTCGACGCGCCCATCGAGGAACGAGCGATAGTCGTTCCCCGGGACGAAGCAGATCTCCACACTGTCGGGCTTGGCGGCGGTATCGAGTCCCAGGCGGCGCGCGTGGGCACGCACCTCATCCTTGGTCAGTTCGCCAACAGGTAACAAGAGCTTTGAGAGTTGCTCCTGGCCGAGCATATAGAGGACGTAGGACTGGTCCTTGGCGAGATCGATGGCGCGAAGCAGCTGGAACGATGGGATTGTCGATCGACGATTGTCGATTGGCGGTAGGCCGAGGCTCTCCGAATCACCGTCAGTTGGCCTCACCCGCGCGTAGTGGCCGGTGGCCACGTAGTCCGCATCGAGGGCAGGCATGCGATCGAGGAGGGCGCGGTACTTGATGTGTTCATTGCAGCGGACGCAGGGGTTGGGGGTGCGGCCGGCCGCGTATTCGGCGACGAAGTTATCGACCACATGTGCCCGAAACTCTTGTTCGAAATTCATGATGTAGTGGCGGATGCCAAGTTGGCCGGCGACGCGGCGGGCGTCATCGATGTCTTCGACGCTGCAGCACTGCTGGTGGCCGCTGAATTCTTCCGGTCGTTCTTCGGTCCAGAGACGCATCGTGACGCCGATGACTTCGTAGCCTTGCTCGTGCAGGAGCGCGGCGGCGACGGAGCTATCGACCCCGCCGGACATGCCGACGACGACGCGGGGGCGGGCCTTTTCCTGTGTTACCATGCCAATTGTCTCGAATCCCACGAGGCAAGGAGCCGGAGTTCTGAACCCAGAGTCCTTAGCCCAGCGAGCCGTCGATGTCCTTTCCGACCACAAAGCGCTCGATATCGCGTTGATCGACATTTCGAAGGTTGCGTCGTTTACCGACTACTTCGTTGTCGCCACCGCGCAGTCTCCACTTCAGTTTAGTGCCCTGCAGGACTACCTGGAAAAGGACCTGCAGCCCGAGGGCATCGAACTTCGCCACCGCGAAGGGAGCGGGGACAACGGCTGGATGCTGCTCGACTTCGGCGACCTCATCGTGCACATCTTTTCGCCCGACCAGCGGGCGTATTACCGGCTCGAGGAACTCTGGGGCCGAACGAGCCCGGTCGTTCGCTTCGCGAACTGAGCCGGTTGAGGTGCACAAGCTCAACGTCCGAAAGCGTCCAGAGTTAGCTGAAGCCCGAAGAGTCGATGCGCTGGTCATGCGCGCCCACGTGTCGCCCTGGTGGTCCTCACGCTTCGTGCTGCCAACTTTGCTGGGTTGCGGAGCGCTGCTGGGGCTGGGAATAGTTCCTCAGACCTCATTCGCCGTGATTCCGCTCATCGTAGCGCCACTGCTCGGCGCGAGCCTCATCCTGGGAGTCCGAGCCAGAAACGCTTTGCGTCAGGAACAGGTGTTCGAGGTATGGACGAACTACGTGGTCCTAGATGATCTGCGCCTTCCGTACGCGTCTCTCGACCTTGTGAGCCTCGAGCGAGGGGCCGTCTTTTCGCATTCGTTGTCGAGGTTCTGGTGGAAGGAGTGGGTTCTCTCCCTTAACTGGTCAACAGCAGGGCATCTGGTGGTGGATTCGACGATCGCCGACCACAACCGGGTGATCGATGCCATCTTGGCGCAAGTCCCGGCGCGCCGGCTTGAAGGAGTCGATCGGGAGCGTGTCAGAAAGGCGCGCTCCAGTGAGCCGAACACCGCCTCCATCCCCTAACGTTCGGCCGTCTTCTCCGGAGCTGCCCCTAAAGGCCATAAAT
Organism: bacterium; assembly: GCA_039933735.1. Classification (GTDB taxonomy): domain Bacteria; phylum Chloroflexota; class Dehalococcoidia; order Tepidiformales; family Tepidiformaceae; genus Amarobacter. The sequence continues at coordinate 4 of JBDTNM010000109.1, read as the reverse complement.
TCCT
>JBDTNM010000108.1:0-10009 GCA_039933735.1 bacterium | reverse complement strand
AGTTCGACCTCGGTCGGAGGTTTCGTGCCGTCGGCCAGTTGGCGGCGTGCCGCGGCGAGCGCGGACTGGGCCTGGTCGACACCATTCGCAGCTGACCGCAATTCGCTCCGCTCCGCTTCGGTCGGACCTTGAGCCGAGTACCCGGCGGCGGTATACCAGCGGTCCACAGCGGAGGCCGTGGCTCCGTCGTAGACGCCGTCCACGACGCCAGGATCGAAGCCCAGGCGGGCGAGGGCTTCTTCAAGCTGACGGACGTCTTCACCGGTTTCGCCGGGGCGAAGGTCGCGGTACATGGGCCGGTCGCCCTGGAGCGCGAAGACCGGGTGGCCGTTGGCTTCCATGAACGCGCCGCCCTCGTTCAGGTCCTTTTCGGCTTCGGGCGACCGAGTGACCAATTCGCCGCCCGCGCTCGCCGCCAGGTTCACCTTTGTGGGTTCGCCATATTGGGCTGTGCCGCGGGTGACGATGGTGGCGGCGAGCGCCTGGCGCTTCACTGCGGCTGTGACCGCCGAGGCTGCCGGGGGTTTGGCGGCGGCTGAGGCTTCGTTCGAAGACTGCACCTGCGTACCAGCAACCCAGCCTATCGCCCCGGAGCCGACCACTCCCGCCAGCGCGAGACCGAGCAAGCGGTTTCGCTTCATGATTACTTGGCCCCAAGGTCGGGGTGGTCAGCCAGGAAGTCGGCCTCGTACTTTTCGCGAACCTTCTGTTCGACCTTGGCGACGTTGTCCTGGCTGCACGTCAGTGAGGCAAGGGCGATCCGCTTCTCTTTGTCCTGCAGTTGCGAAAGCTTCGCCTTGTCGACGTTAGCGAGGGGATCGAATGTCTTTCCGCTGCCGTCGTCGGAGGAGGCGACACCGCTAACGCTGATGACGAAGCCGTTGCCATCTCCGCCGATCTTGAGGCCCGTGAGGTCACCGAATTCGGTCTGGAGTTCTTTCACTGCGGCGTCACGGTCGCGGTAGTCGTAGCCGGCGTCTTTCATGCAGGCGGACCACTTCTTCATTGCGTCGACCATCTTGGGGTCGGCCTTAATCCGAGCCTCAAGTTCAGCGAGAGCGTCGAAAACGCTCGGGTCGAACGGTTTCTGGGCGCCAGATGTGGTTTTAATGGCTTCGCCGGTACAACCTCCGGGGCCAGCGACGTTGACGATGCCGTCGCCCCCGTCCGTTGATGCGCCGCTACCGATCGGCACAGCGACGACGGGGCCGCCTCCAGCCGCGGTGAAGGTTCCGCCTCCGCCGAGTTCCTGGCCGTAAAGGGCCTTGTCGTAGGCCTTCTGCTGGGCGTCGCTGAGGCCGTTGCGATACTTCGCGTTGGGGTCGGAGTCTTCGGAACGAAAGGAGATCTGTGAGCCGAAGAGCGTGGAGATGCCGAAGCCGTATTCCTTCACGAAGTCCTCGGACGTTGTATCGATCTCGAGATTGCCGCCAGGCCCGTCAGCCCGGTTGTCCTGGGGCGTGTATTCGAAGCCTTGCTTGACCATGCATTCGCGGATGAGCTGTTGTTGTTTGGCGAAATCCGTCGTGTTTCCGGAGAAGAGGCGCTCCTGAAGCGTCTTTGGCGCGGCACTGGGCGTCCCGTCACCGCCGCCTCCACAGGCGGCGAAGGCGCCAGCAAGGATGGCTGGAGCCAGGCATGCCGCCGAAAGTCGAATGAGTTTCATCTATCCCTCCCGGGTGTTCTGGTCTCAGAGGAACACCTGCCGGCGAAAAATCGCCGAACCGAAATCGAGAAACTTTCGATGCTTTTTCGGAGGCAACCGGCAAGATGCACGGATTGAGCGCGCCTACGTTCCCGAGGTTTTCGTGATGACCCAATCCTCTGCCCTTGTTGTCGAAGACGATCCGCGCACAGCGGAGGTAATTCGCCGGTACCTGGAGAGCGACGGGTTCACCGTCCGGGTGGCGATTGACGGACAGGAGGCGCTAACCGCGGCCCGGCTGCACGAGCCGGATGTCATCTTGCTCGACGTGATGGTCCCGCAGATCGACGGCATCACCGTCTGTCGACGAATTCGGGCAGAGAGCGACGTTGCGATCCTGATGGTCACGGCGCGAACAAATGAACTCGACATCCTGGACGCGCTATCGAACGGCGCCGATGACTACGTTACGAAGCCCTTTCGTGGCCGAGAACTGGTTGCGCGAGTTCGCGCGGTGCTGCGACGGACACGCCTCGTATCAGGGAAATCCGAGCGGCCCCTGGAGTTCGGGCCGCTGACTATCGACCCGCGACGGCACGAAGCGCGTATCGAGGGCTCGGTGGTTGACCTGACGCGCAAAGAATTCCTCGTGCTTCACACGCTCGCTGCCAACGCGGGCAAGGCGTTCACCCGAGGCGAACTGGTGGAGGCGGCCTTCGGGATGGACTACGAGGGCCTGGAACGGTCGGTCGATGTCCACGTCCGGAACATCCGAAAGAAGATCGAGCGGGACCCCGAAGCTCCGGATTATCTGCACACTCTGTATGGCGTTGGCTACCGGTTCCAGGAGCGAATTCATGTGGCATAGCCTTCGATTTCGGCTGATTGCGGTGACCACGATCCTACCGATGGTGACGATTGCGGCGGCCGGGCTGTTGATCCGAAACGCGAACGCGGAGACGTTCCATGGCGGCGGCAACTTCACGTTCGTTGGTGGCACGGCAGGGACTCTGACTGGCGAGAAGGCGTCGGTGCCGATACCAGGCCAGGCGGGTGACGGACCGACTGTTTCTATCGTTGGCGACGCCACGGGCGAGTCGGTGGACAGAATCTGCACGCCTTCATTCGAAGCGTACGCGGCGAACTTGCCGGAAACAGTGCGGTCGATCACTTCGACCGCAGTGCCAATCGTTTTCAGCTCTTCCGGCGCAGACCAGTTCGTGGTTGCCGCACAACCTCAGTTCTTGCAGGCGTACAACGCAGAGAAGGCCAGCTCGCTGTCGTCGCTGAACCTGCGGGTGGCGGCCGTGATCGCGTCGGCGGGGATTATTTGCGGAGCGGTGGGGTTCTTCGCCTCGCAAAGGATCCTGCAGCCGGTTACGGCACTGACCTCTGCGGCGCGGCGGCTGGAGTCGGGCGACCTCGAACAACGCGTCGCGCACAGCGGCCGAGATGAGATCGGACAACTGAGCCATGCGTTCAACGCTATGGCGGAGAGCCTGCAACGGACGGAGTCGTTGCGAAAGACGATGACTTCCGACGTAGCGCACGAGCTGCGAACGCCGCTGAACAACATCGCTGGATTCGTCGACATGCTCTCCGACGGGCTTGTCGAACCGGACGCGCGGGTGTTCACGACGCTGCAGGAAGAGACCCAACTGCTCGTACGGCTCGTGGATGATTTGGAACAATTGTCGATCGGCGACGCGGGGCAGCTTCGGTTGGACCGGACGGAGGCGAATCTTGGTGAGGTGCTGCTGCGGGCCGGGGCGGCAATGCAGCCGCGGGCGAACGAACGAGAGGTGACGCTTTCGGTGGAGGCGGAAGATTCTCCCGCTGTGAACGTTGATGTTTCCCGAATCGACCAGGTATTGCGCAACCTCCTGGAGAACGCGATCCGGCACAGCGACTCGGGCGGCAGCGTGCGGGCATCGATTCATTCCGGCGTTGGGGCCGTGCAAGTGGTATTCGAGGATTCAGGAGCGGGGATTGATCCGGCGCACCTGCCGTTCATCTTCGAGCGCTTCTACCGCGCCGACACCTCGCGGACGAGACGCACGGGAGGGAGCGGGCTCGGTCTGGCGATTGTCCGGCAGATCGTTGAGGCGCACGGCGGCACGGTCGCGGCGGAAAACCGCGGCGAAGGCGGCGCACGCTTCACGGTCACGATACCTACGGCCTGAGACCTAGCCACCGCTGCGCATTTTGAGCATCCGCGCGACGATGGGGCTGGCCTGGGGCGGATGCCAGGTCTTGTAAGCGATTTCGAGGGGCACCGGCCACTCTTCATCGACATCGAGGCGGTATCCCGGAGCACCCGCTTCTTCGAGGGCTTCGCAGGCAGCCCGCGCGACCCTCAGCATCAGTTCGTCGTTGTGGGGGTTGCCGAAGCTGTGGCCGAACGGGAATTCGACGCCAACCACGCGAGAGGCATGCATCTTGAGCGCCAGTTCCGGAATCATCGTCACGGTGACGGTAGGGATGCCGAGGGATTCGATTACACGTGCCAACACGGGCACGTTCCTGCAGCAGTCTGGTCAGGCAGGGGCAAGCAATAAGATGTCGACCGCCTTCTCCTTGAGCCTGGCGGCGAGTTCGGGGCCCTGGATGTTTTTCCAGTCTTCGAGCCGCCGGTCCTGGTAACCCATGAACGAGTAGTGCTCGGGCGCAAGCGAACCGATGACGCCCTCGGCTTCGAGCACCTGGAACGCGCGGATAGGCAGGACGACGTTCACGTCTTCGAGGAGGTCATCGCGGTTGATATGAAGGTGTGAGCATCCGATCTGATCCTGGCGAACGTCGGACGGGATGACCCGGTAAGTCGGATCGCCCCACTCCGGGTTTGCCCACTCGCGTTCTTCGTCGAACCCGGTCTGGGAGTCCTTGAGGAAGATCCCGGCCGAAGTCATGAGGGCGACGTTGCATTCGCGCAGGGGTTTCTGAAGGGGGACCCACGCGGCCGGCTCTTCGGCAGCGGGCGTGGACTCATACATGACCTTCATGGAGCGAGGCAGGTACTTGTAACTGTCGACAGTCATCTCGGGCTGACCTTTCTTTAGACCAGGCGAATTCGTAGGCCACCGATGAGGATGGCGCCGTCAGCGCGGAGTAGGCCGCGCGGTTTGGCAGCTGCGAGGGCTGAGCTGGCATCAGTTGCGGTGAGGTCGATTCCGCCGAGACCTTCGGGCCGGCCGTCGGTGGCTTCCACGAAGCGGATCGATGCGTTGTCGAGCTTCATCGAAAGGTTTCCGGCGGCGTCTTTTTTCAGGGGCTCCTGAATGATCTCGCTCCATCGCTCGGCGACCTTATTCGGGTCTGGCGATTGGATTTCCGCGGCGGCTATCGCCTTTACTCGATCGGTTCGGATGAAATCCGGCCAGGGCCCGCGGATGGCGTGGCTCCATCCGGGGAACTCCTCATCGGGCTTTTCGTGCCAGTCGATCTCCAGGAACGACCCACCGGTGTCCTGGGGATGGAGTTGCATGAGGCACGAGGTTTCGGTGTCGCGAGAAGCCACGGTGCGAATGCCGAGTTCCTGGACGCGAGCCTTGCGGGGCGCGTGGTCGTCGCACTGGCAGATGACCATGTAGCCGCCATCGCCGCCTCGGCGCTCGAGGTAGCGGCCGCCAGCCGTGTTTTCGCGCACGGGGGCGCAGACTTCGATGAACTGGGTGCCGACCGGGAGCAGCCGGTTCTGAAGGCCGAACGCCGGCGGCAAGTGCTCATCGATGTAGGCGACTTCAAGACCGAAGACGGCGTGGAGGTCCGCGACTACCTTGTCGGCGTCTTCGACTATGAACGCGATCTGACGGATGCGAAGCCACATGTGGCTACCTCCCCTTGAATTCTGGCTTGCGCTTTTCAACAAATGCACGGAAGGCCAGGCGAGAGTCTTCGCTGGCGCCGGTGCGGTTGTGCCGTTCGGTTTCGATGCGGATGTACTCTCGCAGGCTGAGGCTCTCGCCGGCGAGGAAGTTCTGTTTCATGGCTCGCAAGGCCAGGGGCGCCGATTCAGCCAGGCGCTGGACGACCGAGGCGACTTCCTCTCGGAACGATGCATCCGGGAAGACCCCGTTGACGAATCCAATCGATTTCGCGCGGGCGGTATCGAATTTGCCGTGGAGAAAGAAGATTTCGCGGGCGTTGCCTGCGCCAACGATTCGAGGCAGGAGCCAGGGGCCAGCCATGTCGCCCGAGATGCCGACGCCGAGGAAGGCGGTGTTGAAGTTCACGCTTTCCGCGGCGTAGCGGAGATCGCAAGCGGCCGCCCAGCCGAAGCCGGCGCCTGCGCAGGCACCGTTGACGGCGGCGATTGTGACCTGTGGCAGTTCGTGGAGCATGGCGGTGAGCTGGAAGTGCTCGGGGCTGAGCGGTTCTTCACCAGCGCCCGAACTGTAGTGCTGGAGGTCCGCGCCGGGGCAGAAGCCTTTGCCGGCGCCGGTGAGCACGACCACGCGAGTCTTGTGGTCGGTGGGCAGCGTGGAGAGGACGTCGTAGAGATCACGCATCATCTGATTCGTTATGCCGTTGAGCCGGTCGGGCCGATTCAGGGTGATGGTGCCGACGCCCTCGGCGGTGTCATAGGTGACGGTTTCGTAGCCGGACAAGCGCGACCTCCGGGGCAGCGGTTCGCGGCGATTCTACGAGGCTGGCGCGGATCACGTGCGCTTAGGCTCTTCCCGAATTGCATTGCCCCGGCTGGCGGCGCAAAGTGGGCTTGCGGTGACCCCTTTTGGGCGCCGACAGTACCGCGCTGAATCGGAGGTGGTTGACCGTGGAATCAGGGCCCAACCACCCGTTCGTTGTGCTGCGCAACTCGCAATATTCATTGCTCTTTGTTGGCACGACGCTGGCAATGCTGGCGTTCGGGATGATGCAGGTTGCCCAGAGCGTGGTGGCCTTCGAACTCACGGGTAAGAACGGCTCCGTCGGCTTCGTGCTCCTGGGCCAGGGTGTGGCGATGCTCTTACTGAGCCCGCTCGGTGGCACGCTTTCGGACCGGATTTCGAAGAAGAAGCTTCTTACCTCGGCGCAGTTCGTGATCGGATTGATGTTCGGATTGATTGCGTTCTTGATAGGGACGGGCACGATCACCATCCCGATCCTCGCCGCGGCGAGCCTCGTGCTCGGCTGCATGTATTCGATGATGGGGCCGACGCGGCAGGCGTGGATCGGTGACCTCCTCAGCGGGCCGGACCTGGCCAAGGGCGTCGCCCTTCAACAACTTTCGATGAACACAACACGCATCGTCGGGCCCCTGATCGCCGGAGTACTGGTGGCATGGTCGTTTTCGGGGACCGCCGGGACGTACACGGCAATGGCGTTCCTGTTCGGAGCAGTAGTGCTCACGCTTTCGCGAATGGACGCTTCGCCGCCGAAGGCACGCGCGAACCCAACCTCGGTGCGGACCGACCTCTCCGAAGGCTTCAGTTACATCTGGAACGAGAAAGACGTGCGCCTGCTGGCGTTTGTGTTCGTCGGCGTGGTGCTGGCGGGCTTTTCGTATCAGACGATCATGCCGGGCTACCTCGAAAACACCCTTGGTCATCCGGCGAGTGAACTGGGCATTCTCTACGGTGCGATTGCCGTCGGAGGCATCGTCGTCACCCTGGCGCTCGCGGCGAACCGGCCGAAGAACCCGGCCGCGCTGATGCTGTTCTTCGGCGGCGCACTGGCAGGAGCGCTCGCGCTGCTGGCGATCGCTCCGAGCTTTTGGATTGCGCTGGCGGTGGGCGCACTGGTTGGGGCGTCATCCAGCGGTTTCCAGATGCTGAACAACGTGAACCTGATGGAACGGACGGACCCGCTTTACTTCGGGCGCGTTATGTCGGTTTCTATGATGGCGTTCGGGCTGAACTCGATGGTTTCGTACCCGGTGGGCTTGTTCGCCGACCAGGTTGGAGAACGCGGCGCACTCGTCGCCCTGGCGGCGGCCACAGCCTCCGTCGTGATGCTCGGAATGGTCGCGCTGCGTTCACGGACGCGAGAGATAGCACGAACAATGCCGGAGCCGAGTTTCGGCACGCCCGGGAGCTAGGGAATCGTCGCGTCGAAGTCCTGGGCGATATGGCCGGCCGCGATGAGGCGGTCGTACTCAGCCTCGTCGCAGCCGAGCAGTTCGCGGTAGACGTACTCGTTGTGTTCGCCGAGGCCAACCGGAGCCTGGCGAACCGAAGTTGGTGTTTCGGAGAAGCGCAGAAACGGGGTGTTGAAGCGGTACGGTCCCTGCCCATCGAAGAGCACTTGGGGCTGATACAGACCCCGGGCCTGGACGTGGGCATCGTCGAAAGCGCGCGAACCTTCGAGCACAGGTGCGGCACTGACCCCGGCCGCCTGGAGGTGGTGGAAGAGCTCGTAGTCATCTTTGTCCGCCGTCCACTCGGCGATGTTCGCGTCGATGGCGTCGTGGGCGGCGAGACGCCCGGCGTTCGTCGCAAGTTCCGGCGCTGTCGCCCAAACGGGAGATCCCATTGCCTCGACGAACGCCCGCCATTCCTTGTCGTCGCTGATGGCGATGCTGATCCAGCGGTCGCCGCATTCATCGCGAGGCCCGATGGACTTGCACGGGTAGACCCCCGACGGTGCGAGGCCATAGATCGACCGGTTACCAATGCGCTGAGGTACTTCGCCCGTGAGTTCGTAGGTCATGAACGCCTGGGCGAGCATCGCAGAAGCATTTTCCGCCTGGCCGATCTCGACGCGCTGACCTTCGCCAGTCTTCTCCCGATGCCAGAGAGCCATCATCACCGCGAGGGCGGCCTGGGCGCCCGCGAGGTAATCGCCAGAGAAAATTGCCGAGTTTTCGGAAGGGTCGGCATCGCGGTAGCCGCGCAGGAGTGTGTGACCCATGACGCTTTCGAGGTGGACGCCAAGGGCACGAGCCTGGTTGTAAGGTCCCGTTGAACCGTAGGCCGGGATGCGCACCATGATGATCTTTTCGTTGTACTGACGGAGCCAGTCGTAGGTGATGCCGAGGCCCTCCATCGTCTCGGTGGCATTGTTTTCCACGACGACATCCGACTCGGCGACGACGCGGCCGAAGATCTCGCGGCCTTCTTCCGTGCGAAGGTCGACGGTGAAACTCTTCTTGTTGCGATAGAGCTGGACGAAAGTCGGGTTGTAGTTCCAGGGGCGCGGACCGGGCACGTTTCCGGGGTACCCGCCGGCGGCCGGGGGTAGGCGAGAGATGAGTTCCTGCGACGGGCGGGCGAGCGTCCCGCGAGTCATTGGCTGCATCACATGCGAGTTCTCTGCTTTCAACACTTCGGCGCCGAGATCGCCAAGCAGGAGGGTCGAAAACGGCCCTGCCCAGACGACGCAGAGGTCGATGACGCGGACCCCCTCGAGCGGCAGCGTGGGGTGCGCGGACGCCGGGCGAGCATCTCTCGGGGGCGTGTCCAGCCCCGCGAGGATCTCGGCGCGGTGTTGGTCGAGGAGCGGAGCGGGCATCCGCATTTCCCAAGGAGCGTTAGGCATCGTCAAGGGGCGTCCCGGGATGGTGACTTCGCCGAGGACCGGGTGGCTGACCTTGGTCCAGAAGCCGCGGTCGCGGAAGTGAGCGTCTTCGGAGATTTCGGCGATATCGAAGAGGGGGCCGCAGAGGACTCGGGCGTCACGTGCTGCAGCCCAGATTTCGCGCTTGGTGTGTTCGCTCAGCCATTCGAAGAAATACGCTTCGAGTTCGGCGGCGCTGTCCGGGTCGAGGAGTGTGGCGCGCTGTTGCCACTTCGGGTCCTGGAGCCATTCCGGCTGGCCGAGCATGGCTGCGAAGCGGTCCATGCGGTTCGAAGCGCCGGTGAACTCGACCCAGCCATCAGCGCAGGGATAAACGCCCGCGAGCACCGCGCGGTTCGAGCGCGATGCACGGACTGTGCGCCGCCCCGAGAATTCGTAGGCGATAGTCGAGACGTGCCGCCGATCGGCGCCAAGAAAATGGCTGTCGGCGATGGAAAAATCGACCCATTGGCCAACGCCCTGCTGCTGACTGGAGAGGAGAGCCGCCATGATCGCGGCCGCCGCAGCCGAACCTGATTCAACGAGGGATGCCGTGCCGTACATGGTGACAGGCTCCCGCTCCTGGACGCCCATCGTGTACATCTCCCCGGCGAAGGCGTAGAGCGTCAGTTCGTTCCCGCGGTAGTGCCTGTACGGGCTCTGTTGGCCGAAATTGGTAATCGACACCAGCGGCAGCTCCGGCCGGCGCGCATGGATCGCTTCCCAGCCAAGGTCCAGCGAATCGAGATAGCCGGGTGGGAAGCCCTCGACGATTGCGTCGGCCCGGTCGATGAGGCTCCAGAGTGTGTCGCGGTCGGCAGCCTGTTCGAGGTCGAGGACGATTGAGCGCTTGTTCGTGTTGAAGAAGAA
>JBDTNM010000107.1:0-10010 GCA_039933735.1 bacterium | reverse complement strand
ACGCTCGCCCGATCACGCTCGTGACGAACCAGTGGGTGAACAGCTACAAGCGCCTCCTGCCCGGCTTCGAAGCTCCGGTCTACATGAGCTGGGCGCGCCGCAACCGGAGCGACCTCATCCGCATCCCGGAGTACAAGCCGGGAAAAGAGATGCACACGCGCATCGAGTACCGGTCGCCCGACCCCGCCTGCAATCCGTACCTGGTGTTCGCGGTGATGCTCGCGGCGGGCCTGGATGGCATCGAGAACGAGCGCCCGCTGCCGCCGCCGGTCGAGGAAAACGTCTTCGAACTCGCCCAGGCCGACCGCGAAGCCCGTGGCATCGCCATGCTCCCCGGGAGCCTGATCGAGGCAATTGAAGTGGCCGAGCAGTCCGAATTCCTGCGCAACGCGCTTGGCGAACACGTCCACGAATCGCTCATCAAGAACAAGCGAATCGAATGGGACCGCTATCGCCGGCACATCTCCGATTTCGAACTGGCCGAGTACCTTCCGATCCTGTAGTTCACCAGTCTCGGTACGCCGCTGGTACGCATCGGGCGTTTCCGGCTACCATGCGGCCATGCCCCTCTACGAGTTCTTGTGCGCCAAGTGTGGTAGTCGTGACGAGGTCTTCAGCCGGACCATGAAGGCCGAAGTCATCCCGCCGAAGTGCAAGCAGGCCGGCCGCGAAAAAGGCCACGAGATGAAGCGAATCGTGAGCAAGTTCGTGCGCCACAAGACGATTGGCGACCAGCTAGAAGAGGCTGAGGCCAAGTACGGCAAGGAAGTCGAAGCGGCTATGGGGCCGGAGCCGGACATCGGCAAGTACGCACGGCGCTACGACGCGCTGGCGAAGAATCTGCCCGACAAGGTCTAGCCCACGTGGGACGTGTGGCGGCTCCAGATCTTGAGCGTCTCGCGAACCTTATCAACGGTCGCGTTGTCTAACGAAGCGTCGTTCAGAACGCAGTCATTCAGGTGCTTTTCAAGGACGAGGACGCTGGCGCTTTCCAGCCCGGAGCGGGCGGCCAAAAGTTGTGTCAACACGTCCTCGCAGCAACGGCCGTCTTCGAGCATATTGCGCAGGCCGCGGACCTGGCCCTCTATACGGGATAGCCGGTCCAAGAGTTTCTTCGTCTCTTCGGGAGTCATGAGTGGGAGGCCCTCCTGCCGTTGACAAGCATACCCCATGGGGGTATTATTTGGCTACATCGCAATGGTCCCCGGAATGAGGGCCAACGAAAGGAAACCCTAACAATGTCCGATGTCCGCGAAACCACCGATGCAACCTGGGACGCCGATGTCCTCAAGTCTGACCTTCCCGTCCTCGTCGATTTCTGGGCTCCCTGGTGCGGCCCTTGCCGCATGGTCGCCCCGATCGTCCAGGAGCTTTCCGAGGAATACAAAGACAAGGTGAGCTTCTTCAAGATGAACACCGACGAAAACCCGACCGTGCCGAGCAAGCACGGCATCCGCAGCATCCCTTCGCTCCTTATCTTCAAAGGTGGCGAACTGAAGGGCACGGTCGTCGGGTTCCGCCCGAAGAGCGACCTGAAGAAGCGCATCGACGAGGCCCTCGTCTAAGCGTCCGCGAATAAGCATTCAGGAAGGCCGGGGGTTCGCTCCCGGCCTTTCGTTTTGCGTGGAGATTCACATGGATACCTTCGATATCGCCATCATCGGCGGAGGCGGCGCCGGCCTCACCGCGGCTGTCTACGCGGCACGCGCACGGCGTTCGACCATCGTGTTCGAAGGCAACGTCACGGGTGGCCAGATCGCCACTACGGACGTTGTCGAGAACTACCCCGGCTTCCCGGACGGCATCAACGGTTTCGACCTGGCCCAGAACATCCTCAAACAGGCGGAAAAGTTCGGCGCGCGCCTCGAATACGCGAAGGTCGAGAAGATCGAGCGACAGGCGGACGGAGCCTTCCTCCTTAGCACTGAGTCGGCCCAGTTTCGTGCTCGTGCTGTCGTTGTCACCTCCGGGGCCGACTACAACAAGCTCGGTATCCCCGGCGAAGGCGAGTTCGTCGGCAAAGGCGTGAGCTACTGCGCGACTTGCGACGCGGCGTTTTTCGGAGGCCAGGACGTGATTGTCGTTGGTGGCGGCGATGCGGCACTCGATGAGGGCCTGTTCATAACGCGCTACGCGAAGACTGTGACTATCGTCCACCGGCGGGATTCGTTGCGAGCCAGCGCCATCCTCCAGGAGCGGGCGAAGGCCAACGAAAAGATCCGCTTCACCTGGGACACGGTGGTCGAAAGCATCCACGGCAAGGACGCCGTGGACCATGTGGTGCTGAAGAACGTGAAGACGGGGGTCAAGACGGAACATCCCACGACCGGGGTGTTCGTCTTCATCGGCCAGGTTCCCAACAGCCATCTGCTGAAGGGCCTCGTCGAACTGGACGCCGGCGGGCATGCCCTCGTCGACCTGCAGATGAAGACGTCGGTGCCGGGGTTATTCGTCGCGGGCGACGTGCGTACCCAGGCGGCGCGCCAGTTAATCAGTGCGGCGGGCGACGGCGCGACTGCCGCGATTTCGGCCGACCACTACCTGACCAGCCTGGATTAAGGGCTAGGCGGTAACCAAGAGCTACGAGCTTTCTTTGCCTGTCTGTCGACCCATGATCCGTTCGACGGCGGGATTACGTAACTCGCCGGTTTCGTCGCTCGGTCGAGGCTTTTCAGGCTCCGAGGTGTGCCACCCACGACATTGAGGTCGCGCATAAGGATCGGCGCGCAAGGGTGACCAAACGGTAACAAGTGTGACGCTACTTTGGCGGGATGATAAACGTTCCGGTTGGCCCGTCAGCTTGCTGGCGAGGGTTGAAGCTCGGGTCAAAGCCGATCCCCACGATCCCGTCTGCCGAAATTCGCAGGCTGGTGCCCATCTTGTCAGGTCGCACGAAGACAACGTGATAAAGCGCGCCGCTCAGTTCATCCGCCTTGTCGAGCTTTTTGACGGCGTATAGCTCGCGCGATGGGCCTAACCAGTTGGGCCACACTTCCGGCAATTCGCTCGCCTGCCTCCATCCTCCGGAGCCGCTAGCTATGAGCACGGCTTGGACGGTCGCCCCTTCGGCCTGGGTGCCAAGGCACTTCGGCTTCGCAGGGATCGGCCCTGACGGGTTCATTTGGCACGTCAACGTTTGCGGGCGCGTGAGGGCCGTGAGGGCAACGGTGTCACCTGCGAGCGCGGCCTTGATGGCAGCATCCACTACGGCGATGTTTGTCGGGCCACCTTCAGCAGCCTTGGTTGGGGAGGGCGCAACAGCCGCCGTGGTGGCGGCGGGAGCGGTCGGCGTGGGATCGTCCTCATCATCTCCGCAAGCCAAGGTCGTGGCCGCAAGGAGGACGCCAAGGAGCAGGGCGATGTATTTGGTCATCGATCCAGTATGCACTCGCGCACAAGGTCGGGTCTGTTCGAACTAGCGTACGTGCCGTGGGGGGATAGTTAACCGGCTATCCGACAATCCGGCTCGCGCGTTTCGCTACTGCGGAATCGACCACGCGTTCGCCGTGACGGGCGACCCAGAGACCTTCAATGCGCGCCTGCTCGAACTTCTCCAGTGCCTGCTGCGCCTGGACGCTGATGGCATCGTGGGGCGTAAAGGCGGCGTTGGCGGCCGGCACCATGCGCGGGTCGGGGAGAATCGCGCCGGCGAACCCATACTGCGAGAGATAGATGAGTTCGAGCCCATCGCTGACGATCAGCGGTTGGCCACCGACGGCGCGGGAGATAGCGACGACCTGGCCACGCGCGTACGCGAGTCGATCGCCCTTTTGCTCGTCTCGCGCGCCAATGTCGTGCGCGTAGTGGCGCGAATGGAAGACCAGCCCGCCGACTCGGGGCGCGGCCGAGGCGATATCGCCCGAGCGCAGCAAGCCACGCGCCGTGTCGATGATCGGGAACAGTTCCGTGTCGCCGGGTTCGATGCCGCGCTGCAGTTCGAACTCGCGCAACAGCACTGCCAGGTCCCGCACGTCCTGCGGCTCGACGGCGTGCGGGATGAGGATGCCCTTCACGGCTGGCGAGAGGACGGCTTCGATGTCTTCCCGGGTGAAACGGGTACGCGGATGGTTGACCGTCACGAGCGCGGACTTGCCCGCCTCCGCGGCTTTCGCCACGGCGGCAACCGCCGCCGAACGAAGTTCGGCTACTGGCAGATTGTCATCCGCGAGGGTGAAAAGGAGAGCGTCGGCCTGCGATTGGAGCGCGGCTTCAAGGCCCGCGCCGGAGGCCGGGATGGAGACAATGCTTCGGAGCGGCATTTACGTCCTTCCGCCGATGTATCCACCAACAACGATTGGTGGCGGCTGAAGTGTCGCAAGGTTCAGGTCCTGCTTCAACGCCATCATCCCCTGGAGATGGTCGAGCGAGTGCCGGTACATCAATTCAGCTATCCACTGGCAGGTGACCGGGCCCCAGCGTGACTCGTTGCGAAGCTTCGTCCAGGTCAGGTCATTCAGGTCGCGGAAGATGGCAAGTTCTTCTTCGCGGATGCGCTGGATGTCCGAGAACATCGCGGAGAGGGATTCCATCGGCCGGTAGCGGCGGTCGTGCCACTCCTTCCGGCTGTAATCGAGCGGGTCCAGCATGTCCGGCACGGTGGCCCAGCGCAGGAGCGGGAGATAGACCTCCTGCTCCATGTCGCGCATGTGAGAGAGGTGCTCGTGCATGGACCATTCGTAGTCGGCCGGTTTGTAGGCAGCCTGCTCGATGCCGGTACCGCGGATGACCCAGGCGATGTCTTCAGTTACGGCGCGTAGCCTTGCCGTGAGTTCCGATCGGTAGGTTGCAGTTTCACTCACGCAAATGCCTCCGTATCCACCGAGGCCGAGTATAGAGCCTATCGATCAGGCAAGCTAGCAATTCTTTTCGTGGGGTTCGGTGGCTGGCGCTGGGCGTTGGTGGGGGGCGTGATCCGCTTTGCGTGCGGGGTGGGACGGAGTTGACCCCCTTCCTTACGGTCGGGCCACGGTGGTGTGTGGTGGTTGGTGTCTTTGGGTGGTTTTTTGGGGCGGGGACGGAGTTGACCCCCTCCCTTACGGTCGGGCCACGGTGGTGTGTGGTGGTTGGTGTCTTTGGGTGGTTTTTTGGGGCGGCGACGGAGTTGAGCCCCTCCCTTACGGTCGGGCCGCGGTGGTGTGTGGTGGTTGGGGCGTAAGTTGGGGGCTAGAGCCTGGGATCCGCTTACTACGTGCGCGGTTCTGATTGTCGGGGGGAGTTGACCTTGCAGTGACTGCAAGGTGTAGCGTGCGCGCATGAACGTATCAGAACTCGCCCGGGGCGCCGGCCTGTCACCCTCCGGGGTGCGTTGGTACGAGACGGTGGGCGTGCTGCCACCGGCTGCCCGCCGCCGCAACGGTTACCGCGAGTACTCCGAAGGCGACCTGGGGTTGCTTCGCATGGTGACGACCCTCCGGAGGCTCGGGCTCTCGGCGGTGGACGCCGGGCGGGTGGCGCGACTCTGCCTGGAACACAGCAGCGATGGCACTGATGTCTCGGCGGTTATCCAGGCCCAACGCGCCTCCATCGCGGCGAGGCGGGCCGAACTCGCCGGCCTTGAGCGGGAGTTGCTGGACCTCGAGGCGACGGTCGCGAGCACGGCGCCGCCGGTTGGCGGCACTTCGAAAAAGGCGCCGGCTCCAGTGGCTGTGCTCTTTCTTTGCAACGCCAACTCCGGGAGGAGCCAGATGGGCGAGGCGCTCCTCGGCCAGATGGGTGGCGGTCGTTTCGCTCCGCGCTCGGCGGGGGCGAACCCGAAACCGGTCAGTCCACATGCGATTAAGGTGCTCGCTGAGCTCGGGATCGATTGGAACGAAGCCGCCTCTCGGACAGTCTCGTCGGTTGCCGGGGAGGAATTTGACTACGTGGTGACGCTCTCGGAATCACTGCGTGAGGAGTGCGCCCGCCTGCCCGGACGGCACAGCACGCTCCACTGGGAGCTCCCCGACCCGGGCGCCGTTTCTGGAGACGACGAACAACGGCTTGCTGCCTACCGGACCACTCGCGAGGAGATAGCGGCCCGCCTGCGACCGTTCGTCGAACTCGCCCTGCGCACAGCTCAAGACCGCAACAATTAAGGAGTTCGAAAATGGATGAAACAGTTCAAGTTCGCTACATGGTCAGTGACGTCACTGAATCGGTCGCGTTTTACACGAAGTACCTCGGGTTCACCGTCGAGACGAACTTCGGCACGGCGTTCGCATCGGTGAGGCGGGGTGCACTGCTCCTTTTGCTGGCAGGCCCGCAGAGTTCTGCTGGGCGGCCGATGCCCGATGGCGCGGTGCCCGGGCCGGGCGGATGGAACCGCATCCACCTGATCTTCGATGACCTCGCATCGGAAGTGGCCCGGCTTAAAGCGGAGGGCTGCCCTTTCCGAAACGAGATTCTCACCGGCCCGGGCGGCTCGCAAGTGCTGGTGCTGGACCCGTCAGGAAACGTCGTCGAACTGTTCCAGCCGGCCGTCCGGCCTTAGTCCTCGGGCTGTGCTTCGGCCCATTCCCGGGCGAGCCTCTTGAGCAGATCGGCAGCGTGGGCCATGGCTTCCGTGGCGTCCGGTTCGAGCGATTCGATCGTCGCCACCGAGACGTCTGACGCCTCAGCGGATGTCCGGCCCGCGAACACGGTCACTGGCTTGCCCAAGTCGCGAGCCATTTCGATGACGCGTCCGGTGACTTTTCCCTGGAGGGACTGGCTGTCGAAGCTCCCTTCGCCGGTGACCACGAGGTCGGCTGATTCCAAGCGTGCGCGCAGGTTGGTGGCTTCGGCCACGACTTCGAAGCCGCTCACGATCTGAGCGCCGAGAAAGGCCGCCAGGCCGGCAGCGAGGCCACCGGCCGCTCCCCCTCCCGGAAGGTTGGCGAAATCGCGACCGAAGTGCCGCCGCAGGACCTGCGAGTAGCGGAAATGGGCGGCATCGAGCTGGTCGACCTGGGCCGGGGTTGCGCCCTTTTGCGGAGCGTAGATGCGGGCTGCCCCGTTCGGCCCACAGAGCGGGTTGGTCACATCAGTGGCCACGATGATTTCGATGCCGTCGAGCGCCCTCGGCCGTTCCCAGCTGATCTGGGCGAGGTCGCCAAGTGCGCCTCCGCCAGCCGGTAGCTCGTTGCCGGCCATGTCGTGAAAGCGGGCACCGAGCGCTCGCGCCATGCCTTCGCCGCCATCGTTCGATGCGCTGCCGCCGACGCCGATGATGATGCGCGGCGGCTCCTGAGCGGCGGCATCGAGGATCAGTTCGCCTACCCCGAAGCTGTCGGCGCCCAGCGGATTGAACTCGTTTGGCTTCACATGGAGGACGCCGTTCGCCAGCGCGGCTTCGATAATGATGTCGCCCGAACCGCGGATTCGGACGTAGCGCGCGAGCACCTTGCGGCCCAGCGCATCGTGGACGACGAGGGCCATGGTGTCGGCCTTGAGGGCGCGGCGCATGGCGTCGATGAGTCCCGGGCCGCCATCGGACATTGGCAGGCTATCGAAGGTCCAGCGAGGGTGTGCGGCACGGATACCTGAAGCGATGGCGAGGGCGGCTTCATCGGCCGCCAGGCTGCCTTTGAATTCCTGCGGGGCGATGAGGACGCGCATTTCAGAAGCCGTTCTTGTAGACGGACCAGGCGGCGAGCACGACGACGGCAATGACGTAGGCGTAGCCAATCTTGCGAATGAAGCGCAGGCGGCCGGCGGCGCGCTGGTCGCGGAAGACGGTCGCCATCACGATCGTGACGGCGAAGAACAGCACGACGGCGAGGACGAGGAAGCCCTTCATCGGGCGCTGCCTCCTCGCGTTGGGCCGTCATTGCTCACGGCTGGCTCAGGCGTCGCCGGTGACCGCTCGGCTGGTGAAGCGCCACGCCCCATCCGGGCCTTTGGCCAGTTCGTCGTTGTAGATGCCGGTGATAAGAACGCCCGCCGGTGGCTGCTGGCCGGGCGTGAGGCGATAGAGCGCAAGATAGCAGCAGCCCGTGGCCCTGGCGCCGTCGCCTTCGAGGATCAGGTTGTTCGTCCAGTGGCGGGCCTTCAACTGGGTGGCGAAGCCGCTGCAAAAGCCAGTGAGTTGTTCTGTGCCTGCGAACGTGCCGTTGCCACTGTTGAACACGCCATCCGGGGTGAAGGTCGCGGCCCATTCGGCAGCCTTGCCGAAATCGATGGCGTGATTGTATTTGGCGTAGAGCTGTTGAATCGAAAGCTGGTCTTCCACTGAGAGTGCCAAGGTTGGAGATCCTTCCGCGGGTGGTGTTGGGCGGAACCTACGTCCCGCTAACCATGGTTGCCGTACGATATGGCAATCCATCTTCAAGGACACCTACTGATGGCAGTTCGCGCGCTCGCGTTGCTACTTGTGAGTATTCCTCTCCTTGCCGCCTGCAGCGAAGGCCGCGATTACCCCTCAAACAAAGGCGACGGCGACTACGACCTCGCCGCCATGTCGCTTCGCGAAAGCGATATGCCCCCGGATTTCGTACAGCAGCAGATCGACGAGCCGGCATTCGACAACCAGCGCTGGGCGACCGAAGTGTTCGATACGGACGACCCCGAAGCGAAGGCCGCGCAGCTTGACGCGCAGGGCCGCCTGACCAACCACGTGGCGGCTTTCACGCCGCCCGGCCTTGGCAAGGTGCTTTCGATCACCTCCGTCTCCACCCTGTACACGAACGACAAGGCAGCCGAAGAGGCGACCAACCGGTTCGCGTGCGGGCTGCCGATCAAAGAGAGCGTCCCCCTGGAGCCGTTCATCGTGCCGAAGATTGCCGACCAGACGACTGGCTTCTTCGTGGCGCAGGACAACGGCAGCGGCCTGACGTTCGTCGACACGACGTTGTGCTTCCGGACCGGGCGAATCGTGCACGCGCTGCAACAGACGAGCTTGCCGGGTGTCGAAGACATCGCGGCCGCCGTACGGCTGGCTGAGCGCTGGCTCGAACACGTCAACGACTCGTTCGATGGCAAGCCTGTGCCCACGCCGGAAGAAGGCTAAGTCGCAGGGAGTCGTCCAAGGAGGACATGATGGAACCAGATTGGGCGAGGCCCGTCGTGCAATGGGAGATCCGGGCGATTGACCCGGAGAAGATGCAGCACTTCTATCAGACGATGTTCAACTGGGACATCGTGAGCGGGAAGAAAGCCAAGTACATTCGACCCGGGATCGGCGCGCCCGAGCCCCAGATCGCTGGTTCGATGCTGCCGAGCGAGCGTTCCGGGATCAGCATTGCAGTCCAGGTCCGCGATCTGCGGGCCTCGATGAACCAGGCGGTCGAACTCGGCGGGAAGATCACTCGCGAGCCATTCGACGTGGGGCCAACCCCGGCGACGTTCGCCTGGATCGAAGACCCTGAGGGGAACCACCTGACGCTGATCCAACAATAAGTCAGTCCAGCGGTATCACCCCGGCGCCTGGCGAATGACGTAGAGCGTGCGGCCTTTGGCGCAGAGTTTGCCGGAGTCGTCTTTGATTTCGACTTCCGTGACCGCGAGCGTCTTGCCTTTGCGCAGCGTCGTCGCTTCCACGGTGATTTTCGGCCCCATGGCCGGCCGCAGGTGATGTTGAGGTCAGCGGTGCCGCCCGGCAGTTCGTTCGGTTCGAGCGAGGGGATGGTCGCCTCTAGCATGGCGATATCGACCATCGCGGCGAGGATGCCCCCGTGAATGCTGCCGCCGATGCCGCTGGGCGTGAGCGCGGTACGGGTGATCGCGATTCGGGCGTAACCGGCGCGGGCTTCTTCGAGGGTGATGCCGAGCTGGCTCCAGATGGTGGTTGCGTTGAATCGGCGTTGCTGGTCTTCGAACGATTGGCCTCGTGGGCGTGGGTCCATGACGCGGGATTCTACGGGCCGAATCGGAAGGGACGAGGAGTGGGGGTCGCGCAAAGACGGCGGCCCCCTGGTCCCGAAGGAGTGACGGGTCTCGGGGCTCAGGGTAGGCCCGGCGGTGTAGCGCTCCCTGTCAGTCGCGCCTTGCGTTGGTGTTTGGCGGTGTAGCGCTCCCTGTCAGTCGCGCCTTGCGTTGGTGTTTAGCGGTGTAGC
>JBDTNM010000106.1:0-10184 GCA_039933735.1 bacterium | reverse complement strand
GTGACGTCGCGTCGGGCAACGCTCCATCTAATGGTCGGGCTTCCTTGCTCAGGAAAAACAACGCTGGCGCGGAAGCTCGAACAGGAACTGCCGGCACTGCGACTGACCACCGATGAGTTCCACATAGGTCTCTTCGGGCAAGACGCGGAAGACCCGGAGCACGATGCCCGCCACGGCCGCATCGAGGCGTTGCTCTGGAACGTCGCTCGCAGGGCCCTGGAAATGGGGACGGATGTGATCCTCGACTACGGCCTCTGGGCCCGAGAAGAACGCGAAGACTATCGGTCGCGTGCGGCCCAGCTTGGGGCGAGTAGCGAAATCCACTTTCTCGATGTGCCGGAGGCTGAGCTGTTGAGGCGGCTTAAGAAGAGAAATGATCAGCCGCAGGAAAGCTTCCGGATCTCCGAGGAAGCCATGAAACCCTGGATTGCCTTCTTCCAAAAGCCGACACTCGATGAGCTTGAGCGACGGGAGTGAACCAGAGAGGTCAAAGGTTTGAGGAGGTCGGGCCGAAATGATTGCCAACGAACTCTGGCGCAAGCAATCGGAGGCTGAAAGCGAACTGCTTCGTGTGGTTCTGCTCGCCGACTTCCCCGAGCGGGATATCGTCGAGGAGGCTCTTCGAGAGTCTCGGGTTCGCCTCGGATGCGACTGTGGATGTGGGAGCCTCGAGTTCGAAACCAGCGCCGGGCTCGCCGGGCTCCGTCCCGACTGGGGAATGGAACTGGTGGGTCAAACGCTTTCAGGTCGGTCCGTAGGCGTTGCGCTCCGGCTCCGCGGTGGCGATTCGGCCCCGGTCCTCCACCTCGAAATCACCCAACTCCAAGGCTCGGAAGACTTCGTGAAGGTGCGCCCCGAGTCCCTGCGTCAGGATCGCGTGACTCACATCAAAGAAGGAGTCACCTACTCGGTGCCAAGGGAACTGACCGTCGTTGAGGAGGCAAGCCGCCGCCCGAATTGAGTGATCCGAGCCGCGACCGCAAGGAAGCGGCTACGCCGTCGAATCACCTACCAGGCCCAGGCGTCATCACGAATGTCCGAACCGCTGGCGTACTTCCTCACATGGTCCACTTCGGGCACCTGGCTCCACGGTGACGAACGCGGCTCGAAGGATGCTTCGCACAACGGGTTCGGGGATCCTGACCTCGAACCCAATCCCGGACTGAACCGATACCGTCGCTTTCAACTGGGCGACCGCGAGTTCGTCCTGGACACCAACGGCAAGCGTGTTGCTGTCCGTGGGGCAATCGAACGGACATGTGAGCTTCGCGATTGGAAGATCTGGGCGCTCAACGTCCGAACCAACCATGTGCACCTGGTCGTTTCAGCCGGACCGAAGCCGGAAGAAGTGCTCACCAGCCTCAAGGCATGGGCGACGAAAGCCCTGGTCGCGCAAGAGTTCGCCGTGCGCGGAGAGCGCATTTGGACTCGGCACGGAAGCACGCGCTACTTGTGGTCGGAGGACGATATCGCTGCGGCAGGAACGTACACCTTGGAAGGTCAGGGGCCCAACCTCGATTGAGGGTGAGGCGAGCGCGAGGCGGTCGTGGTGAGTTTGGGCTGCGTAGCCGCTTCCTTGCGGGCGCGCGGCTCGGATAACGGCGCGCCTATTCGACGCTGGCCCGCTCTTTCGCGGGCCGGGCGAAGAGGATGGCGATTGCCGCGAGGTACGTGAGCAGTGCAGTCACCGTGAACGGCACGGTGTAGCCGCCCGTCTGGTCCTGCAGGAATCCCACGCCGATCGGGCCAAGGCCGCTCCCAGCCTGACCCGCGAGCGAGATGAGCCCAAAGATGGACCCGAACGAGACCATCCCGAAGATCTCGCCGACCAGCAGCGATTGCATCATGTACACGTTGCCGATGGTCAGCCCGAAGATCAGCGTCAGCGCCCACGTGGCGGCGACATTCTGGGTATGGATGATCAACAGGATTGCCGTCCCCTGGACCACGAACAGGACGACCGTCAGCATCCGCCGGTCGATGCCGTCGGCGAAAATGCCGACCACCAGCCGGGCGATGATGCTGCCGAAGGCGGTCACGCTGATGGTGAAGGCGGCCTTGTTGCGCGAACCCAGGCGTTCCTGGAGGAAGTCCACCTGGTGGATGACGTATCCGGTCTGCGCGATGAGCACGAGCAAGAACGCGACGAAGATCGCCCAAAAGCCAACCGTCCGGAGTGCTTCCTTCTGCGTCCAGACGCGGTACTGGGCGGCAAGCTCGGGGCGTTTGCTGGTGAGGGCAGCCTGGTTCGGCGTGTCTCCGTCCGGCCCCAGCCCCATCCGCGAGGGCTCCCACGAGATGACCAGCAGGATGACCGGGATGGCCACCACCAGCACGAGCGCACCGAGGATCGGGGTCGCCAGTTCGAGACCGCCGCTGCTGATCAGGGCGCTGGCGACCGGCGCGAGGACCACGCCGCCGAGCGAGACGCCAGTCGAGGAGATGCTCATCGCGAGCGCGCGTTTGCGCACGAACCAGCGCGTCATGATCGCGTTCACAGCGATCGAACTCGACATGCCGAAGGCAACGGCGAATATGAAATAGACGGCGTAGAGCTGCCAGAGGCTATCAACCAGCCCGATGAAGGCGGCGCTCACCCCGTTGATGACCGTCCCGATGAGCATGAACCTGGTCGGTCCGTGGCGGTCGACGAGCGGCCCGACGATCGCCGAAGTCAGCCCGGAGATCGTGAAATAGATGGCCGGCGCGACGCTGACCTGCGTGTCGCTCCAGCCATGAGCGTCGCGGAGCGGCTTCAGAAAGATGGGGAGGCCGTAGTAGCCGACGCCCACGCCCACGAACATCAACGCGGCACAGGCGATCGCGACATACCAGCCGTAGAACACTCGCCTCGGCAGTATTCGGGCGGCGAATGGTTCAGAAATGCGGGACACCGAAGTCATCCGCGGGAGTCTACCGGAATCAGGCAGATCCGGGTTGCGGCTCTGGCCACGCCTCGGCAAGCCACCCGACGAGCGCGCGGCGGGCATTGATAGCGTCTTGGTTGGCGAACGTTCCGATCGTCTGACCGATATCCGTCTCCCGGATGATGGCAAGTTTCGCGAGCCTGACCCATGACGGTCGGATCAGTCCCGCACTCTGCCAATCGGTCACGAACAGGTCTGTGGATTCGTTGACCAGGGCAGTCGTTATGCGGGCGAGCAAGATATCTCCATCGTGCGCATCGGCTATCACGAGGGCCGGCCTTCGTTTAAATGTCCGCTGGTCGGAAAACGGAAACCGGACGATGACAACTTCGCCAGGCCGTGGCACGACCTACAGCTCGTCATAGATGGCGTCGCTGTCGGCGTAGCCGTCGAAAAACGACTTAAGCGCCAACTGGCGCCAGGCCTCTTCGTCCGCCGCCTCGGAATCGCCTTCTTCGTGCAGCACCACGACGACTTCGATCAACTGGTTTGCGGCCAGAGCGTCGGCGACCTCCGACGGAAGCGTGATTTGGCCGTTTAGATCCGGCACTGCAGGGAACGAGAACGTCCTCACGGCTTTCAGCCTACCAGGTTGAGGCCTGCCCTTACCGCCCTTCGAAGACCGGCGTCGCCTTCTCCACGAACGCTCGGGCGGCGTTCTTGTGGTCCTGGGTCTGGCCGCTGGCAATCATGTTTTCGGCTTCCCTGGTCAGCGTTTCCGAGAACGTGTGCGTCGCGCCGAAGGTGAAGTTGTCCTTGATTCGGCCGTAGGCCAGGGTCGGTCCGGCGGCGAGGCGCTCGGCCAGCGCCATCGTCTCGTCCATCAGTGAATCGTGCGGGACCACCTTCGTGACGAGGCCGAGTTCGAGCGCTTGTTGCGCGCTGAAGACGTCTGAGAGGAAATAGAGCTCTTTCGCCTTGAGCGGCCCAACGAGGCGCTGCAAAAGCCAGGTGCCACCGAAGTCGCCGCTGAAACCGACCTTGGAGAAGGCCGTGGTGAACCGCGCCTGGTCGCTCATCACGCGGAGGTCGGCGGCGAGTGCGACGCTCATGCCCGCGCCCGCGGCCACGCCGTTGACGGCACAGATCGTCGGCTTCGCCATCTCGTACAGCAGCCGCGAAATTTCTTCCTGCTGGCGAAGGGCTTCAACGCCGCTGAGCAGCGGGGCGGCTGCGGGTTCGCCTGGCCCACGTGTCGCCATGCCTTTGACGTCACCGCCGGCAGAAAACGCCCGGCCGTTGCCCGTGATCACCAGGCACCGCACGGCCGGGTCGTCGGCCGCTTTCTGGGCCACACGGAACATCGTGTCGAGCATTTCAGGGTTCATCGCGTTGAGCGATTCCGGGCGGTTTAACGTCATCACGCCGACGGCGCCGCGGGTTTCGAACAGGACGGTGTCAGACATTCAGGACTCCTCTTAGAACTGGGCAGAACGAGATTATTGCTGGACGAGTACGAGCTTGTTGCCTTCTGGATCCTTGATCCAGGCGAGCGTCGGCTGGCCGGCTGGTTGGAATGCCTCGCGCAACACTTCGCCGCCGAGGTCCTTCGCCTTCGCCAGCGTCGCGCCGATATCGAGCACCTGGACGTAGAGCGAAAAGCCGGACTCCGGGCTCTCAAGGATATGGCCCGTGATCGGCTCAGGTGCGCCGATGCCGGGTGAGATCTGGCGGACACGGCCTTCAGCGCCGATCTGCCAGTTGAACATTTTCGAGTAGAAGTTCGACATCGTTTCGGCGTCGCGCGCCTGAATTTCCCAGTGGACGACGGGTCGCACCCAGTCTTCGGTCATCTATGGCCTCCAGAATCTGTGGGGCGAAGCATAACCGGGATGCAGGCGCGTTAGTGCGCGGAGACCTGCTTCGCTTTCCCGAAGCCAGTGGGCTCCTTCACGAAGGCGAAACAGCCCACTGCCGCGACCAACAAGATCACGCCGATCACGATGTAGACGGCGCTGATGCCCGCGACTCCGGTCGTAAATCCGCCGCCGAGCGGGCCGAGCATGAGTGCGAGTGATTGCATGCTGGCGGCGAGGCCGAAGGCGCTGCCTTGCTTGCCATCCGGCGTGCTGGCGGCGATCAGCGCGTTGGTCCCGGGCACCATGGCTCCCTGGAAGAGGCCAACTGCGCCCAGCAAGAGGGCGAAGCTCACGGCCCCTCCGGCGAGCGCGACCGTTGGATAGAGAATGCCGGTGATGAGCGCGGCGCCGCCAACCGTATTCCGGTAGCCCAAGCGTTCGCCGAGTGGGGCGACCGAAAACGCGGCAATCGTGCTGGTCAGGCCGATGACGCTGAAGACGAGGCCGGTGGCTGCCTCTTCCTTCAGGTTCTTGTGGAAGCCAGGCACGTCGATTTGGACACGATCGTCGTCAGCAAAGTTGTCGATGCTGATCGGCATCACGGGCCGGACGAACGTCGTGCTCAGCCAGAGCGAGAACAGCAAGAGGAGCATCACGACAACCTGGCGTTCGGACACCACGGCGCGGATGTTCTCCGTGATGCTTTCGCTCTGCGGCCGGGCGGCCTGGGCCGGCGCGACCTCCGCTTCAATCGGACGTTCCTTGACGAAGAAGTACACCAGTCCGGCAGCGACAAGGTAGAGCGCCGCGCAGAAGATGAATGACTCGCGAATGCCAAGGCTGGCGGCGACCAGACCGCCAATCACCGGCCCGAGCATGTTCGCCGTGAACTGACCGGTTTGCAGCATCCCCAGTGCGTAGCCGACCTTTTCCCGTGGGGTGGTGGATGCGACGAGGGCGGCGGCGGCGCCCATCGTGCCGGCGAAAGCGCCCATCAGGAATCGGAGCAGGACAAGCTGCCAGACGGCCTGGGCGAGGCCCATGATCGCGATCAGAATGCCAGCGCCGATGAGCGCCCGGAGAAACATTGGCTTGCGGCCGTAGCGGTCCGCGAGCGTCCCCCAGATTGGGGCGGTTAGCGTTAGCGAGAGTCCGGTCGCACTCGCCGTCAGACTTGCATAAAAGGCCACCCGGCTTTCGTCTTTGACGCCGAGCTCTTTGATATAAAAAGGGATGAACGGAAAGACGAAGTTCGCGCCCATGAGGCCGACGAAGACGCCGATCCAGACGAAGGTGAGGTTTACCCGCCAGGTCCCGTCTTCTGCGCGGCGTGGATTGACCGAAACCACTTAGATCCACTCCGCAGGGAAACAGGGTCCAGATGATCGGGCCACGAACACGTCCGGCGGGTTGGGGTGGCCCAATGTTCCCATCCGCCCCGGCTTGGCGCACCTCGCGATTGGGGGCTACTGGCCGCGGATGGTTCGAATCTGACTGGAGTGGTCCTCGGCGTGGGCCGCCCCGCGAATCAAGAGTTCGCCCACTGTCAGGCGGCCATCTTCCGGGTGGATGCCGGCCTTCTCCCACGCTTTCATATCCAACTGGCGAAAGATCTCGACTGTCGTGAATCGCAGTTGGTCGAAGAGCGCGAGGGCGGCCTCGGGGCTGCGCCAGAGGTAGTGCAACCTTCGCTTCCACATCTCTTCATCGAACGTGAACAGCACGGGCTCATCCGCCGTGAGGATCATCCGGATTCGGGTGGCCCGTACCATCTCCGCATCGCTGAGATGGACCAGGATGTCGCGGATCGACCAGCCTTCGGGTCCCGGCCGGGAGATCGTTCCGGCGTCCGCGCCGTTGATCGCCGCGCGCACCATGGACGCACCCTGAACGTATCGGGCGAGTGGCTCCACCAGGTGTTCGGGCATTTTGACCATGCACGGGGAACTCTACCTGCCTGATCGCGCAGGCCCAATTTGGGAACCCGGCTACTCACGATTAGCACTCGGCCTGATACACTGCTAAGCCAATGGCGACAGGACAACGCGACTACTACGAGGTGCTTGGCGTGGCCCGCTCCGCGGATGCGCAGGAGATGAAGAAGGCCTACCGCAAGCTCGCGATGGAATACCACCCGGACCGCAATCCGTCAGAAGATGCGGCCGAAAAGTTCAAAGAAATCAACCAGGCTTACGAAGTCCTCTCCGACGATCAGAAGCGCCAGATGTACGACCGTTTCGGTCACGCCGGAGTCGAAGGGAACGCCGCCGGCGGCGGGTTCGATGGCTTTCACAACTTCGAAGGCGGCTTCGGCGACATCTTCGATGCGTTCTTCGGGGGCAGCCAGCGCGGTGGCGGCCGCCGCCGACGCGGACCTGCTCGCGGGGCGGACCTGCGCTTCAACATGCGCCTGACGTTCGAGGAAGCCGTGTTCGGCGTCGAGCGGGAAATCGAATTCCAGCGCCAGGAACGCTGCACGCGCTGCTCCGGGAAAGGCGCGGAACCGGGCACGGAACTCGAGACCTGCCCGGAGTGCAACGGCGCCGGCGAAGTGCGCCGCTCCCAGCAGAGCATCTTCGG
The DNA here is from genome assembly GCA_039933735.1 of bacterium. Classification (GTDB taxonomy): domain Bacteria; phylum Chloroflexota; class Dehalococcoidia; order Tepidiformales; family Tepidiformaceae; genus Amarobacter. The sequence continues at coordinate 2,878 of JBDTNM010000106.1, read as the reverse complement.
CCAGTTCGTGAACGTTGCCGCTTGCGCGCGCTGTAGTGGCGAGGGCCGCATCGTCCCGACGCCTTGCGAAGACTGCCGTGGCACGGGCCGGACCCGCGGCCCTCGCAAGATAGCCGTGAAAGTCCCCGCTGGTGTCGATGACGGCGCCCAGATCCGGCTTGCAGGCGAAGGTGAAGCGGGCGCTCGCGGCGGCGAATCGGGCAATCTCTACGTCGTGCTTTCTGTCGCCGACCACGAACGTTTCCATCGCATCGAAGACCACATCGTCCTGGACTTGCCGGTTAATGTTGCCCAGGCCGCCCTCGGCGCCGAACTGACGATTCCGACGCTGGATGGCGAGATGGAACTCGAGGTTCCCGCGGGTACGCAGAGCGGCGAAGAGTTCCAGATCCGCGGGAAGGGCGTGCCCCACCTGCGCGGCCCCGGACGCGGCGATATGGTCGTCCGCGTGACCGTCGTGGTGCCGGAATCCCTCAGCGAAGAACAGCGCGAACTGCTCGAAAAGCTCGCGACGACGATGGGCACGCCCACCCTGCCGAAGCGCTCGAAGGGCTTCTTCGAACGCATCCGCGACGCCATGGCCGGATGACTTCAATTGGATCGCCGATGTGTGACCGTGGCCTGGTGTCCGGGTGACTGATCCAGCTCCCGGTTCGGGTGCCCTGTGGTACGAGATCACGGCGCAGACGCCGCCGCTGCTGGTGGAAGAAATCAGCGCGCTCATGCTCGGCGTGGCCCCCGGCGGAATCACCGTGGAACATCCCATCGACATCCTCGGGCCGGAGATGGGCTTTCGCGTGCGAGGTGGTGAGCCGGTCCTCGTCCGCGCCTACTTACCCGCTTCGGAATTGGGCGCGGTGCTCATTTCTGACCTTCGTGACGGGATGGCGGACTATCCCTCTGTTCAACTCATCGCGAAGCCGATCTACGAACAGGACTGGTCTGTCTCCTGGCGGGAGTTCTTCGGCGTCGTCGAAACCGGCGGGCGGCTGGTGGTCGTTCCGACGTGGATTGAACACGAAGTGGAAGCCGGGCAACTCGCCATCCGGCTCGACCCGGGCCAGGCGTTTGGCACGGGCCACCACGAGACCACCAGGCTCTGCCTGAAGGCGCTCGATGGGCTTGCCCGGCCGGGAATCACCATGCTGGATGTTGGGACCGGGTCCGGGGTGCTCGCTATTGGGGCGGCCATGCTCGGGGTGCCTCGAATCGTCGCGGTCGATATCGACCCGATCGCGGCCGAGGTGGCGCGCCGAAATTGCGACGCCAACGGCGTGAGCGCAGCTGTCGAAGTGAGCGCCGGCACGCTTCGCGACGACCACGCGGGCCGTTACGAACTGGTCCTCTCGAATATCAGCACGCCTGCCAACACGGCGCTCGCGGCGACGTTCGGCATTGTCGTGAAACCCGGGGGCGACCTTGTCCTGTCAGGGATCCTGACCGTGGACTCGGAGGCGGTGGTCGCGGAAATGGAAGCGCAGGGGTTCGAGCATCTCTCGACGAGCGAAGAGCGCGACTGGTGTTGCATCCATCTTCGGCGGGGATAGAGCCGGGCAGTCCATGGTATGGTTACATGTAACCAATGGAGACCGAGCCGTGACTTCCGATTCAACTCCCAAGACCTCCGCGGAAAAGGTCCGTGCCTACCGCGCCCGCAAGCGCGCGCAGGGCTACCGCCTGATGCAGCGTTGGGTTCCGGATGTGGAATCGGAAGAGTTCAAGGAACGTGCCCGCCGGGCCGCGCTCGCCGTCGCGAGTTCTCCCGGCGAGAAGGAAGACCAGGCCTTCATCGATTCGGTCTCCATCCTGAATGAAGACCCGTGAAGCGAGGTGAAATCTGGACGATTGCCGGTTCCGGATATGCCGGCAAGCTCCGCCCGGCGCTCGTGATTCAGTCCGACCTCTTCCAACTTCTCGCCTCGGTCACGGTCTGCCTGATCACGAGTGACCTCACCGAAGCCGAAGATGTGCTTCGCATCCCCGTCGCGCCAACGCCGGCCAACGGCTTACGAGGTGCTTCGATGGTGTGTGTCGACAAGATTGTGACGATCCCCACAAGCCGTGTTGGGACGCATGCGGGGACGCTTGAGCAGGAAACACTGGCTATCGTCGATCACGCCCTCTGGGTCTTCCTTGGCTTTGCCCAGGTGAGCCCATGACCGTTCCCGCAGCCGGGCCTAACGATTATTCTGCTGGAGCTATGCCAACGAACCTGGAAGTCTGCGAACAACTTTTCGCCGCGATCATGCGGGGCGATATCGATGCGGTGCGTGCGATTTACGCACCGGATGCCGTGATCTGGCACAACAACGACATGCTGGAGCAAACCCCGGACGAGAACCTGCGAACGCTCTCCTGGGTGACCCGCAACATCAAAAACGTGAGTTACGAAGAGATTCGCCGGCACGAAACCGCGACCGGCTTCGTGCAGCAGCACGTTCTGCGAGGAATCGCTCCGAATGGCGCAGCTTTGGAACTCCCCGCCTGCATCGTTTGCGCGGTGAAGGACGGCCGAATAACTCGCCTCGAGGAATACCTCGATTCAGCGCAGACGGCGGTCCTGCGAGGGTGAGATCGTCGGCCGGCGCGCGCTTGCGAGAACTGATGGCCGAAGGCTGCGTGACGGCTCCCTTCGTATTCGATGGTGTGCAGGCGAAGCTCGCGGAAGCGGCCGGGTTCGATGCCGTGTACATGACGGGATTCGGGACGGCGGCTTCCTACGGTCTGCCCGATATGGGCCTCATCGGGCTCGGCGAAATGTCCCGGAACGCGAGCACCATCGCGGGCGCCGTTGGCATCCCGGTCATCGCCGATGCGGACACTGGCTACGGCAACGAGGAGAACATCGCGCGGACCGTCTGGACCTACGAACGGGCCG
>JBDTNM010000105.1:0-10369 GCA_039933735.1 bacterium | reverse complement strand
GCGTCCATATCCATGAGGGCGGCGTTAATCGCGCGCATAGCGGCGGAAAGCCGATGCCAGGCGGCTCGCTGTTCGGTCGGCGGTTCTTCGGTCACCCAGCTGGAGAGGCGCAGAGGGGGCAGCGGTTCATCAGGCATCAGCTATTGTGAGTTGGTCAGCGCAAGGTGAACAACCGGACGGCGTCGGGGTCGTCGTCATCGTTGCTCATCGGCTCGAACGCGAAACCTTTTCCTGCTGCGAGTTCGCGCACGATGTTGGAGACCGCGAGCTGTCCGGGCGCCGCCAGGCCAGCAGCGCGGACAGCCACCACGAGAGCCGGGTCAGCTTCCTGGGTGAGTTCGCCGCCCGCTTCTCCGGCGTGAATCCCCACGGCCACGCCCGATTCCCGGCCCAGGGCGAGCCCGCATTCGATCGCTTCCTGGGCTGAGTGGAAGAGCGCGGTGGTGACGCTGGCCATCGATGACACGGGTTCGCCGTTGCGGCGCTTGATCGCGTCTTCGAGTTCCCCGGGGCGGACTTCGCCGAAGGCGACCAGGAAAATGCGCAGCGACGAATCTGGATTGGCATCCACCGTGGTCGGCGGTCGCTGTTCATCCAGGAACTCGTCGTAGTGGCCGAGGCTCTCCCGGAAATTGCGCGGGAGCGAGAGGCGTCCATCGCTCAGTGCCGAGACGATCTTCCGGGCGACGTCCTGGTTGGTGACGTCGTTCAGTTGGAAGTGCACCACCATCGCCGGGCAGTGGATCTTCGCCAGCAGGTCGGTGACGTTGATTGTACGTTCGGTGCGGAGGAAGGCGACGAAATCCCGCTGGTCGACGGATGCGCGCATCTGGGCGGCGAGTGCTCGCGGCAGGTCGCTCGGCGCCCAGGCGAAGGCGTTCGACATCGAGGCTTCGGTGTAGGTCACCCAATCGACCTCGGCCAGCGGTTCGAGGGCGGCGCGGGCGGGCATGCCCCAGTAGTCGGTTCCGTTCGTGTAGGCCTGCACGAGAACGAGGTGGCTGACGCGCTCGGGGTGGGTGGCGGCGTAGTGGATCGCCCAGGAACCCGCATGCAACTGTCCCTGGAGGGCAAAGCGCTCGAAACCGAGCTTGTCGGCCACCGCATCAATGTCCCGGGCGCGGGCTTCAAGGGAGATGTCTTCCACACCCCGTTCGGAGAGGCCGCAGCCTCGCGAATCGAAGCGGACCACCATTCGGCTGCGTGAGAGTGTCTCGAATTCGTGCCAGTGGGCTTCGAATGGAAGCCTGGATTCGAGCGCGATATGGCTGAGCTGGGGAGGGCGCAGACAGATCATGGGAACCTGCGCGGAGGCTTCGCCGAAGACCGTGAAGGCGATAGTCACGCCATCGCTGGCTTGCGCGAACTGGACCCGGGTTTCAGGCATGGAATCTATTGAAGCAGATCGATGAATTCGAACGCGAACCGGCCCGGATCTAACGCCCGCTGCGGGAGCCGCTCTGGCGGAGCAGGGCAAGGAACTCTTCATCGCCCTGTAGGAGTGCGAGGCGAGGGTCGGCGGCGGCTTCGCGGGCATAGCCGGGGTCGAGTTCGAGCGCGCGGGTGACGTGCTTGAGCGCCTCATCTCGGTTGCCAAGGCTGGCGGAGGCCTGCGCCGCCCCGTACTGCGCAGCAGCGTCGCTGGAATCCATGGTGGTGGCTTCGCGGAAATCTACCAGGGCATCGGCGGCGTTGCCCCCATGCAGATGCGCGAGGCCGCGATTCACCATCACTGTGGTGTCGCTGGGGTCGGCTTCGAGGGCGCCATTGAAGTCTTTCAGGGCGGCGGTGTAGTTCGCCCGATAGAGGTGGAGCATGCCGCGGTTATTCAGCGCGTCGGCATCGCGGGGCTGAAGTTCGAGGGCGCGGTCGTAATCGGCTAACGCCTTTTCGAATTCGCCGGCGCGGGTGTGGGCGTTGGCGCGGTTGTAGAACGCGGCGGTGAGGTTCGAATCGAGCCCGATGGCCTGCCCATACCGCTCGACAGCGAGGCTGTATTGGCCGACGTTGAAGTACACGTTTCCTTCATCGAGGTAGGACTCGGCGGAGCGGCGGGGCGGCGGCACAATCGGGGCCGGCTCCAGGTCGTCGAGCGCTTCTTCGACCGACGCGAGGAAGCCTTCATCGCCTCCGCGAGCCGATACGGTTGCGGCGGCGTTCGTGACTTCAGGCTCGGCAACCGCGAGGGGGGCATCTGGCTCCTCTGGTGTCGCGGCAAGCTCTTCGAAGTACTTCGTCAGGAAATCGGCGGATTCAGAATCGGTCTCGGCCGCCGTGGCTTCGGCGGCCTCTGATTCGAAGGCGGCGGCGCCCTGGGCTTCCGCGGCAGCCAGGGTCGCATCGGCCGAACGAGCGATATCCACCGCGGTGGCAGACGGTGGCGGCGTCATGCCTTCGTCTTCGGCCCGGTTTACAGCGTCTTCGTGCGCTGCCAAAGCTGTTTCTGCGTGCAGGGTGGCCTCAGCGGCCGGAGAGCCGAGTTCCGAGATGACCGGCGAACCATCGGCGCTGCGCGGCAAGTCTTCATCGAGTTCGTCCGGGGCGGCGGTCATCCCTTCGTGTTCGGCGGCCGCGAGTTCCACCATCTCCGGTTCGCGTAGCGCTTCAGCGGTCAGGTCGGCGAGAGGTATCGCGGCCAACTCGGAGATGAGTGGTTCTCCGCTCGAGTTGAGAGCGACATCTTCCGGCGGAGCATCCGGCGGAGGCGTCATGCCCTCCTCTTCGGCGACAGCGACGGGATCCGGCTCAGTGGCTTCCGGCGCAGAAGGTTCGGCCACTCCTGTCGCGGCCAGCTCCGAAACGATTGCCTGGCCATCTGAACCACGTGCGATGTCGACGGCGGTCTCTTGCGGCGGCGGAGTCATGCCTTCGGCCTCGGCGGCGGCGACTTCCTCTTCGGCGGGGGCCGGCGGAGTTGGCACTACCGAAGGCGGTTCCCAGTGTGCCGGCGGACCGGCGGGCGCCGTAGCCCTCTTTCGATTCGCGTTGGTCAGGATCACGATGGCTGCGGTGATCACGCCGGCGGCGACGAGGAACTTCAGGAGCGCCTTCACTTGGAAACCGCTTCTTTCTCAAGCAGGTGTTCGGTCACGGCCACCAGCCCGGCGTAGGCGTAGACGATGTAGTCGCGCGGGTGGAGGTCGATCTTCTTGAGCGTTTCTTTGCGTGCCGTGACAGGATCCCAGGAGTCCATCAGTTCGATGGATTCGTGGTCGATGCCCATCTGAAACTCGTAGAGTTCGCCGTCTTCGGCGACCACCACGCAGCCCAGTTCGGGATCGCCTCCGTCGATGTCGCATTCGATGGCGTTGGTGAAGATGGCATTCGGGAACGAGGGGAAGGGGCGGAGTTCGGCGCATGCTTCTTCGAGCAACTGCTTGAGCTGCATGGCCGCTCGTTCGAGGATGAGGTCGGCCTGCGATTTCCGCAGGAGGGCTTCGTTTGCCATAGGTGTCAAAAGTATAAGCGCTGGGGCGAACCACGCAGACGGTGTTTCCTGTGAGGCCGAACCGCGATACTCGAACGATGTTCGAAAATGGCAAGCGCCTGAGACGGTCGGCAAGAGTGGCGCGCACAGGCGCGCGCATCTACCTCGGCTATAAACGGACGCAGCGAAAAGTGCGAAAGCTCGACGCCGATGCGGCCGCCGCCGAATGGGAGCAACGGCACGAGCAATCGGCTCGGCGGCTCTACCAGCTCGCGGTGGAGCTGAAGGGTCTTTACATCAAGACGGGGCAATTCGTCGGCACACGTACCGACATCGTGCCGGGGCCGTATTCGGCATGGCTTTCGAAGCTCCAGGACCAGGTTCCGCCGCATCCGTACGCCACCGTCGAACGGACAATCCAGGCGGAACTGGGCAAACCGATCGCGGAGCTGTTCGCTACCTTCGAGCAGCGGGCCCTCGGTTCGGCGTCGCTCGCCCAGGTACACCGGGCGACGCTCCTGGATGGGCGCGAAGTTGTAGCGAAGGTGCAGTACCCGGAAGTGGCCGGGCTGGTGAAGCTCGACGTCCGCAACATGAAGATGATCGTCGGCCTGGTGGCGCGGCGCGAGCCGAATTTCGACTACCGCGCGATCGTCAACGAGATCGCCTCCCAGGTGCCGCTCGAACTGGATTTCGTTCGCGAGGCAGAGATGACCCGCCGTATCCGCCACAACCTGCGCGAGATCCCGAACATCGTTCTGCCGGAGGTCATCGAGGGATACGTTTCCCGGCGAGTGCTCGTGACGGAGTTCATCCCCGGCGTACGGCTGCTGGATAAAGAGGCGCGGGAAGCACTGCACCCGGATCCGGCGCTCCTCGCGCAGACGATCGCCAACGCCTACGGCCACCAGATCATGGTCGATGGCCTGTTCCAGGCGGATCCCCACCCCGGCAACATCCTCGTGCTGCCCGATGGTAAGGCGGCGCTGCTGGATTTCGGCCTGACCAAAGACCTCCCGGACGCAATGCGCCTGGGCTTCGCCCGCCTCGTTATCGCAACTTCGACCCGCGATGCCAAAGGGATAGTGGCGGCGTTCAAGGAACTCGGCGTGAAGACCCAATCGGAGGAGCCCGAAGACGTGCTCCCGCTGATGCAGCTGTTGTTCGACCCCCGGCCGGTGGAGCGTGGCGGCGGCAGGTCCGGCTTTGGCGGACGACGGGCGGCCGTGCGCGCGAACCCGGTCGAGGCGATCCCCGGGGATCTCGTGCTCCTGGGACGCGTCATCGGGCTGCTGCGCGGTGTTTGCGCTTCCCTGGGCACGCCGCTGAGCCCAATGCAGATGCTGAAGCCGTACGCCGAACGAGCGCTCGCCGAGGGCTAGCCAGGAGAGTTGGACGATGCGTCGGGGCGAGCCCCCAGTCGACGGTGGAGACTCAGAGCAGTGCGTCGGGGCCGAGCTTTTCGCGCCAGAGCTGCTCAAGCGTGGCGAGATCTTCGGCCACCTTGCGCGCTGGAGTATCGGAAGCCACGTCGAGGCGCTCAAGCACTTCGAATTCGAAGGAGGCGATTCCGGCCTCGGTGATCGCGGCTTTTAAGCGGAGGTCGAGGGCGCCGGGCGAGTTGGTGCTGCGCGCGAATTCGAGCCGGTTTTGGGCGCTCTTCAGGTTCGACGTCGACGCGAGGAATCCGCGGCCGGTGGTTGTGTTCACAATGCGGTAGACGCCGGCCTCCGGCCGTGACTCGCGATATTCGGCCTTCAGTTCGCGGCGGTTCGTTTGATCTGACATCGAGAGAGTCTGACAGCCCGTGCCCGGCCCTGCCAGCTAGGGCGCAATGAGCGCGGCGTTCTTCACCGAGACCTTGTCGAGCTCTTGGCGGAAGGCTGCCTCATCGGAGACTGCCCCGAAGCGCGCCATCTCATTGCCGTCGGCGTCGAGCCAGACAAAGGTCGGCACAGACTTCACTCCCAGTCGATCGTCGGAAGTATCGCGGTCCGTGGCCTTTTCCATGAAGACGACGTTTTCGCGGTAATCGGCCATCACTCTGTGCACGAAGAGTTCGTCCTGGCACGTCTTGCAGGTCGAATTCGTGAACCAGACCAGTGTGATCTTGCCTTCGGCCTGGGGCGCTTTGGCATCGGGAAGCGGCTTGTTCGAGTGATAGACCGTGTGCCCCGTGCCTGTGACCGCGGTTATCTCGCTGCCGGAGTTCCGTTGCGCCAGCGAGAGGGTCGGAGGGTCGATCTTCGTCTGTGTCGTGGCCTGGGAAAGCACCCAGAGCGCGAACCCGAGCGTCGGGATGAGGAAGAGGACAACCATTCCCCACACCTTCCAGCTCCAGCCGGGGCTCCACCACGAGACGGGCTTCGATGTCGTCATAACCGCTTTCATGCTCACGAGAGTAATTTCGGCAGGATTGCTCGGAAGACGAGGGTATCGACTCCGGCTCTAGCGAGAAATCAGGCCGAGACTTCGGCGTGGCGGGCAAAAATGCCGACCTGGAAGCGTGGGTGCCAGACGAGCAGCCATGTGATGCCGCAAACCGAACCGAGCGCCAGCAGCGTCATCCGGGCGCCGAGCAGTTCGGCGACGACGCCGGCGAAGAGCAAGGGCAGGACCACCAGTGCATCGCTCGCGGTTGATTGGACGGCGAATGCTCGCGACTGGATGGCCACCGGCGCCGCGGCGGTGAGGGCGGCACGAGAGCTCACCATCGCCACGCTGAGCGTCGCGCCAATCAGGAAGGCGACTGGCATCGCGACTACGGCGGTCGTGTTGAGGGCTGCTTCGAAGTGCACGAGCGGTGGCACCTGGCTGTAGAGGAACGCGGCGCTTACCCCGTAATCGAGCGAAGCGAGTGCGAAGACAGCGACTGTCATGCCGGCAATGGAAAGCCGCATCGCTCGCGCGGCGCCATCGAGCGAAAGGGCGGTGGCAGCCCAGGCGAGACCAATGGCCGCACCGGCGATGCCCGGTGCAATCACCAGGATTGCTCCCTCGGTGCCAAGCGAAAGGTCGTGTTTCACGTAGAGCGGGAAGGCGACGAGGATGACCTGGGTCACCAGGGACTTCATCGCGTTCACGGCGAGCGCGTCGCGGGCGGGGGCGGTACGGGCGAAGAACGAAAAGGTCTGCCGGATTCCCGAGAAGCGCCGCTGATCGCCTCGGTCGAACGCGACATCGGTGCCGCGAAGGCGATGGGCCAGAAGGTTCGTCAGCAACATGGCGCCGAGGGTGATGATGAGCGAGCCAGCGATGGCCGCCTGCACGCCGCCGAGGTAATAGAGGCTGGGCACGATGACGAGGAAGGCCGCCGCCTGGCCGCCGTATTGCATCGCTACCAGCAGCGAGTGAACGCGCCCCGGCGAGCGGTGGCAGAGCGACTTCACCAGGGCCATCTCAGATGAGTTGTGGACCTGGGAAACCGCGGCGTAGACGAACGCGATGGCTATCAGCGCGGCGGTTGATGGTTGCGAAATCAGGGCGAAGGCGACGACGGCAGCACGCAAGCCGGAACCCATTGCGAACCCTCGGCCTGCGCCGAGGCGGTCGGCAATTGCGCCGCCGGGAAGGCCAAAGGCGATGGCGGACACGGTCATCGCGAGCATCAACGAACTGAGGCCCATGGCCGAATGGCCACCCGTGCCCGCGGCCACGAAGAGCGCGGCGATGAACACGTTGTGGCCGATTTGCCCGGTGACGCGGGCGCCATAGTAGAGGGCGAGATTTCGCATCAGGCTGCCGGTTCTCGCCTCCATGTAGGTTGATTTGCTCACACTTCGATTAACGGCAATCCAGAGATCGCGCGACACGGGCGTGACAGCGGCGACCGTAACAGAGAACAACCCCGAGAAGCTGAATCTTTGCGAAATCGTTCACAAAATCGCAAAGAAACAGGGGATTCTCCCGACGGCCCCATTTGTGATGGGACTGCAACTGCCTGATGGACGCGAGTTACGCGTATGGCACGGACCTTCGCCTACCGTTAGCGCACGGCCGGGTCGAACCCGGTAGAGGAGGCTCGTGATGGGCATCGTTGCCTGGATCATCTTTGGTTTGATTGCCGGTGCAATCGCTCAGCTCCTGGTCCCCGGGAATGACCCGGGCGCCGGTGGCCTTCGCGGCATCGTGATGACGATTGTCATCGGAATCGTTGGCGCATTCATCGGCGGCTTCATCGGTGTCCAGCTTGGCTGGGGCTCGGTGGGCGCATTCGATATTCGCAGCCTCGCATTGGCAGTGCTCGGCGCGATCGTTCTGCTGGTGTTGCTGCGGGCAATCCGTGGCGGTTCAAGAAGCCTGGCGTAACCAACCAGGCTGGGCTCCTCCCGAAGGCCTCCTCGTCCGCGAGGGGGCCTTCCTCTGTTTGTTCGACTCGAACGGCCCCGCCGAGATCTCTGTTAGCGCAGCGCTTCCGCTATCAACCGGGCGTTTGAGAGCAGCATCCCATCGATCGTCTCCCCACCACTCCCCTTCGCCCCCAGCGAATCGGCGAACAGCCCGGTGACAATCTTGACCCCGGAGTCTTTCGCGAGCTGCGTCGCGACTTTGGGGTCCAGTTCAGCCTCGGCGAAAATCGCCTTCACCTGTTCCGTGCGCACCAGGTTCTGAATCGCAGCAATCTGTTTCGCCGAAGACTCGCCCTCTTTCGAACTGACCGGGAAGATCGCCCCAACGTATTCGAGGCCGTAGCGGGCGATGAAATACCCGAACGCGTCGTGGTTGGTCACCATCTTCCGGTTGCCAGCCGGTATGGAGTCGATCAACGCCCGCACCTGGGCATCCGTATCGTCTAGCACCTGGTTGTAGCGTTGTCCGTTCGCGGCGAACAGTTCGGCATGGGCCGGGTCGGCTTCGCTCAGTGCTTTCACGATGTTGTCGACCATGATTTTGGCGTTCGCCGGGTCGTGCCAGACGTGGGGGTCGTCTTCGCCCACCTCGTCGCCCGCCGTGGCCTTCATGACCGGCACCCCCTCCGTTACGAGCACCACCCGATGCTTTCCGCCGGCATTGTCGATAAGCCGGTCCAGCCAATCGTCCAGGCCGATGCCGTTCTTGAGCACGACTGCCGATTCGCTCACGGCCTTCACCGAGCGAGGGTTGGCCTCGTAATCGTGCGCATCGGCGCCTGCCTGGAGCAGGACGGTGAGCCGAACCTGGCCGCCGGCCACTTCGCGCGTCAGCGCCCCGATCTGGGTCGTCGTCGCAACAACGCGCACCCCCGCGCCTTCCGTATCGAGTTGCGGGCCAGTGCCGCACGCCCCAAGGAAGACGCCGCAGAGCGCGAGGGTGAGAAGAAGCCAGCGGTGCATCGGACGTTCCTGAGACTGAGTATCAGTGGGACTAATGATATTCAGTCTCAATAACGGAGGCAAGCCTGCCCGGTTGGTCTATGGGGTGACTCAGTGGTTCAATCCCGTGCTATGGCGGCACCCAAGGCTCCAGGACAGCGTATCCAGGTGGTCGGCCCCAGCTGCGCCGGCAAGTCCACGCTCGCAGGCGAACTTAGCGAGCGGTTCGAACTTGAATTCCTCGAACTCGATGCGCTTTTCTGGAAGCCGAACTGGACGGAGCCTCCCGCAGAAGAGTTCGCCGAGACGTTGCGTCGAGTGAGCGCCGGCGGCCGTTGGGTCATGGCCGGCAACTACTTCCGGCACACCTCGGAACTCCTCTGGGAAGAAATCGAAACAGTGATCTGGCTGGACTTCCCGTTGCGGATAGTTTTGCCGCGCATCGTCAAACGGGCATGGCGGCGCTACCGCAACAACGAGTTGCTCTGGGGCACCAACCGGGAGCGGTTCTGGCCGATGTGGAAGCTCTGGAGCAAGAATTCGCTGCTCGGTTACACGATGAGCAGACACCAGCAGTACGGCGAGCGGATCCGAGGAGCGCAGCGGGATCCGCGTTTCGCCCACATTCAATGGGTGCGGATACAAGGGCCAAAGGAAGTGGAACGGTGGCTGGCAGGACTACCACCGGCGGCTTCAGACGGAACCTAGTCGGTTTCTGTCGCGGTATCGAGCTTGTGACCAGAGAACAAGTTGACCGTGCCATCGGGCTCGGCGATTGATTGCAGATATTCCCGGGGCAGCTTCTTCAGGAAGTCCGTCGCGCAGGCGACGCAAATACCATGCGAAACGCGGGAGCCACTCCCCGTGACACGAGTGCTGCACCAGGCACAAACGATGGCGATCTCTTCGGTCACGGCCCGAAGTTAGCACTCGCGACCTGAGAATCCCGTGAGGATGGGCCGATTTCCACCCAACCTCTCCCGAGTTGCCACTCAAGGCGGCAAGCGTCTCGTACGAAGGTGACCGGCGCATTTGGGAAGCTTCCCAGGTGGGAAACTTCTTCCCGGCGTTCCCAAATGAGACGTATGTACCCTCCCAATCGGGAAACGCCCTATGGGTCGCCCGGCCGACGAGTCGCATCCTGTGGCTATGAACGACGACTTTCCGATCCTCGCGGCGGTGGCGGCGAACCCGACCCATCCCTATGCCCTGCTCGAACACCTGAACGAACTCGGCATCCCGGCCACTCGCAGCACGCTCTATCGTCGAGTGGAGGCGCTCGTCGCCCAGGGTTGGCTCGATGCCGATGACATCCGCGGCGAAAGCGGCCACCTGCGCCGCGCGCTGACCCTGACGCCTGCCGGCCGCGAACGGCTGGACCGCGAAAGCGCGGACGCGCTCCGCACGGAGCCGCTTGAAAGCCCCCTCTTTGCACTGGCCATTGGCGGCGCGAACAGCAACCGTCTGGCCGAACTGGCCGGGGTGCTGCGCCCGCGAATGGCGACAGCCGCCCGGCGCCTCACGGAAGAAGAACACGCGCTCAAGTCGTCCACCGAAGAAAACCTGGACGCCACGCGCACGCGACGGATCGCCCATCTGCAAGCCGACATCAGCTGGCTCCAGGGCCTCCTTGGGCGTCGGACCGTGGAGC
>JBDTNM010000104.1:0-10397 GCA_039933735.1 bacterium | reverse complement strand
AGGTAGACCCGTGCGATGCGGTTGGTGCCGCCCAACGACTGCAGCTGGCCATCGCCGTTGAAGCCGGTATCGCTGACTTCGCCGTCGATATAGACGTCTTCGGGGATGTCGACCCCGCCCGTGACCTGAAGAGCCGCGTCGTCATCGACATCGGTCTCGCGAACGGTGCTGCCGAGCGCGTTATCGCTGAGGGCGACGATGGCGCCGTGAGAGATGCTAATGGAACCGTTGAAGCTGTTGTTGCCAGCAAGGATGAGCTTGCCGTCATTCAGTTCGATTCCTGCACTGCCGTTCAAATTGAGGTTGACGGTGTTCGTACCCGAGGCGTCGTGAAAGAGATTGCCGCTGAGCGACACAGCATTTCCGCTGATGGTGTAGCCGGACCCGGTGATGTCGAACCCGCTGAGGGTAGTGTTCACGGCAAGGTTGTTGGTGTTCGTCTTGCGGTTTGCCGACGGCGGAAATACTACTCTGTCACCACTGAGCGGGACGCCCGGTGACCAGTTCCCGGCGTCACTCCAGTTGTTGCTGGCTCCGTTCCCGGTCCAGGTCACGGTAACCGGAAGCGCAGAGACCGTGGGCGAATGACCGATGGCCACGGCGGCCATGAGCGCCAACGCCAGGACTACAACGACCGCTCGGAGTTTCATCTGTCCGACCTCCCCACACTTCGAGTGTCATCGTACACAACGCTTGCAAGGATTTGCCGAAGGTTCAGATGTCCGTTTCTTCTTCCGGATGGAGGGAGCCGAACTGCCGCAGCAGCAACAGGTCGTAGACGATTTTGAGCCCGCCGCCGGAGACGAGCGGCCAGCCAAACGAGGTGGCGGAAAGCATTGCCCCGGCGAGCAGCGGGGAGAGCGCTGCGGCGAGGCTGCGGGGGACGTTAGTGATGCTGGCGGCGGCGGTGCGATGCTCGGGAGGGACGACCGCCATCACATACGACTGCCGGGCCGGGACATCCATTTGCGAGAGGGCCATTCGGAGCAAGAGGAAGAGGATGGCGAGCGGCGCGTTGGGCATGAACGCGGCCACGATGAGGAAGATGTTCGCCGGCAGGTGGGTGAAGACCATTGTGCGGACGAGCCCAATACGGGTGGCGAGGATCGGTGACAAGAGCTGCGAGCCAGCACTGAGGACGCCAGCGACGAAGAAGACAGTCCCGGCGGCTTCGACCGAGAGATCGAACCGTTTGAAGAGCCAGAGCGCGAGCAAAGACTGGACGGCGAATCCGCCGCCGAAGGAATCGAGGCTGAAGAGGCCGGCGAGGCGAAGAACGACGCCGCGGGATTCGCCAAGGCCGCGAGGGGCTTCGGCTGGGCGCGGAGCGATTCTCAATGGCAGGTAGAGGACGAGCACGGCCACGGAAGTGAGGGCGTAGAGCAGGAAGACGGATCGCTGGACATCGCCCAGGGGTTGCCCGAGCGCGTCGCTGATGGGTCCGGGGAGAGCGGCGGCGAGGGCTCCCAGGGCACCGGCGAGGGCGCCGCCGAGGGTATAGCGCGCGAAGAGGGAGGTGCGTTCGCGAGCCGAAACGCGTTCCGTGAGGAGTGACTGTTCGACCGGGAGGAAGAGGCTGACATCGGCCGCCGATGGGTTCATGGTGCCGGCGAAGCCGATGATCAAAAGCGGCCAGAATGCCGTGAAGCCGGCGAACCCGAGGCCGGTGAAAGCCATCAGAGCGGTGCCGATCATGAGGATGGTGCGAGGGTTGGTTCGGCCCTGGCGAAGACCGATCCAGAGCGTCAGCGCGGCCGAGCCGAGCATGGTGGCAGTGATGATCGCGCCGATCTGGACGCCTGAGTAACCGAGGCCATCGAGGTAACTGGCGAGGGTGACGCTGACGAGGCCATCGGCGAATCCGCGGATGCTGCGAGCGAGCACGAGGCGCCGTGCTTCGGAGGTCGCTGATGCCGGGAAGAAGTTCAAACGCGTCTCGGGTTCCGGGGTTGGTGAAGCTTACGCCCGAGGATTGTTTTCGGCCGGGGTAAAGGTTGCCCAGAGATTCACAAAACAGTGCTGAAGGAGTGGCGGGAGAGTGTCGATAGTTCGGATAGATGATCAGGGAAACCCCTAGAATCCAGCCGCTCTTCGACACCGCCAAGCACCCGGACGTAGCCCGCGCCACACGAATGGCGAAGTTCGTGGGTTTCGGGTCGTGGGTGGTTGGATGGGGCCTGTTCGGGGTTGCGTGCTGGTTTCGCGAGGCGTGGCTGTTCGGCGTGTTTGCGGCGTGGTACCTGGTGATGGCGGGATTGGTATCGGCCGTTGCGGCTATCCCACGTGAACTTCAGTCCCGGCTCGACCGAGATCTCGGGCGCAGGTTCCAGGAGCTTTCGGAACACGACGACCTGACCGGGCTGTTCAACCGGCGCTACTTCAACGCTGAATTGGAAGCGCAGATTTCTGCCTGCCAGCGCAATTCTGCTCCCCTGAGTATTGGGCTGATCGACCTCGACGACTTCAAGAGTATCAACGACTCGTTCGGGCACCCGGCCGGAGACATGGCGCTGCGAATCGCGGGGCAGGCGATTGTGGATGTTTCGCCAGCGGGGGCGACGGTGGCGCGCACCGGTGGCGATGAGTTCGCCGTGATCATGCCGGGCGTTCAGCGGGATGCCGCGGATCACGTGGCGGTGCGCATCCGCCAGGCGATCGAAGCCGCGAATTTCGTGGTTGATAGCAATGTCGGCGGGCGCGGGCGGATCCGGGCAACGGTCGGCATGGCGACGCTGGGCGATAACGAGGACCCGGGGCAACTGCTACAGGAAGCGGATTCGGCGCTCTACGCGGGCAAGCGAGCGGCGCAGGCGGCCTAGAAGCTCTTGATCACCCAGTTGAGGCCGAGTCCGACGGCCATAAGCGCGCCGAAGCGCATGTGGAGTTGGGCGGTGTGGAAGAGGGCGAGGTTGAGCTTCTTCGGGTTGCCCCCCGCCTGGATGACTTTGACGATCGGCCGAACGAGCGGGAGGGTGGCGAGGGCAACGAGCGCCGGCCAGGGGAGGGCCTGGACGGCAGCCGCGACGATGAGGGACACATAGGTCGCGCCGAGCAGCAGGTACATTTCGCGGTTCGCCCACTCACGGCCAATGACCGTGGCCAGCGTGCGTTTGCCGTGCTGGCGGTCGTGTTCGATATCGCGCAGGTTGTTCGCCTGGAGGATCGCGGTGACGAGGAAGGCGATGGGCAGCGAGGCGACGAAGGCCTCCCACGTCCAATCGCCGACCTGAACGTACGCGGCGCCCATCACGATGATTGGGCCCATAAAGAAGAAGACGGTGATCTCGCCGAGGCCGATGTAGGCGAGGTGGACGGGCCAGCCTGTATAGAGGAAGCCGGCGAGCGCGCTGGCGATGCCGATATAGAGCAACTGCCAACTGACGGCGATGCAGAGCACGATGCCGATGATTCCGCCGGCGGCGAAGCAGGCGAAGCCGGCAACCAGGACCTGTTTCGGGGTGAGGATGCCGCGCTGGATGAAGCCGGCCATACCGAGCGAATCGGGGCCATCGGCGCCTTTGCGGTCATCGAAGTAGTCGTTGACGAAATTCGTGCCCGCCAGGAAAAAGACGGAACCGAGGATGGCGAGGAGCGCCTTCCACCAGCTGAAGGTATCGGCGGAGTAGAGGAGCGAGCCAACGAGGGCCGGGACCACAGCGGCGGTAAACGAAAACGGCCGGGAGGCCAGGAACCAGTTCTTCAGCGTGCTCATCGGGCCGAAGGTTAGCGGCTGGTGCAGGAATGGAGAAGCGATCCGCTCACCTCTGCTATGAGGGATCGGGGGCCGGGGCGCCGAGGATGCTGCGGAACGCGGCGGCCCTTCGATTGACCGGCACGGCCAGCGTCACCCGGTCTCCAACGGTGAGCCTGGTGGAACCATCTGGAGCGCTCGTCTTCCCGCGACGTTCGAGGGTGAGAATGCGTACGCCCTCCGGGAGGTGAGCGTCACGGAGAAAGACACCGGCCGCTGGCGACGATGCCGGGATAACCATTTCGATCGCCGCGATATTCTCACCGAGCGGTGAAAGCGGGCGTACCTGGTTGTCCACAGCGCGCCGGTACGAGCGCAGCAAATCTCCGGCATCAACGACGCCGAGGATCTCCCCATCCTGGAGTACCGGAAGCCACCGTCGTTCGTTCGAGTTCAGCACGTCGAGGGCGGCATCGAGGGTGAGTTCTGCCGGGATTGAATGGTGCAGCGGGTGGGCGGTGGTCAACACGTCCGTTGCCCCATCGTCGACGGCCTTTCGGAGGTCGGCCTGGGAGGCCTCGAAGATGTCGCCTTTGGTCGAACGCACGATGCCGAAGGGTTCGTGGGCGGCCTCGAGGTCCGAGAGAGCGGCGGCGGGAGGCGAGCCGGCCTGGAAGATGGGCACTTTGCGAACGGCTCGCTGGACCGGCAACGCTGTGAGCAAGGGAAAGGCGAATCGGTGACGGTGGGCCGGCGAATCGGCGCGGGACCAGACCTGGCTTTTGTAGATGGTAACGTCGCCGACGAGGAGGGTAGCAATCGCAACCGCGGCCATTGCTGGCGCGAGGAGCGAGAGGTTGCCGGTCATTTCGCCGACCATCAAGAGCATTGCGAGAGGCGAATGCGCGACGCTGCCGAACATCGCAATCATGCAGATGATGATCACGGGGCCGGGGTCCGTCGGGAATCCGGGGAGGCCATGCATGAAGCGCCACGCCGCCGCTCCGACCATGCCGCCGATGACCATGCCCGGCCCGAAGATGCCGCCGGATCCGCCAGAGCCGATGCTGAATGAGGTAGTCAGGATGCGGGCGAACGGCAGGATGATGAGCAGCCAGGGGGAGAGCCGCAGCACTTCCGCGGGGTCGAAGTCTCGCTGGATCCAGCCATAGCCGACGTGAATCGACTCCGGGAAGGCGATGCCGATGGCGCCGGCGGCGAGGCCACCGATCATGGGCTTCAGCATCCGCGGCATCTTCAGGCGATGGAACGCGGCGGTGATCCCGTAGAAGCCTTTCACGTAGAGGATGCCCATCAGCCCGCAGATCGCGCCGAGGAGGGCGTAGTAGGGGATCTCGGAAACGTGGGAGAACGTGAACCCGCCGGTGTTGCCGAACATGGGAGCGAAGCTGAACCACGAACAGAATACTGAGTAGCTAACAATCGAGGAGATCAGGCCGAGCAGGATGACGTCGGCCTCGAAGTCATGGGTGTACATGACTTCCGCGCCCATCATGGCGCCGCCGAGCGGGGCGCGAAAGATAGCGCCGATGCCGGCGCCCATGCCGGCGGCGAGCGCCCTGCGGCGCTCCGCTGCATCGAGGCCGAGCTTGCCGGCGAGGAGCGACCCGAACCCTCCGCCGATCTGGGCAGTTGGGCCTTCGCGGCCGCCGGCGCCGCCAGAGCCGATGGTGATTGCGGAGGCAAGGAGTTTCACCGGGATGACCTGCCAGCGCGTCCTGCCGCCTTTGTGATGGAACGCGTCGATTGCGGCATCCGTGCCGTGGCCTTCGGCCTCTGGAGCGAAACTGAAGACGAGGATGCCGGAGACCAGGCCGCCCAGGCCGAGGACAAGGGGCAACGCCCAGCGGTGGGTGGGGCCTGAATAGGTGGAAACTCCCTCGCCGAGGGGATCGGGGGGATAGTACCCGGCGAGCGTTCCAAGGACGTGCTCGGTGACGAACTTGATGGCCTCGGCGAAGCAGATGGCCCCGACCCCGGCAATCAGGCCGATGGCTGTTCCCAGCCAGAGCGCCCGGATCACCTGCTGGCTCGTCATCTGGCCGAGGCTGTAGCGGCGGCCCCGGGTAGCGAAGCTCCTTAGCACGTCTGGACCTGTCCTTCCTGCGTTGGCAGCGCGCAACAACACGCCATGCGTTCCCGGGCGCTCTGAGCGGAGGACGAAGCAAACGTTCGGAAGGCGCGGACGGCGGGAAGAGGCCACAGCCTGGCCCCGCTGGCGCACCGCTCACAGGGGAAGTAGTTCACTACTGACTATCTACCGAAGTGGCTTTACGGGGTAGGGTACCGGTAAGGCGGGGGAAGGAAGAGCCTGGATTCCGCCACCGCAGCCTGGTTGAGGAGCGCGCACGGTGGTCAGTGGAGTCAACTCGGCAGACACGCTTAGCGATCTCGAAGTGGGGGCTTCTCCGAGTGGCGCCTACTTCCTGCTGACCGCACTTTCGTGCGTGCTCGCGACGCTTGGCCTGATCGTGAATTCGGTGGCCGTCATCATCGGTGCAATGCTGGTAGCGCCGCTGATGGGGCCGATCCTCGGGGTGGCGCTGGCTTCAGTCTCGCGGCGGCCGGGCCTCTACCGAAAGGCGCTCATTAGCCTGGTGTTAGGCGTTGGAATGGCGGTGCTGCTTTCGACGATTGTGGCTTACGCTGCCCGCAACCTGCCGTTCGGCGCGCTGCAGGAGATACCAGCGGAAGTTGAGTCGCGTGGGCGGCCTTCTGTGTTTGACCTCGCGATTGCGCTCGCCGGTGGGGCGGCCGGTGCTTATGCGGCGCTCCGCATGAAGGGCGCAGCTGCCCTCGTTGGCGTTGCAATTGCGACAGCGTTGATGCCGCCGCTCTGCTCGGTCGGTATCGGCCTCGCCGTCGATGATGCTTCCCTGGCTCGGGGGGCGTCACTGCTGTTCCTGACGAACCTGGTGGCGATCATATTCGCCGCGCTGCTGGTGTTCGCAGCGCTGGGGTTGAGGTCCAATCGACTGGCGTTCACCGCGCTTCAGGGGGTGTTAGCAGCAGCCGGGCTGCTCTTCATGGCCGGGTTGCTGACTGTGCTTACGGTGCACGCCGTGAACGACGCGCGCGACCAGGGCCGCGTGCGCCAGGCCGTGGTGAAGCGACTCTCCGAAGTACTGCCAGGGGCGGAACTGCTGAGCCTGGAGCGAGAATCAAACGACGGTACGCTCAAGATTCGCATGCGCGTGCAAGTGCCGGGCGAAGTGACTCGCGAGGATGTGCGCAGCTTGCAAGAGGGTGTCGCCGATGACTTGCAGCGCACACTGGAGATTTCCTTCGTTGGCGTGCCCACGCTGCAACTCGACCCTGTACTGCCGGTGGCATCGCGTGTGCCCACGGCGACTCCAACGCTGATGCCAACGGCCACGCCGACGGCCTTCCCTTCCCCGACTGCAACAGCGAGTGCTACGCCAACTGCCGCGCCGACGCCGCCTGTAGTGGGGAACTCCGGTGCGTCGGCGAGATGACGCTAACTGGCCGAAGCCTCGCCGATATCAAGCTCCGATACGGGATCCGGTTCGCCGGGGGCGATCCAGAGATAGACGAAGCCTGCCACGCCGGCAAGGGCCGAAGCGGCGAGGATGGCGAGCTTCGCTTCATCGATAAACACTGCGCTGTCGAAGGCGAGGCCGGTAATGAACAGCGACACGGTGAACCCAATGCCGGCGATCATGCCAAGGCCGAGGATGTGGCCGTAGTTCGTGTTCGAGGGGAGGTCGGCGATCCCAAGCCGGACGGCAATGAAGCAGGCCAGGAGTATGCCGACGGGCTTGCCGATAACGAGGCCGGTGGCCACACCGAGGCTGATCGGACTCGAGACTGAATCAGAGATGAGGCCGCTGGAGATGACCACTCCGGCGTTCACCAGGGCAAAGATCGGCACAATCAGATAGCTGACCCAGGGGTGCAGGGTGTGCTCCAGCCGGTCGAGCGGCGATTCAGTCCCGCGGCTGAGCGTTTCGAACTCCTCGAGTACCTGCTGGGCTTGCTCAGTATCCCCACGATCACGGGCATAGCGGTAGCTGACCAGGAGGTCCAGGGCGCTACCTTCGAAGGCACGCTGGGTGTAACGCGGCCGCGCCGGGGTCAGCATCGCAAGCACCACCCCGGCGAGCGTGGCGTGGATCCCGCTCTTGTAAACGGCGGCCCAGAAGAGGATGCCGAGCAGGACGTAGACATCGGTGCTGTGCACCCCCGCACGTGCGACGGCGACGATGACAGCCAGCATAATCCCCGCCCAAATGAGAGCTTCGAGCGAGATGCTGTCGGTGTAGAAGATGGCGATGACGAGGATAGCGCCGAGGTCATCGACGATGGCGAGGGCGAGAAGGAAGACCTTCAGCGAGAGTGGGGCACGACGGCCGAGCAGCGCGAGAACGCCCATGGCGAAGGCGATATCGGTGGCCATGGGGATGCCCCAGCCCTTCGCGCCATCGCCGCCCGCGTTCCAGCCGACGTAGATAAGGGCAGGCACGACCATGCCGCCAAGTGCGGCCGCGACCGGGAGGGCGGCTTTGCGCTTCGATGCCAGTTCGCCGTGGATCAGTTCGCGTTTGATTTCGAGGCCGACGACAAAGAAGAAGACGGTCATCAGGCCATCGTTCACGAGGTGGCCCAGGCTGTTGTCGATGCTGAAGATGCCCAGGTCGATAGCCATGTGGGCGTGGATCAGGTCGAAGTAGCGGTAGTCCCAGGGCGAGTTTGCCCACAACAATGCGGCCGCCGTCGCGACGAGCAAGATGATGCCGCCGGAGGCTTCGGTGTTGACGAATTCGGAGATCGGCTGCATGAAGCGGTCGCGGACGAACTGTTGTCCGCGGCCTTCGAGGAGGTTCGTGAGGGGACGAAACATTGCGTCCATTCAACCACACGCGTGACCAAGGTGGAGGCCGAGCGAGTGGTCGGGGCCGCACACCGAGCGTTCACTTTCAACACCCAAACGGCCATCAAGAATGGGCCTGTCACCGCCTGTCGACCCTCTCGTCGAATCCAGTTGCGGGCGACCCGCAGAGTTTACCGAGCGGTTACCGAAATGCAGAAAGTTGTTGCTGTTGGCCTGCCGGAGACTGCCGTTATCCGTAGTACGACGATGAACTACCTCAAAGCTGTCCCTCGCACCGACGAAGCTGAAGCGCCCTCACGCGCGGTCGCGGTTGTCTCGCCGGACGCGCGTGAGGTGGTCTACCTCGATGAGACGGCGTCTCTCGAGATCATCACCGAAGCGTTGAAGGCCTGGGGCTTGAGGGTTCGGAGCGAACGCAGCGAACAGGCTGCCGAAGTCGCTCCTCCGCAGCGCCCGACGCCGGCCGACGGCGACTGGCGGACGACGCGGTCCGAGCATCGGGCGCCGGGCCGACTGGACAACATCCTCTCGCCGCTCTGGTTGCCGATTCAGCACTCCGATCCGGGCAACGAGCCGGTGGCGGCATGGTCGTGGTTCGGCCGCGCGGCCTGAGGCTGCTCGCGGATTCCGCCTCGCACTCACCCCTATACTGAATTCATGAGTGGCACCACGGGCAGAGAAACCTGGCGGCGACCGCTGTTGCGGTTCGCCAGCTATGTAGTCGTGACGTACCTGGGTATTCTCGCGCTGATAGCGGTTGGGCTCTGGGCGCGCGGAAGCTGGTCGACTCACGCATTCGCGCTCGCCTTTTATCTTGCGGGCGGCATGGTCGCGGCTGGCTATGTGCTGGTTATGCTCGGGATCAACTCGTCCGCGGGAACACCAGGATTGACTCCGCCGTCGTACGCCTATTTCCCACTCGATCGCGATGCTATTGGTGGACCGCAACGCGCCGATGAGATGCAGGAACTGGCTCCGCTGGTCTTTGCCCTCCTTGCCCTGTTCTGGGCGCCAGCCGTCCTCCTGGACATGTTTGGATGACTCAGGTCGGCGGGGAACCCTGGCGCCGAACGCTCGGCCGCTGGGCGGTGATCGTGCTCGTCCTCGACATCGCGGTCGGTACTGTGGCGACTGGTATTGCCCTCGCCACCGGCGGAATTTCGGCGCGGTCGCTTTCCCACGGACTTTGGCTCGCCATTGCGATGGTCGCGGGCGCCTGGTTGTTGTTGCTCATGCGCCAGGCGGGGTTCCGGCAGCCTGACCTCCTCCGGGATGGGGCGCTGGCCTACGACGAAGAGATCCGCCAACTCACGAAACCGAACCGGCTTGAGGAGATGATGGAACTCACGCTCCTTGCAGGAGTTGTGTGTGCATCGGCAGCAGTACCCGCTCTGGTACTCGGATGACTGAGGTTGGCGGCGCTGAACCCTGGCGAAGCACGCTGAGGCGCTGGACAAAGGTCGTCGCGATCGTCGACGTCGTGATCTTCGCGTTGACGACCGCCATCGTGGGGATGCGTGGTAGCTGGTCGGCCTCCGCGTGGGGCGAGACGCTCTGGTGGGTCACGTTCATCGGCGGACTCGGAATGACTCTCCTGATCGTCTCGCGGACCGGGGTACTGGAGCTGGGAGACGTAGCTCGCAGCGGGATTGTTCTTCCCGGGCAACTCGGGCGGTTCGGTGAACCACGGCGGCGGCGGGAAACGGCGGACGTTCAGCGCCGCGCTGGCCGTGGGGCTGGCCGGCGTCCCATTAATTGTTGTGAGCGTGTTGCTGATTACGTGAGGTCGCCCACCGAGGGTGCGCCAACATCGCGGATCAGCCCCTTCCTGAC
>JBDTNM010000103.1:0-10508 GCA_039933735.1 bacterium | reverse complement strand
AGGCCGACGGGTCGGGTACATTCACCAGAGCAGGTCAAGCTGCACGTTCGCCCTGGTGCAGTTGTTCGGCTCGCGATTCACCACCAGGACAACTCATATGTGACCAGGCTCTCCCGCCGGGGCTTCGGGTACAAATGCTGGAGCGTCAGCCATATCCCTGGGGAGTACTCCCACCTCAGCGTTGAAAACGTGCGGTCCCGCCGCACGAAATTCTTTCAACGGGGCAAGGTTCCATGTTCGAACATACGATTCTGCGGCGGTCTTCCGGGCGCGCCCTCTCCATCACCGTCGGCATCGCGATGCTTACGGTTGCGCTCGGCCTTAGCTTCTCTCAGCCGGTCTCGGCGTCGGCGAGGGACAAGGTCAAAGCAAAGGTCAACGATTCGACCCTCACGATCGAAGGCACGTCCGATTCCGACACCGTCATCGTCCGCCTGCGAGCGGGAGATCCGTCGACCGTCGAGGTCGCAACGGCCGCCGGCGGCACAGCCGAATTCCAATTCAAAGCCTCCAAGATCACGTCGGTCGAAGTCTCGGCAGGGGCCGGCAACGATGTCGTGACACTCGACGAATCCAATGGCGCGTTGCCTTCTGCCACGATTGAAGGTGGAGCGGGCAACGACACGCTCTCTGCCGGTTCCGGTAACGATGTAATTCGCGGCGGCGCTGGAGACGACCGGATCAGCGGCGGGCCTGGTAACGACAACATCACGGCAGGCGCTGGCACGGACATCGTCAACGCTGGCGCGGGCGACGATGTCATTCGCTGGACTCCGGGCGACGGCACCGACACCGTCGAAGGCGGCGACGGCGTAGACCGGGTGATCGTGAAGGGCAGCGACGCGGCCGAATCGTTTACGACGGTCCCGAACGGCGCACGCGTACGATTCGACCGCATCAGCCCCGAGCCGTTCTCGCTCGATATTGGAAGCACCGAAGAACTAACTGTACGGATGCATGGGGGTGACGACAGCTTCATCGCTGCGAACGGCCTGGCTACGCTGATTCACCTCACGCTTCGCGGGGGCGACGGCAACGACACGATCCTCGCTGGCGACGGGAACGACGACATCCGTGGCGGCAATGGGAACGACTTCATCGATGGCAACCGCGGGACAGATACCGTCCAGATGGGCGCCGGTGACGATACATTCCAGTGGGACCCGGGCGACGGGAGCGACATCGTCGATGGGAACGGCGGCGCTGACCGCCTCGTCTTCAATGGCGCCAACATCGGCGAGGAATTCGATCTCGCCCCGAACGGTACGCGTCTGCGCTTCGCCCGAAACATCGCGGCCATCGTGATGGATATCGACACCATCGAGACCGTCACTATCAACACCCTCGGCGGGGCCGACACTGTCAACGTCGGCGACCTCTCCTCGACGGCCGTGAGGCACGTGGATGTCGCTCTGGCCGGATTCGCCGGCGCGGGCGACGGCAGCGCCGACACCGTCGTCGTCAGCGGTAGCAATGCGGCCGACTCCATCAAGGTCGTCGCGGACGGACAGACGGCCTCGGTCGATGGAATCGCGGCCCGACTGACGCTGACGGGTGCGGAAGTTACCGATGTGCTGGCTGTTAACGCCCTCGCTGGCGACGACGCCGTCGAGGCCGCTGGAATTACGGCTAACGCGATCCAATACGTTGCGGATGGGGGCGATGGCGCCGACGTGATCGTTGGTGGCGCTGGCGCGGACACCCTTCGCGGCGGACTTGGGGATGACATCCTCATCGGCGGTCCAGGCGTGGATACGCTTGACGGCGGACCCGGGAACAACGTCCTGATCCAGGACTAGTTCGGTTCGGCCGCAACGCACATCAAACGCCGCGCCCCGGCGGGAACTGGCATTCCCCCGGGGCGCGGCGTTTTCCAGGAGTCGCAAGGAGTGCGGACCGTGAGGCACCCCGGAATGAACGCGGCATTATCGTACCGACGAACACATTCATGCGCAGAAATCGAACCGGCACCGACGGGCAGCAGGACCGAGGGCCATGGGACTGCGCGTTCGAAGTTGCAGCACCAGTCTCTCTTCGAAGCGGCCCAAAGCAGCGCTCCTTGCTTAGCCGAGTGCTGCAACTCCCGCTTCCGCAACTTGCATGTCGTGTGAGTAGTGGCCGCCACTAACGCCAACCGCGCCGATGAGCTCGCCGTCTACCCGAAGAGGGTACCCGCCTCCAAAGACGATCAGGCGCGGGGTGTGCGTGATGCCGTGCAGGAGTGGCGGATCGTCTTTGATGAAGTTGAACCATTCGTGTGTCGGAATACCGAACGCGACCGCCGTATAGGCCTTGTCCTTCGCGATATCGACGCTCAACAACGGCGCGCCATCCATCCGGCTGAACGCTTTCAATACGCCGCTCTCATCCACGACAGCGATCACCATGGGCGCCCCCATTTCGACGGCCTTGGCCTCCGCGCCGGCGATCACCTTGCGCGCCGCTTCCGCGCTAATCGACTTCTTCGACACCGTGTTGGACATGTGTTCCTCCGATGAATGGCTCTCAGCCGCGTAATCCGCCGTAACGTGGCGGGCGCAGTTTATCCCCGCTCCGGGAACCTGTTGATCCGCGGAAGTGTCCGTCCAGCAGAACTGGGTCTGAGCGGCCGAACCTGTCTTGCTAAGCCCGGTCGGCGACGAACACGGGGATCTTCCGCTCGGTCCGCTTCTGATAGTCCGCGTACGGCGGGAACGCGGCGACCGAAAGGTCCCAGAGCCTCGCCCGCTCCGCTTCATCCGAGACTTCCCGGACGCGCATCTTCTGCACGACTTCGCGGTCGCGAATCTCAACGTCCGGGTTCGCGCGGAGGTTGTAAACCCACACGGGATTCTTCGGTGCCCCGCCCATCGAACCGACCAGCACGTAGGACGAGCCATCGGCGACGCGCATCAGCGGCGTCTTTCGAATATCCCCGGTCTTGTTCCCGGTATTCGTCACGATGATCACGGGCATTCCCGTGTCGCGAAGCGTGTGGCCTTCAGCGCCGTTGGTGCGTTCGTAAAGTTCCACCTGGTCGCGGACCCAGCCGACGGGACTCGGTTTGTACTCAGCCATCTGCGTTTCTCCTCTGGCGATGTGCCGATCGAGTGTACGAAACCGCGAGCGCCCTTGCCGGGCTCATCCTCACAGAATGCGTCCTGGTCGCGTACCGGTTCGATGCGTCGGCCCCTTCATCCCGCGTACACGCGCAAACGGGAGCGATGCGGGATATCTGTCGTCCAAGAACGCCAACTCGGAACCGAATTGCCGCAACACCAGAAGTGTGTAGACGCCCTGGCGATCTGCTAAACTTCGGCCGGCCTCGGGGGAGCCACCAGGAGACGAACGTGGCTCAAATCGACCGGCCCAGCGGCATCACCCTCGAACTTCCAGATTCGGTCATCGTCAGCGAAACGCCGTCCGTGCGACGTCGGCGGGGCGGCGGCAATGCCTCCGGCCCCATCGGCAGCGACCTCAGTGACCTCGTCGATGTGCTCCAGACGAACGACTTCGCGGTAATCGACACCTTCGCCCTGGACGCCGCACAAGCATCGCCGGCGGGACGTCGGCGCGGACCGACCGAATCCGGCGGCTCGACGGCCTCGCTCCGGCTTGAAGTCGGCGAACACGAGTCCGCGGCGATCCTGCTCGACGAGGGCGGCTTCTTCTCCTGGCGTTTCCCAGATGCTGTAACGCCGACAACTCCAGGCGTCAGGCGTCGGCGTGGGGCGCCTGCCGGGCCGACAAGGCAACTGCAGTTCGACTTTGATCTCGCTCCCGGGACGACCGATCCCCACCGCCGCCGCGGCATCCCTATCATCGGCGGCCACATCGGCAAGGTGACCGCCGTCGTTCTGCGCTTTGCGCTGCCGCCGATTATTGGCGCGGTCGTTGACCACCTCGAACGCCAGAGGCTCACTCGGCTCGTCAGGATTGCCGAACCCGATCCCATCACGTGGACAGAGTTCACCGATAGCGCCCCCGCGGTCTCCGCTGGGCGACGAACGAAAGCGCTGCTCTTTATCCACGGCACGTTCAGCAGTACGCGCGGGGGTTTCGGTGCTCTTGGAGCGACTCCGTGGGGTTCCGACCTGCTCGACCGAGCGGTGAACGAATACGACATCGTGCTTGGCTACGACCACAAATCCTTGAGCATTGACCCTGGCCAAAACGCAGTCGATCTTCTCGAACGTCTCCGCGCACTTTGGCCGCAGGGCGACGTCGACTTCGATGTCGTGTGCCATAGCCGTGGGGGGCTGGTTTATCGCAGCCTGGTCGAAAAGGTGATATTCGCCTATCCATGGGAAGGACGATTCGGCCGCGCGATCTTTGTCGCTGCAGCAAACAGCGGCACCGAATTGGCAAATCCCGACAATTGGGAGCGGTTGGCTGACCTGTACACCAACCTGGCAGCGGCCGCCGCTCGAGGGCTGGCGATCATTGTCCCGGGAAGCCTCGTCGCCGGCATGGTCCTGGCCGAGGTCATCGACGGAATTGGCATACTCGTCAAGACAATCGTTTCGCGCGCCCTCCAGGCGAACGATATCCCCGGCATTGCCGCCATGTGGCCGGCAGGTCCGTTCATCGCTGAGATCAACAGCGTCGAAGCACGCCAACCCACACCCGCCAGTTCGACCTACTTCGCGGTTACGTCGAACTTCGAACCCGGCCTTCGCCAGCCCGACACCGAGATCACGGAACGGCTGTTGACGCTGTTGAGAGACGGCCTCGTCGACCAGCTCATGCAGACCGACAACGACATGGTGGTCGACATCGCCTCGATGACCCGGATTGACCCAACGGCGGGCGATTTCTTCGATGCAAAGCTCGACTACGGCCCGAACGGCGCCGTCTACCACACCAACTACTTCCACCAGCAAGCCACGACGGAAGCACTTTTGGGCTGGCTGAGCCTCGCGGATGATCCCGCGGGCCGCCGCAGGCGTGGTGGCGAACGCTCGCTTCCCGCGACAACCCCGGACTTCGTCGTCGTCAGTGGTCAGCGCCGGTTCGATAGCGCACTCGTCGACGAGCTGAACGCGACGCAGACGCCGTTTATCGTCGTCGACCGCGAACTGTACCTGCGGTACGCGTTCCGTCGGGACGAATTTCGGCAGGCACTCGAACTTGCCCTCACCCACGGTATGGCCGGCGCACCGCTGGAAGTCGCACTGAATTTGCACGAGGACATGGCCTCCGCGCAGGTCCAACCCGGCGAAGCCATCCGCCTGCCGCGACCGGGCGCGCCCCCCACGTCGAACCGAACGGTGATTCTGAACGGTGACACTCCTGCCGGGGTCAGCGCCGCAAGCGAAGGCCTGACCGCGTTCCAACTGGCGGCGATCGTCGGTGGCGGTCCGCTTCCCTACCCCCAAACACAACAGGCGGCCATGCCACCAGAGCCCGCGCCGCCTCCTCCCCCGCCCGAACCCGCGATGGAGAACGGTCACGGTTCGGGGCGCGGTCGCCGCACTCGAGGTGGCGGAAGGACCACGCCAACCGCGGCCGAACCTCCCGAGACGCCGCTCCAACCCACGCCGGTCACGCTCAACCTGGGAGCCTGGACCGACGCGGAGATTGAGTTGCAACAGACTGCGTCGCTCGTGGTCACGATCTCTCGTGACGCGATCGAACTTCCTGGCGGCGCCGCAGCGGGGCTGACCGCGGGGGCCGCTGACCCGAACAAGCCGCTCATCGTCATGGCGCTCGGCCGCCGGAACGTACGCGTCAGTGGCAAAAGCACCCAGACGGTCTCGGTGCCGGGCGCGGAACCGGTCGAGATCTATTTCGACCTTGTCGGTTCGAACCTTGGCGAGGCACAGGTTGACGTGGTCATTCGCCAGGCTGAGACACCAATCGCGAAGATCGTCCTGAAGCCGACGGTTGTGCAACGGATTGCCGCGGCTGGAGGCCGTGCGGAAGCGGCCGCAACGGTTTCGACAGCAGGCGAGCCGGGTACGCCCCGCCATCAGCTCTACATCAGCCAGGAACAGCACGGCGACGATGTCACCTACCGGTTCCACCTGGATTTGCTTCGCCCGGGCGAGCCTCCAGAGCCAATCGAGGCAGAGTCCGCACCGCTCAAAGGCAGCAAAGAAGACTACGTCCGTGATCTCTACAAGCGCATCGAAGACATGTGGGGGGATGGCCGCAAGCAGATCGACCAGTTCGCGGAGCAGATGCGTGCCGAGGGCGGCTCGCTCTGGGACGAACTCATTCCGAAGTCGATTAAGGATGCGCTTTGGGCCCACCGAACAGAGATCAGTTTTATCCAGGTCTACTCGGATGAGCCGTTCATCCCTTGGGAACTGGTGCACATGAAGGAGCCGGGTAAACGCGTGCTTCCTCCGGACTCATGGTTCCTCGCCGAACTTGGGCTCGTGCGATGGATGATGCCGGGAGAAGACGGTGTCGGCTGCAACCGCGCGCCTCGCGGCATTCGCATTCGCCCCGGCAAAGTCCAGGCACTCATCCCCGAGTACCCGGCGGGGAGCGACTGGACCCTCGAAAGCGCCGCAGCGGAACTCCAAACCCTGGCGACGAATTTCGGACCAGTGGTTCGGATGCAGGCTGATTTTGCTTCCGTTTCGGCGGCGTTGGGTAAGGGTGATTTCGACCTCTTGCACTACGCCGGGCACGGGTCGGGTGATTCGGCAAGGATTGGCGATGAGGCCCTGATCCTCAGCGTGGCAACGTCGCAGGGCCGCGTCCAGCCGGACGTCGTACTCAGGGCGAGCGATATCGCCAGCCACGCGGTGCTTAGCGAATCGCCCTGTGCCGATCATCGGCCGATGGTCGTGCTTAACTGCTGCGAGACTGGCCGCAACGGCTACACCCTCACCAGCGTCGGTGGCATGGCCTCGGCGTTCCTTGGCGCCGGCGCCGGCGTCCTCGTAAGCCCTCTCTGGTCCGTCGATGACGTCGCCGCCGCCGATTTTGCTCGCGCCTTCTACGAATCGCTCAAGGCGGGGAAGACGCTCGCCGAAGCGGCGCGCGATGCGAGGACGGCGATTCGCCAGTCAGGAGACCAGACATGGCTCGCCTATACGATTTACGGGGAGCCCACCGCAAGACTCGTCTAAATCAGTTGGGCTTGGCTCAGCAGGGCGGCGCCGCGTTGCCCCGCCACGCGCACCACTTTGCCTCCGGCCCGGTATTTGGCCCAGCCGGCTTCCAGGTGCCAGTGATCGAATCCCAGTTTTCCTCGTCCACGAGGTCAAAGTGGAAGTCGTACCGCAGCGATGAATCGAGTTCCATTCGCCCAGCGGCGCTGGCCAGCCTCGCCGGGTCGAACTTCATCGCCATGTCCGTTTCGCCATACCGCGTCGAACTGACTTCCACCACCAGGCTGTCCTGCGACTGCGCCATCCAGATGACGGAACTGTCGATGACTGACGGGAAGCCTTTGATCTTCCAGCTGCCGGTGTAGCCGCAGCCGTCCGCGAGTTCGGCGTCGCGCTGGCCGCACCATTCATGGCGGCCGGCGTTGCGATCCACCCAGTACCCGGAAAACGATTCGCCGTTCTTGTCCTGGGTGAATGCGAACGGATCGATGCTGCCATTAAAGGTGCCCACCAGGTTTGGCCCGTTCACGTCCCCGGTGATTGGTGCCGCGCGAGAACCGCCGAGGAACGACCGATAGGTCCCCGTCACGTCAGTCCCATTCTGTTCGAGTTCGATGACTGCGAAGTTGGTGTACCACGTCCCGCTGAAGTCTGCGGGGGCGAACACTCCCGCAATCGTGGCGGTTGGTGTTGGGGCCGGGGGGCCTGGATCGTCTCCGTTGCCCAGGAACAGGATCGCCCCGAGCGCCACCCCAGCCGCGGCGAAGCCGCCGGCGCCGAGACCAATCTTCTTCCACGGGCGTCGTGATCCGCCGCCAGTGCCCGCGCCACTCGAAGACTTGAGTGCACTGCCGGTCGATGCTGCCGGCTTTTGCAACGGCTCGGTCGCCGCCAGCGGTTGCGGGTCGGTTTCAGCAGATGTCGGTTCGGCACTTCGATGTGGTGGCGAGAGAGGAACCGGCACGGGGACGGGCACGGGGACGGGCACGCGCTCTGGAACGGCCTCCTCCGGAGGCTGCGGGGGAGGTTGGGCAGTCCCCCGTTCAATCTGGAAAATCAAGCTGCCGGCGGCTCGCAGATACAACACAGGAGTCGCCCATTCGGAATCGTTTGACTGCGCGAACATGCTCTTACGGGCTTCGGCCAGTGCAGCCTCCACCGGGTAGCCTTCGGCGAACGAACGGTAGAACTCGCGGGCGAAGTTCAAGGCTGCTTCGTCCGAGATTTCAAACTGCATCGCCACCACTGCGGGTACGCCTTGCTGGAGCAGCGATTGAGCCACACCGGCGAATTGGTCGGCCCGCGATGAGCGTGCGCCGTCGCATGCATTCAACACGGCCAACCGAAGCGTGTCCGCGTCATGGAGCAGCGTGGAAAGATACGAGGCGCTCACCTCATTTCCGCGGCCCTGCTCGTCTTCGAAAACCAGGAAGCCGTCATCGCCCTTCTCATCGAACCCGCCATGCCCGACGAAGTGGAGGACGTTGTAGTCCTTCCGCAGAGCGCGTTGTAGTTCGGACAGGGTGGCCTTTTCCAAACGCTCGAGCGAGAGCAGTCCGGAGGACGCCACCGAACTCACCGCTTCTTGCAGCCGCGCCCATTCATCCTCAACCTGCAGCGGCTCGAAATCCGTCGGACTCGAAATGACAGCGAGGATTTTGATTGGCGTCGAAATCTTCAGTGGCGTCGTCGCCCCGGGCACATCCAGGAACCGAACAATCGGCGAGTCTGCCGAAAGTGCCACGAAACGCCGGGCCGTCGGGTCGTACAAGAACTCCCAGGGAATCTCGACGAGGTCGGGCGCGCCGGAGAGTCGCAGCCGCACGCGCAGGCCAGACTCGTGCTCCTGTGCCCATGCGAGGCTGGCACGGTAGGCGCTCGCGATGTCATCCCGGAGCATCGCCTGGAAGAGGGTGCTCCCGAACTCCCGCGCGACATTCAGGTCTTGCGATTCAACCCGCCGCGATCCACGGCGCCGTTGGCCCACACGAAGAACGAAGTTCTCAATCTCAAGGTCGGTGAACGGGACCGAGACGTCGGCCTGGGCCTGGCCCGCGGGCGAATCGAGCACACGCGCGCGGTAACCGGTGCCGACCCACTCGATCTGCAAATCGAAATCTACGTACGACCGTTCGGCCACCTCACCACACCCCTTCCGCAGTCCGCCGGACAGGTGGCGCGATACTAGCAGATCGGTCAACCCGGCCCCGCCGCGAGAGAATGCGCCGCACCGAGGCTACCGTCGGTGATTCACATCACATAACGACGTGGGCGGGAAAACCGCTGACCGCGGTTTATCCCGTCGACCGCATGGTCTTCCGAAGCATTGTGCTGGCCGTTGACGATTGCATCGGCCTAACCCACCGCCGTGACTAGCGCGGACACTACTTCGTCTTGTTCGGCGTCCGTCATTCCCGCAAACAACGGCAGCAAGAGTGTCTCCGCGCTGGCTGATTCTGTGGCCGGGAGATTCAGCGTTGGGAACTTCGCGCGGTAATAGGGTTCGAGGTGAATCGCCATAACACCGCGTCGGGAGGCGATGCCTTTCGCGGCAAGGTCATTCATGATCGCTTTTCGCGGCCGCGTGTCGCGCAGGCGCACGCAGTAGGACTGGTACGTGTGGTTGCAACCAACGGGGACGAAAGGCGTCTCCAGCCGAGGTTCCCCTGCGAACAGTTCGTTGTATCGGGCTGCGAGCCGGGCTCGTTCGGCGAGGATCCCATCGAGCCGACGCATTTGGACAATCCCGATTGCGGCCTGGATATCGGTCATCCGGTAGTTGAAGCCGAGTTCCCGGTACTCCTCGATCTCCGTCGTGCCCGATTGATGGCGCGCGAGGTCCGACGTGGACGCGGCATGCGAACGCAAGGAGCGTAGCCGCTCTGCGGCCTCGTCGTCGTTGGTGGTGATCATCCCGCCTTCGCCGGTGGTGATGCTCTTGCGGGGATGGAAGCTGAAGCAGGTGAAGTCGCTTGTGGCTCCCACGCGTGTTTCGCCGAAGGTTGCTCCCAACGAGGGAGCAGCATCCTCGACAACCTTCAGCCCATGCCTCCATGCGATCTCGACAATCGTTGGGATGTCCGCCGCAAGCCCGATCTGGTCCACAGGCACGATCGCTCGCGTCCGGGCTGTGATAGCCGCCTCGATGAGGCTCGGGTCGATGTTGTAGGTCCGGGGGTCGATATCGACGAACACCGGCTTCGCGCCCGCATGCACGATGGCGTTTGCCGTCGCAACGAAGCTGAACGAGGGGCAGATCACCTCGTCCCCGGGACCGACACCGGAAGCGATGAGCGCGAGATGCAACGCTGTCGTGCAGTTACTCGTCGCTATCCCATGCCGCGCACCGACGTAGTCGGCGACCGTCTTCTCAAATTGCTGGACGCGCGGCCCTTGGGAAAGCCACCCGGAGAGAATCGCTTCGGCGGCTGCGTCGGCTTCCTCCCGGGTGATGCTTGGGCG
>JBDTNM010000102.1:0-10590 GCA_039933735.1 bacterium | reverse complement strand
ACGCTCGCCGAAACCTACGAGGCCATCGCCCTAATTGGCGCCGTCGTAGGCGAACCAGCGCGTGGCAGGCATCTCGCCGCCGAAACACAAGCCGAAATCGAGCGGATAGCGGAGCGCCAACGTCCGCCGTATCGGCCCAGAGTCTACTTCGAGGAATGGGACGAACCGTTGATTTCCGGCATCGCCTGGGTTTCGGAACTTATCGAACTCGCCGGCGGCGAGGATATCTTTTCCGAACTTCGCGAAGGCCGCGCCGCATCCGAACGCTTCGTTACTGCGTCGGAAGTCGTCTCCCGAAACCCGGAGGTCATCGTCGCCAGTTGGTGCGGCAAGAAAGCCCGCCTGGAGAAGATTGCCGCCCGCCCGGGTTGGGATCAGGTCGCGGCCGTCCGCACTGGCCGCCTTCACGAAATCAAAGCGCCCGACATATTGCAGCCGGGCCCATCTATGGTTCATGGAGCTCGATTGTTGGCGGAGTTCATCGACTCAGCCGCGTCAGGCGAACCTCAGGCCGGGCGGTTGATTGGCCCCGGATCGACCGCGAAGTAGACTTCGCACGCACGCCGGGCCGCTCCCGCTTCGAGGACGGCAGGTCGCTTCACGAACCGCGACTCTTCGATGATCAACTGCAACATATCGCGCGGGTGACAGCTTCGGAAGTTGCCGTTGCTCGCCCTGCGCAACAACTCCACCGCCGTCTCGATCCCTGCCGGAGGCGCTTCGACGCCCATCGCGTCCGCAAATCGACGGAAGATTTCTGCCATCTGCTCGGGCGTCGGTTCCGGGATCCGGATCTTGTAGGGAATCCTTCGCAGGTGCGCCTCTTCCAGCATCGTCTTCGGCTCAAGGTTCGTGCTGAACACGATCGTCGATCGGAACGGGAACGTGATGCGTTCGCCGGTTACCAGCGCCATCGTGTCTTCGCCGCGTTCGAGTGCCGCAATCCACCGGTTCAAAAGCGCGTGGGGCGAAACCTGCTGTCGTCCAAAGTCGTCGATTGCGAGCAGGCCACCGTGGGCTTTCACGTGCGGAGGCGCCTGGTGATACCCGAGCGCAGGGTCGAACGAAAGGTCGAGGTCTTCGTGCCGCAGTTCGCCACCAACGAACACGAACGGTCGCCGGATACGCAGCCATCGACGGTCGTACTGCGATGTCGCATCAATCGTGTCGTCGCCCTCGACCGGTTGGTGCACAAGGTCGTCGTACAGCCGGATGATGTGTCCGCTGACGTAGACGGCCATCGGCATCAACGTCACGCCCTGGATCGCCTCGCTTGTCAGTTCGAGGATCGTCGTCTTGCCGTTGCCGGGAGCACCCCAGAGCATCGCCGGGCGTCCCGACGTCAGCGCCAGGCAAACCTTCGCGACCACGTCCCGCGCCAGCACCAGTTGCTGCAGAGCCCGTGCCAATCGAACCGGATCCGGCGCGCCAATCTCCGTGTCGCGCTCAAGCACCTTGAAATAATCTTGGATCGGTACCGGCACGGGCCCGACGTACTTGCTCCGGCCGAACGCATTCTCGGCTTCGTGCATGCCCAGTTCCGTCAGCCGGTACTGCCACTCGGTCTCAAGCCGGCCCGATGCCGACGTCGTTTCGACCAGCCGTTGCCGCCTCAGTTCATCGAGCGCTTCGCGAGCCACTCCCGGGCTCACCCGCATCGAGTTGGCAACGCCAATCGGGCTCGGAACGGTAATGCGGTAGAGCGTCTTCAGGGCCAGGTCTTCGATGAATCGCTCGGGCAACCCGAGTTCGTGCACGTGGTCAGGCGCCTCTGGAAGCGACGGCAATGCCCGCAGATGCGAGGGAGCCGGGCGCGGGGCCGGGCGTGCCTCTTCATGAAAGTCTTGCTGCATCGCCAGGTTGCCGGTGCTTTGGGGGTACGCCTGCTCCATGTCACCTTCCCGCAGCCTTGGCCCTGAACAAGGGCCCGGAATGCGATGCTCTACAAGGAATGTCGGCACTCGTGGCTTTCTGCCCAGATCAACCCGGTGCACAGCCGCGTACCTACCGGTGACAGCGCGGTGAACAGCAGGTGTCAGCGTCGCTCCGCAGGAACTGGTGGTGACTCCACTGTCCCCGTTTCACTCTTAGCCTTCGCTCGTTTTGTTTCGAACTCGAAGCGGCCCTCCGCATCCCAGAGCAACCACCATTCGCGCCGCACGTCCATCCGGATGAAGGCATTTCCGTTGCGGAGCACGCGCGCTGTTTCATCGAATCCCGCGGATCGGAAGCATTTCAGCGCCCGTTCGTTCCACTCGAGCGCGTGCAGATAAATCTCCCGCACGGGCCGGTTGTTCCAGATCCAGCGAAGAAAGACAGCCACTGCTTCGCGACCGATGCCCGCGCCCCGAGCGCTCTCCTCTCCCAGCGTGATCCCGAACTCCGCCGAATCGCCCCCGCCACTGAAGTTGTAGAGCATCACCGTGCCGAGATGGCGGCCGTCGTGGTCCTCGATCGCGTACTGCTCACGGTCATTCCGGCCATAGGAAAGCTCATACCCCACGAGGTCCAGAAATCGCTGAAATGGTTCCTGGTAGGCCGGGCGGCCATCGAACTTCGCGTTCTCCGGGTCCGTCCGCCAACGGTACTCGGCCTCGGCGTCCTCGATTACTCGGAGCCTGATCCGCACGTTCGGTCCGGCCGCCAACACGAGATCTTCGCGCGACCGGGACTCTTCCATCCCTAAAAAGGCTCCCCAAGCTTGCGGGCGGCCTCAGCGACAAGGCCCTTTTCGCCCTCGTAGGTGAGCATCGCGTAGGCTTCCGGCGCCTTCAGCCAGCGGACGTCGTCGAACTCATGGTCGTGATTGGCGACATCGCCACCAATGGGCTCCATCAGCCAGTGGTGCACTTCCTTGTGGTAGCGCACACCGTTCGCCGTGAACCAGTACTCGATCGGGTGCAACCGTTCCCCGAGCCGAACTTCCAGGCCAGTCTCTTCGCGCACTTCGCGGAGCGCCGTTTCTTCGAGTTTTTCGTCCGCATCGGGAGTCCCTTTTGGCAGCCCCCAAACCCGGTCGGATCGCCGCCCGCACACGACAACCTCAACCCCCTCGCCGGGGCCGCGCCGCCACACTACGCCACCGGCCGAAACAGCCTTTTGGATTGGCAACCTGCGATTCATTCGTCCTCATCCTGTTCCTTGTTTCGCTGCGAGCCCAGGTCGCCGAAGCTCCGAAACATACCCTCGTCGATTGCTGCGTTCAGTGCGTTCTCGATCGCTTCCTCGAAGCCCTCGGGCGCTTCCGGCGCGAACGCCTGCAAGAGTTCAATCGCCTCATCGCCCCCGATTTCGCCAAGTGCTTCGATGACAGCAAGCACCAGTTCCGGGTCCTCATCGGAAAGCAATTCCCCGAGCGGCTCGATGAGCAACGGCGAACCGAGGTTCCCTGCGGCTATCACGGCTTCGAAGCGCATCTCCTCATCGCCGGAAGTGAACTCGCTCTCCAGGTACTCTTCCCACCGCTCCAGCCCCGAATTTCCCATCGCCCGAATGGCCGACAACCGCAACCGCTGGTCGTCACTCTCAAACGCCTCAAGTACGCGCTCGCTCACCCACGGCTCGTTGATCGCGCCAACACTCTCGATGGCTTTCGCTCGCACTTCGATCTCGGGGTCGTCCAGCGCCCCTCGCAACGCCCGGATAATGGTCTCTCCGGCCTCGCTCGGCAGCCGCTCGAGCACATACGCTTCGACGAAATGCTGCAATCCGGCCGCCGCCGCCGCCCGTACGCCCGGCCCGGGATCCGAAGCGGTCAATTGCGCCAGCTTCTGCCCAACATCCCGGTCGTCCGATTCCCACAGCACGGCCACGGCCCGCTCGCGCACTTCCGGGTCGCTATCGTCCAGCCCCAGCTTGGCAAAGGCCTCGAAGTGCAACTCCAGGTTCACATCGGCAAGTTCCAGCCCGCGTTCGAAGAGCATCGCCCGGTTCGCGACTGGGATGGCATCCCAGTGGTCTTTCACGGTTCGCAGGTCGTTCCGGCTCAGGTCCGAAAACGCGCTGTACTCCGCGTCCACCAGGTCCCGCCCCTCCCGTAGACCCTCAAGTAACCGTGTCAGCGTTCCTTCGACCATGCCCTCGATCGTAGCATCAGCCCGGCCAAGCGGCCTCGGCCTTCAGCGGCCGCGAAAGCAGCCCCGCCATCGCTTCCATCACCGTTTTGCGGCCCCCAACTACCGCCGCTACCTGCTCGCAGATCGGCAACTCAACGCCGTGCCGCGCAGCGAGCTCCAGCGCGATCGGCGCCGTGGCGAGCCCTTCGATCGCCTCGCCAATTGCCGACTTCGCTTCCTCGACTGTACGTCCCTCGGCGGTCAGTTCGCCGAAGCGCCGGTTGCGGCTCAGCGGCGAAAAGCATGTCGTCGCCAGGTCGCCCACCCCCGCCAGGCCAAGGAACGTCGATGGCTCCGCCCCCAACGCCACGCCCAGCCGCGTCATTTCTGCCAGTCCGCGCGTCATCACCGTCGAGACAGCGTTCGCCCCGAAGTGCAGCCCCCAGCAGGCCCCCGCCGCAATCGCGATCACGTTCTTGTAGGCGCCCGCGAACTGCACGCCCGTTATGTCCTCCGACGTGTACGTCCGAAACGTTGGCCGCGAAAGTGCCGCCTGCCACATCTCCGCGCGCTCCACCGAAATCGAAGCCACCACGGCCGCCGCGGGCAACCCCCGCACAATCTCATGCGCCAGGTTCGGCCCCGAAACTGCCGCAACGTCCTCCGCCTTCCAGCCAAGGCTGGTCAGCACCTCGGTCATAAGCAACCCGGTCGAAAGCTCGATCCCCTTCGCCGCCGAAAGCAGTGGCGTGGCCCTTGAAACTCCACACGTGGCCACCGTCGCCCGCAGCGACTGCGAAGGCACCGCCATCACCACCCCGGCGAAGTCCTCGCCCGTCAGCGGCCGGGATATCTGGATCGAATCCGCCAGCTTCAACTCCGGGAGCCGCTCGATGCCGGGCCGTCGTCGCACTGCCTCAGCTTCCGATTCGCTGCGCGTCACGACTGTCACCTCGTGACCATTCGCCGCTATCAGCGAGGCAAGAGTCAGCCCCCAGGAAGTAGCACCGACCACGGCATACCGCGACATCGCTCAGCCCGTCGCCGGGCGGTTCCCGCCTTGCCCGATCTTCGGCTCGGTCCCCGCGCGCAGGCGCTGAATATTAGGGATGTGCTTGTACTCCACCAGCAACGTCGCGAACGCCGCGAACACGAAGTAGATCGGCTCGGTCCAGCCCACCAGGGCCGCCAGACCAATGAGCGCCGCGCAAACTGGCACGCCCACCACCGACATCACCGAAACCGTCCGCGTCGTCAGGATCAATAGCGCTCCGACCAGCGGAAAACCGAGCGAAAGCAGCGGTGCGAGTCCCAACACTCCGCCATACGTGCTCGCCACCCCCCGCCCGCCGCGGAATCCGGCGAACACCGGCCAAACATGCCCAACCACCGCCGCGCACGCGCCTGCAACGGCCGCGCCATCGTTATCGAACACATATCGGCCAACCAGCGCCGGCACCGCGCCCTTGGCGATGTCCAGCACCATCACCAGCGCCGCCGGGATCTTCCCGGCGGTCCGCAGCACATTCGTGGTCCCGGTTTTGCCGCTGCCCGAGTCGCGGATATCCCGCCGCAACCACAGGTAGCCGACAATCAGGCCCCACGGCAGCGAACCCATCACATAGCCAAGGGCAACCGTTACCGCGTAGTCGATCATGACCGGTCCTCGGCCTCGCTTCGTGCCCGAAAGACGAGCTTTATCGAGGTGCCTTCGAAGTCCGCCGCCTCCCGGATCGAACGTTCCAGGTAGCGCCGGTAGCTGAAGTGCACCAGTTTAGGGTCGTTCACGAACAGAATGAATACCGGCGGGTCGATGTCCGCCTGCGTAGCGAAGAAGAGCTTGAAGCGCTTGTTCTGCACCAGCGGCGGCACATGTTCGCGCACGGCCTTGTTCAGCAGCGAATTCAATTCCGCGGTCGAAAGGCGCCGACGCCTTGCCTCCCGCGCCTCCTGCGCCAGCCTCAGGAGTTCGTTGACTCCCTTGCCTTCGAGCGCCGAAACGTACGAGACCATCGCCCACGGTGCGAACTTGAGCCGCCCCCGCATCTGCGATTCAGACCACGCCCGCCGCTCCTCCGGGTCCACCCACAGGTCCGTCTTGTTCACGGCGATGATCAGGCCCTTCAGGTGCTCCATCGGGATGCCGGCGATGTGCATGTCCTGTGAAGTCACACCTTCGGTGCCATCGACGACCAGCACCGCGATGTCGCATCGCTCCACGGCCGTTGTCGTCCGCATCACCGAATGCAGCTCGACGCCTTTGCCAAGTTTGCCCGGACGCCGAATGCCGGCCGTATCGATCAGCAGGAAGGAGCCCTCCGGCGTCTCGATTTCGCTGTCGATCGCATCCCGCGTCGTCCCCGCGACCTCGCTCACGATCACGCGTTGCTGGCCAAGAATAGCGTTCACCAGCATCGACTTGCCCACGTTCGGCCGCCCAATGATCGCAATGCGCGTCCGGTCGCTCTCCTCGAGCGTCGTGTCTTTGGGCAACAGTTTCACGACTTCGTCGAGCATCAGCCCGACGTTGATGTCGTGCATCGCCGAAATCGGCATCGGTTCGCCAAGTCCAAACGTCGATGCCTCGGCGACCCCGGTCAGTTCGCGCCGTTCGTTATCGGCCTTCGTTGCCACCACGATCGTTGGTCGGCCGCCGCGGCGGACAACTTCGGCCATGTCGTAGTCGCTAGCCGTCAGCCCGTCGCGCGCGTCCACACAGAACAACACGACCGCCGCGCCAGCCATCGCGGTCTTGATCTGTTCGATGATCAGCGGCGCATAGACGTTCTCGGCGTCGGTCTCGTATCCGCCCGTATCGATCAGCCGGAAGCGGATATCCATCCACTCGACATCAGCTTCCACCCGGTCGCGTGTGGTCCCGGGCTCGTCTTCGACGATTGCCCGCCGTTCGCCGAACACCCGGTTGAACAGCGAGGACTTGCCGACATTCGGTCGGCCGACAATGACAACTCGCGGTAGGGCATCGCTTGCGGCACTCATGGAGTAGCCAGCGTAAGTTGAATCGGGCTTGGCTGCTCAGCGCGCACGCCCTGGCTCGTCAGGCTAACCGGCAAGGTCACCGTCACTGGATACAACCCGGTGCCCGCGACCGCGCCCGCCAGAGAGACTTTCGCCTGCACCTGTCCCGGCGTGATCGAATCCAACACCGGCAACGGTCCCGTCAATTGCACCGAAACCCGCGCACTCCCAACAATGAAGAGCGTCGGTGGCTGGTTCTCTGGGACAGGGGCGACTTGCATCGTTACAGAGCCACAAGGCGTGCCCGCCGGCCCCGCCGGACAGTCAATCGGTTTCACCGTGATGATCACGGTCACCGTCCGCCGCTCCAGCGAGAAGTTCTGCGGCGCATCGATATTTCGCAGTAGCCGAATCTCCCCGGTGGCGTTCGTCAGCTGTATCGCTTCCGTCGGCAGCTGCGTTTGGCTCGCCATCTGCGAAGCCGGCCCGGAAACCGAGATCGCTGCCGGTTCAACACTGATGCTCGTGATCCGGTACCCCGCCGCAGGCTGCCCCGAAAGGATCGGGACAACTGGAAGCGTCCGCTGCACGAAATCCTGCTTCACCTCGAGCGTCACCTTCGCCCGGTTCGGTGTCACCGAAACATCCACGCGAGCTCCCGTAATCGAACGCGCGATGAGCTCGTTCTCAATCACCGTCGCCCCTTCACGAAGGTTGCTCAAGTTCACGCCCACGCTCACCGAGGCGATCGAAGCGAGGTCGTCCTGCAGTCCTCTGACCGTTACCTGCGGCGGTTCAATCTTGATATCGTCTTCCGAAAATCCCGCCGGCAACTGGCCGATCCGGTTCACCACCACGTCGAACTGTTGCTCCACCACAGGCGCCACGGAAACGGAAACCGTCGGCTTATCAACGAAAAGCACCCGCACCCCGCTCTTCTTCGAGACCACTTTCACGGTCCGTGACTCCGGTTGCCCCGGCACAAGTCCCTTGATGTCGATCGATGCTTCGAAGTCTTCTTGCGAAAGGTTCGCCACGTCGTCTTTCCGGCCCTCGACCGTCACCGACACGCTATAGGTGCTGGTCGGGATGTAAAGATCGGCGTTCTTCGCCTCTACCGGGATCGCGTTCGAACCGTCGGCCGGGAACGTCGCCTGCACCTTCGGATTCTCCACATCTTGAATCACGAACCAGATGGCGAGCGCAGCGCCGAGGCTAAAGAACGCTGCTGGCCAGTGTTCGTAGAGGCTCACCACCGAACTGCGAGCGACCCGCCACGCTACCCTCGGCCAACGCATCCGTCCTGGCTCTATCCTCGTCATACCGGGCTGCTCCCGTTGCGTCCGGCGGTCGCAACGCCGGGTTCCAGGACCCACTCAAGCACCGCTTTCAGGCGTCGCTCGTCGGGCACATGTGTCAGCCTGCCGTGCAGCGCGACGCTGATGTCTCCGGTCTCTTCGCTCACGACAACAGTCAGGGCATCGGTGTTCTCGGTAATGCCAATCGCGGCCCTATGGCGCGTGCCCAGGTTGCGTTCGAATGCGGGAAGGTCGTTCGCCAGCGGCAAAATGCATCCGGCAGCCACCACCCGCTCTTCTCGTAGCACCACGGCCATGTCGTGGAGGGGCGAATTGGGGAAGAAAATGCCTGCGAGCAACTCCGGCGAAACCTTCGCATCCACCGGAATACCTGTGTCGATCACGTCCTGGAGCCCGGTCTCGCGCTCGAGCACGAAAAGCCCCCCGTGCCGGTCCGCCGACATCCTCGCCGCCGCCTTCACCACGGAGTCGATCACGTCATCGTATTTCGCCGCGCCGAAGTAGCCCCGGATGCCCGTACGCCCGAGCCGGTCGAGCGCCCTCCGCAACTCCGGTTGGAAGACGATGGCGGCCCCGATCAGCAGTGCCGTCACCGAGTTCTCAACGAAGTAGTTGACCACCGTCAGGTCCAGTATCCGCCCCAGCACCACGAACACGAGTACCAGCGCAAGGCCGCCTCGCAGCTGCGTCATCGCGCGCGTTCCGCTCAGGATCCGCAGGGCGGCGTAAATCACCGCGGCGATGAGCAAAACATCGATCGCGCTGGTCAGCCCGAATTGCGAAAAGATCTCGCGGAAGTGTTCAGTATCGAGCATCAGCAATGTGCCCCCGTCCGGGCCGCTACAGTGTACCCGCCCGGACGGAAAATCCGGTTACTCCTCGCGATCCGTGCGCGAACCACGGGCAGCGCCCGCTTGCGATGTCGCCCCTTACTCCACGTCACCGTCACGGCCGAGCAGAAAAGCCACCACCGCCGCCTGCGCCCAGACCCGGTTCTCGGCCTGGTCGAACACGATCGACTGAGCGCTTTCCATTGCCTCGTCCGTGATCTCTTCACCGCGGTGCGCAGGCAGGTCGTGCATCACGAACGCGCCCTTCGCAGCGACATCCATCAGTTCGCTGTTCAGCTGGTACCCGGCAAAAGCAATACGGCGACGCTCCGCTTCACGCTCTTGCCCCATCGAAGTCCAGACGTCGGTATACAACGCCTGCGATCCCGCCGAAGCCTCCGCCGGGCTGTTCACGAGCGTCAGCTTTCCACCAGTCGTCGCGGCCCGTTGGCTCGCTTCCGAAATCACGTCCTCCGGCAGGCCGTAACCCTTTGGCGCGGCCATGCGCACATCCATGCCGAGCGCCGTCGCCGTCAGTACGAGGCTGGTAGCCACGTTGTTTCCATCGCCGATGTAGGCGATGGAGAAGCCCTTCAGGCTCCCGACCTTCTCTTGCAGGGTCACCAGGTCCGCAAGCGCCTGGCAGGGGTGTTCTTCGTTCGTCAGTGCATTGATCACCGGGATGTCCGAGAACTCGGAATACTCCTGGACGATCTCCTGTCCGAACGTCCGCACTGCCACGATGTCCACATACCGTGCGAGCACCCGGGAGACGTCCTTGATCGCCTCCCGCTCGCCGAGGCCAACTTCCTGCGGCGCCAGGTAGATGCTTTCGCCGCCGAGGTGGCGCATCGCCACCTGGAAGCTCACACGCGTACGCAACGACGGCTTCTCGAACAGCAGCGCCAGTTGACGGTTCGCCAACACCGGCTGCGGCTTGCGCTTCAACTTCAAGGCGAGGTCGAGCAGGTGAGTGGTCTCCGCCGGCGAAATGT
This sequence comes from bacterium, assembly GCA_039933735.1. GTDB lineage: Bacteria > Chloroflexota > Dehalococcoidia > Tepidiformales > Tepidiformaceae > Amarobacter. The sequence goes on along the minus strand of JBDTNM010000102.1, from coordinate 412 downwards.
CAGCCGACGAGAGGAGATGCCGTGCGTTTTTGAGCATCGAGAGAGTATAGCAATGCCCCCGCCTTCCGCCGTTAGGCGGAATGTTGCTCCTTCTGTGAACAATTCCCTATGCGCTTGCAAACATCCCCTGCCGTAATTCCACGTAGGAGCACTACCGTGGCAGAGCACACCATTCTTAAACCCCGCTGGGAACGCAAATTCGTCGAAGGCAAAATGTTCGATCGCCTCGAATGCGACCGCTGCCGCGCGAAGTTCAACTTCGGTCAGACCCCCCGCGTCTCCCGCGTGCCACGCTGCCCCGCCTGCGGAAGCCTCGCCTCCCACCCCCGCGCCGCCTAACACAAACCACCACCCCTCACCACCACCACCCACGAGCCGCGACTGGCAAGGAGCGGTTGTCCCAATCCAACCC
>JBDTNM010000101.1:0-10593 GCA_039933735.1 bacterium | reverse complement strand
GCCAAGCGCGGCGAATTCCCGTTCGGCTTCCGTCGGCAGTCGAAATTGCCCGCCAACGTGTTCGCTGAGCCAATCGCAGTAGGCGACCGCCTCGAACCAGCTGATCCCAACAACCGGGAGTTGGGGCGCCGCAAACCGCGCTTCCGGGAGGAAGGGAGGGAGCGCACCGCCTGTCGCCTCCACGAACGCTGCGTACTCTACGTTTGTCACCGGGGCTTCCGCCGCCTCGAATGGATGTACGGTCACCATGTGTGCAGGGGCTTCATCGGCACGACTGCCGTCTTTGCCCATCAGGAACCGGCCGCCCGGGATGTGCACCATGTTGGGCGGCCGCAAATGCATCCTCGCATCCTAGCGTCCCGGCACTCCGGCGACCTGAGTCCTAGAATCGTAGGCATGGATGCAATACTCGCCGAAGTCGAGCCGTACACGATTCACGGCACCCGGTTCTACCGAATTGTCTATGCGACGGCGGAACAACCCGATCGCATGACGGAAGGCCGGGTCGCGGCCGAAGGTATGTACAAGTCACCCCAGGCTGGCGACAAAGTCGATATCCGGGTACTGCTCGGAGTTATCGACCAGGTGAAGCGCCGCGAATGAACGAGCCGCGCTCCGCGATTATCATGGCGGCTGGCCGGGGCATTGGCGAAGGCATCGCCCGGCACCTGCATTCCGCCGGATACAGCCTCGTGCTTGTTTCGAATGGCGAAGGCGCGAGGACGCTCGCATCCGAACTCCGATGCTTGGGCTTGCAGGGGTCTGTCACCAGCGAGGATGACATCAATTCAGCGGTCAGCGCGGCCGTTGAGGCATTCGGCCGGATTGACCTGGTCGTGAATAACACCGGCCACCCCGCGACTGGACCGCTGCTTGAAATCCCGGATTCGGACTGGCGTATGGGACTTGATCTGCTTTTGCTCAACGTGGTGCGCATGGCCCGAGCCGTCACTCCCGTCATGGAGGCGCAGGGCGGTGGGTCGATCGTTAACATCTCCACGTACGCAGCAGTCGAACCGAACCCGCGATTCCCCGTGTCATCGACGCTACGAAACGCCCTCGCTGCGTGGACCAAGATGTACGCCGATCTCTATGGGCCGAAGGGCATTCGCATCAATAACATCTTGCCCGGGTCGTTCGAAAATTATCCTTCGAGCCCAGAGCAACTGGGCCGGATTCCACTGCGGCGGCAAGGGAAGATGAAAGAACTCGGCGAAGTAGTCGCGTTTCTGGCTTCGGAAGGCGGCTCGTACATCACCGGCCAGAACATCCGCATCGATGGGGGCCTCGCCCGACCCATCTAAGAACGCCGCCATTCGGACGGCCCGTGCGCTAAACTCACGGCACCGTATTTCGAAGGTGAACCAATGGCTGACTACGTCCATCCCGAACTCCTCGCTGAACCCGATTGGCTGGCGACAGTGCTCGAAAATCCGCAGGTTCGGATCATCGATTGCGCCACGGTGGAGGCGTATCGCCGGGCGCACATTCCTGGGGCGGTGCAGCTTCCTGTGCACTACTACATCAAAGCACATGACCCGGCCGGGAGCGACCACGGCACACTGGTGATGCCACCCGCCGAGTTCGAAGCCCTCATGGGCAAGCTTGGCGTTTCGAATGACACGCAGGTGGTCGTTTACGACGACAACAATGCCCTGGTCGCGGCACGCCTCTGGTGGGTCTTCAAGTACTACGGCCATACGAACGTAAAAGTGCTCAATGGCGGCTGGCATCGCTGGATGAGCGAAGGCCGCCCTATTACCTTTCACGCCTCACGCGCCCCGAAGGGAAACTTCACAGCGAAGCCGAACCCGGATATCTATGCGAGTGTCGATTATCTGAAGGAGATGCACGCCGCACCGAACTGCCAGGTACTCGATGCCCGCACGGACGGCGAGTGGGACGGCAGCAACGATCGCGGCAACCAACGCGTCGGGCGCGTACCGGGGGCGCATCACCTGGAGTGGGTCCGTTTCGTTTCCACTGACGATTCGCGGAAGTTCTTGTCCGCGGATGAGATCCAGTCGCTGCTCGACGATGCCGGGATCGAACGCGGCAAGCCCACCATCACGTACTGCCAGGGAGGAATCCGGGCGGCCCACGCCGCGTTCGTAATGGAACTGCTCGGATACGACAACGTGCGTGTTTACGATGGCTCGATGCGTGAGTGGGCCAACCGCGATGACACTCCGCTGACAGTCACCGCCTGAGACTGCGGACGTGGGATAACGCAGAAGGCCCGCATTCGCGGGCCTTCTGTTTTTCACACGGAGCTTTGGACTCTAAACGGCGGGAGCGGCGATGTCGGCTTCTTCAGCAGGCACTGCGCGCTCGTAGCGAAGTAGCGCTTCGAGCGTAAACCCGAGGTCTGCCTTTTCGCAGAGCGAAGAGCAGTACGTCATCTTCATGCCGCTGGGCGACTTCCGCCAATCGTAGCGAAGGCTGCAACGCGCGCAGACCTTGATGTGATTGAGGTTCATCCCGGTGGGGCCGGGGCCGATCGGAGTGTCGACCAAGTTCTTTGTCCTTTCGCCCCTGGCTTCCCCGCCCTTCCCTGGGAAGGGTCGGGTGCCTGGGCTGTATCCAGCGTAGAGCGTCCCGTGGGTTGCGTATAGAGACTGACCTTACAGTCTCGTTACGAACTCGTTGCGTAAGTTCTACGCGGCGGCGGGGAGCGCCACCGGCTTTTCGGCGCGCTCGATGCGGAGCAGGGCTTCAATCGTGAAACCGAGGTCGGCCTGTTCGCAAAGGGAGCCGCAATACGTCATCTTCAACGAGCTGCTGGGAGAACGGCGCCAGTCGTAGCGCAGGCCACAATGCCGGCAAGACTTCATGTTCGCCGGGTCGCTAATGAGTGAGATGTTCGTTGCCATGTTCAGGTGCCTCCGGTGTGTGGGCCTGTGCCCTTCGCAAGTAATCGTGCCATCGCACGTGGCGGCGCTCTTCGTGCGAGGGGAGCAATTGCTCTCATCCTTAAGACGTACGACTTCCTAGAGTCTTACGCGGGAGGGCGGGCCCTCGTGATTTCAGGCCGCGAGCAGTTCGCGCCAGTCAAGACGGACGACATGCACGTCGCAGAGCAGCCCCTCAATGGTGAATCCGAGTTCGGCCCGTTCGCACAGGGAACCGCAATACGTCATCTTCAACGATCCGGAAGGGGAACGGCGCCAGTCATAGGGCAATCCGCAGTGTTGGCAAACGCGCATGTTGTTGGTCACGTGAGTGCTCCGATCGCCCCGGAGCTCTTCGGCCCCGATGGCTAGCTGTCATCATCATCGACACTCAAGCTCCAACTGTTCACTAGGGGGAAACCCTCAGACCCCCTTGAGAACTACCAAGAGGCCACTCGCCGAACCCGCGAACCCCCAAAATCCCATGTCGGGTGAATTTCGGGGCGGGAATTTCTTCACCACACTGTCACCATCGCGCCCCGTGAATACCACGGGCCGTTAGGGGATTCCCTGACAGAGATCGTCGAAGATAGGGGCATGGCGAAACCGAAGCCCATCCCCGTCCGCAAGCGAAAGACTGTCCCGCATACATTGACTCGCCGGACGGCCCGCATCATCCAGGCGGACAAGGTGGAAGTTTCGGGTGAGGTTCTTATCCTCCCGGTCGGTTTCATGATCCGCCGGGCCGCTTAGTCGCGGTATGGACGCTGGGTGCGCTACCGTTTGGGAATGCAAGACGATCTCAGGCGGGCCATCGCGGCGCGGCTTCAAGCTTTCCAGCTAGATCACACCGTCGAACGAATTTGGTCGCGTGACCACACCGTCTGGAAACCGGATCCGACTGAACTCTCGAACCGGCTTGGCTGGTTGAATGTCGCAAGCGAACTTGCGGCCGAAGTCCTGCAGCTGGAGGCTTTCGCCGCCGCGGCCCGTGCCGAAGGCCTTGACCAGGTGTTACTTCTCGGCATGGGCGGTTCGAGCCTCGGCCCGGAAGTGATTCGCGAAACGTACGGCCTTGGTACTGGAGTTGTGGCTTTCGAGGTGCTCGATAGCACCCACCCGGACCAGATTCGGGAGACGGAAGCGCGGCTCGATCTGGCGCGGACCCTCGTCGTTGTCGCCAGCAAATCCGGGTCGACAATCGAGACGATGAGCCAGTTCGCCTACTTCTGGGACAAGATCCAAGCTGGCCCGCAATTTGTGGCGATTACCGACTCTGGCAGTTCGCTCGAAGCACTTGGCCGGGACCATGGCTTTCGCGAGGTGTTCCTGAACAGAGCGGACATTGGCGGGCGGTTCTCGGTGTTGTCGCACTTTGGGATGGTCCCGGCCGCACTGCTGGGCGCACCGCTCACCGAACTCCTGTCACAGGGCATGGCGATGGCGGCGCGCTGTGGCCCCGATGGGCCGCTGAAAGAGAACCCCGGAGTGCTTCTTGGTGTTGCCCTTGGCGAGGCAGCGCTCGCGGGGAGAGACAAGTGCACGTTGCGCCTGCCCGATGAGTATTCGTCGCTCGGCTGTTGGGTCGAGCAACTGGTTGCAGAATCGACAGGCAAGGAAGGCCGCGGAATCCTGCCGGTGGAAAGCGAAGACGAATGGCCCGCAAACGAATATGGATACGACCGGATATTCGTTGGGTACCGGCCGGAATCAGGCCTTGAAGACGCCGGGCAACCTGTCGTCACGCTGGATGCGGCCGGGCTGGGCGGAGAATTCTTCCGCTGGGAGTTCGCGACTGCTGTGGCAGGAGCTATCCTCGGCGTCCAACCGTTCGATCAGCCGAACGTGCAGGAAGCAAAGGACGTGGCCGGAAAGATTCTTGGTGGCGATGCGCCTACGGTGTCTCCTGCGTCCTTCAAGACGGTAATGGATACGGTCAATGCCGGAGACTACATCGCGATCAATGCCTTCGTGCCACGGAATCCAGCCAATATTCGTAGGCTGGAAGCGGCCAGAAACCTGCTCGGCCGAAGGTACGGCGTCGCTACAACCCTGGGCTTCGGTCCACGGTTTCTCCATTCCACCGGACAGCTTCACAAGGGTGGGCCGAACTCCGGTGTGTTCATTGAGGTAGTTGAACCAGCGGACCGAGACCTCGCCATCCCCGAGAAGCCATACACGTTCGGGACGCTGATCGAAGCTCAAGCCCTGGGTGACCTGGCGGCGCTCCTGGGCCACGGCAGGCGAGCGTGCCGGGTAACTGGCGTGGACGAATTGGAACGTCTCGCCGCCGATGAGGACCTGCAAGACTGATGTATCTGAGTGACTGGTGGCTTACTTAACCGTTTCGTGCTCGCAGGTATTGCTGCACGGTTCGATACTCGATCTATGGGCCAGCGCACTTCCGGCATTCTGCTGCACCTCACGTCCCTACCCGGCCCCGGCGGCATCGGCCGTGAGGCGTACGACTTCGTAGATTTCCTTGCTTCCGCAGGATGCGGGATTTGGCAGATGCTGCCTCCGTCGCCGATGGGGCCCGGAAATTCTCCGTATGCTGCGAGGTCGGCGTTCGCGTTGGAGCCGATGCTGATCTCCATCGCCCAACTGGCTGATGACGGCTTGCTTGATCCGCGGACCGACTTCTACCCCGAAACCATGAACCGGCATCGTCACGAATTCGACCTTGTCCGCCAGCATAGGGAGCCTCTCCTCCGAGCGGCATTTCGGGAATTCATGGCCGGCGGCGGACGGGTGAGGCTGGATCAGTTTGCCGCCGCCAACCCGTGGCTGGCCGGGTACGCGGCCTTTGCGTCGCTCCGTGAGTTGAGCCGCGAGGCGTGGTGGCTGTGGCCAGTCCGCTACCACCACCCTGAGGAAGTTCCTGCGGCAGAAGGCTCTTCTTTGGGCGACGAGGTTCGTTATCAGCAATTCCTGCAGTGGGCCCTCGATCGCCAATGGCATTCTCTTCGGGACTATGCTCGCTCCCGGGGAGTAGCCCTGTACGGAGACGTCCCCATCTTTGTGGATCTCGACAGCGCGGATGCATGGTCCAACCAGGCGCTGTTTAAGCTCGCCGCGGATGGGCAACCAGCCGTAGTCGCTGGCGTACCTCCGGACGCCTTCTCCAGTACGGGTCAGCGTTGGGGCAATCCCCATTACGATTGGGATGCCATGCGAGAAAACGGTTTCGCGTGGTGGGTCGAACGTATGCGCCGGACGTTTTCCCTGTTCGACGGCGTACGGATTGACCATTTTCGCGGATTCGAATCCGCATGGGAGATCCCATGTGCCGCCGAGACGGCCATGGAAGGCCACTGGCAGCAGGGGCCAGGCCGAGAGCTTTTTGATGCGCTGAGCGCGGCACTTGGCGAGCTGCCAATCGTGGTCGAAGACCTGGGCCTGATCACTCCGGCAGTCCGAGAATTGCGCGACTGCCTCGGCTACCCGGGCATGGCGGTACTGCAATTCGCATTCGGGGATGACGAGACCAATCCGTACTTGCCGCACAACCAGGTCGCAAACCAGGTTGTCTTCACCGGGACGCACGACAATGACACGACGCTTGGTTGGTATCGCAACGCATCCGAGTGGGAGCGCGATCATGTCCGCCGGTACCTATCCGTCGACGGCACCGACATCGTTCACGACCTGGTGCGCTGTGCGTACCACTCCGTTGCTGACACGGCGTTGATCCCGATGCAAGATGTTCTGCAACTTGGGAGTGAAGCGCGAATGAACGTGCCCGGTAGCGGCGAAGGCAACTGGGCCTGGCGGTTCACCTGGGACCAACTGCCGGAAGCCGGCGCCCAATGGCTTTCCGACCTCGCCCACGAGACGGGCCGCCACGCTTCAGTGGCCGTGGCACGTTGAGCGACCTCATCCTTTCCGTCCTCGATCAATCCCCGGTGCGGAAGGGCGGCACGGCAGCTCAGGGAATCGCTGAAACGCTGGAATTGGCCCGGCTTTGTGACGAACTCGGGTATCACCGCTATTGGCTTTCGGAACACCACGGCACCGGGCTGGCCTCAGCCTCGCCAGAAATCCTCATCGGCCAGATTGCCTCGCAGACGAAGACCATGCGCATCGGGTCAGGCGGCGTCATGCTCATGCACTACGCGCCGCTCAAGATCGCCGAGCAATTCCGGATGCTTGAGACGTTGTTTCCGGGCCGGATCGACCTCGGCGTCGGGCGTGCGCCCGGGAGTGACACACGGACGGCGCGGGCGCTCGCCGACGGGCATGCGATGACCGATGTTGACCGCTACCCCGAGCAAGTCATGGACGTGTATGGGTTCATGTCTGGCTCGCTTCCCCCTGACCATCCGTATTACGGAATCAAGGCGCAACCAACCGGAGATGCCTTGCCGGAAATGTGGATGCTCGGTTCGAGCAGGGCCAGTGCCCGCTACGCGGCAGAGTTGGGATGGGCATTCTGTTTTGCTCACTTCATTAGTACCGAAGGCCCGGAGACGGTGTTGAAGGAGTATGAGGCGGCGTTCGAACCATCACCCTTCCTCGCGAAACCTAGGACCGCGATGGGTGTTTCAGTCACCTGTGCGGAGACGTTCGAACAGGCTGAGTACCTCAGCTGGAGTCGCTGGGGATCACGGGTGGTTACCCGCGCCCGGGGCCAACAGGGCGCGGGCATCATTACTCCCGAAGAAGCGATGGCTATCGACTACACCGAACCGGAACTGGATTACCTCGCCTATCTTCGCCAAACCTATATCCACGGAGATCCCGGGACCGTTCGAGGCCGCCTGGAGGACCTCGCTGCCGACTACGGCACGAACGAACTCCTGCTGGTGACGATTACGTACGACTTCGAAGCACGAAAAGATTCGTACCGCCTGCTGGCGAACGAGTTTGGCCTGACCCCGTCCTCGCAGTGAACTAACGGCGGCTGCGAGCGAAAAGGCCGCCGCCGGCCATCAACAGCGCCGTGTCCACGAAAAGGTGTGCCCGGGCGACGCCTTCGGCCAGGAACATCGGCTTGGCCGCGACAAGGATCGCGTGGATCGGGAGGTCCGGATCCAGCCAGAGCATCGCGAGCAGGCTGAGCGAGGCGGCGGCGCTCACGGCCGCAATCGGAATATCCAGCACACTGCCTCTACCGGCCTCCTTCCGTTGGAATCGCGAGACTGCCGTTGCGAGCGGGCCAGCTTTGCCGGGCGTGAAGGCGTTCAAAAGGCCCAGAGCTGCCGTCGCCAGTTTGCCCTCGGGGAAGACGAGGTAGCACGGCTCGTACCGAGTCGGCGCGAACTTCGACTTGAAATGATCGAGTGGGCGGAAGCGATAAAATAGGTTGAGGCGGCGGAACGTGAGGTCGAGCGTCCAGCCGAGTGCGCGTCGATGTCCGGGTTGGGACCGGCACCCCCGTAGAGGCGAAAGCCCGAAGTTGGCAGTAGCCGCGCCCCGCCGGCCACACTCAGCGACGGCCTCGAGGACGAGCATCTCGGAAGCGCCCGTAGGCGCCGACTTTCGCCGAATCAGGTCCTCGAGGTAGTAACCCTCGCCGTCAGCATAGGGAACGCAGGTAAGAAACGCTTCAAGCCGGCCATCTTTGCGAGCGAGCAGCACAATCTTGTCGTTGGAATGGACGAGCGGCGCCAGCCGGAGTGTGAACCCGAGCGCCTTCACGTTCCGGGTTGCTCGCCATTCGGCGATGACTTCGGCTACCTCGCGTTCGAGCGCCGCCGACGGAGTTGCGCCCGGACGAAGAATTTCGATCGCAACGCCACTTTTACGGGCCTGGTTCGAAGCCGAACGGACCTTCTTGGCGCGGTCGCCGCGCGGCCCCCAGGAAGCGACGTCGAATTGGGGCTCCTCCCCGATTTTCACTGCGGCCAGTCCGGCCGCCCGATACCGTGGGAGCCAGTGTTCCGTCGCGTTCGCGAACGTGGGGGTCAGTCGCTCGTGCCTACAAAAGGCGAGAAAGGACGACAGCGTCGCCTCCTCGTCGTCCGGCGGGCAGACAGGATCGCCGCAAACGACTGCGGCGCGGCTGTGGCGTTCGAACGCCACGAAGCCCGCATTTTCTGGTGGGTGGAAATACTCCCAGCCCTCGTAGAGTGCAAGGAATGAGAGGCCATTGCCACCGAATCTGCGGGCCATTGCGTAGCGTTCTTCAAAGGAACCGGCTCTAGTCTTAAGGTCCGCGACGCCTGGCTTGGGATTCCACCACATCGGGCCTGAGGCTAACCGCCGCTTCTGAAGATAATCTGAAGCGTGTGCATTGCTCGCTCGTGAGATAGGCCGGGACGTTAAGGAGCTTGTCCAAAGTCACAGGCGTGAGACCCCGTGCTGCCAGCCCGTCCAGGATCGCCGGGAGCGCAGCCACCACGACTGAGCGGTCGGCTGGAATGTTCCCATCGAGTCCGTCGTGGAGGAGGATGATGGAGCCGGGCTTGACCTTCGCAAGGATGTTCTCAGCGAGCCTCTGCGCGTCGTGTTCCACCCAATCCTGGGCAGAGACATCCCACGTAACGAGTTGCATTCCGTGATCGCGGACGATGTACGACATAAACGGTGTGTGTGTCCCGTGGGGCGGCCGGAAGAGGGCCGGACATACTCCGGCTTTGTCGATAAAAACCCGTTCGGCCCGTGCGAGTTCTGGGTATCGCGGGTCGAGGTAGCGGACGGCATCGTGGAGGTACGAGTGGTTGCCGATGACCTGGCCGTCATCCAATAGTGCGTTCGTGATGTCGGGCCGCTCGTCGACCGCTTTGCCAACCTCAAAGAACGTCCCCTTGACGCCATGGGAATCGAGGATAGCAGCGACCTGCAGGGTGGACTCCGGGTTCGGCCCGTCGTCGAACGTGAGTGCGACCATGTTTTGGTCGCGCGGGCCGTGACTGGTAAGTGGCCCGAGCCAGCGCGCGCTCGGAGCGGTGGAGCCGATCCAAAATATCGAGAAGGCGCCGATGGCCAGCGCGGAGACAGCGAATGCGGCGGACACCGAAGTTCCCGCCGCGACCGACGGGCGAGCGGCGAGCCGCCAACCAGCCGGGATAGCGGCCAGGCCAAGGGCCACCCCCAGGGATGCCCCCGCGACTGCGGAATACCACGTGACCAACGCCAGCCCCGCTGCCGACACAGCGGCAATAACCAGCACAGACCTCTTCGGCAAGCCGGCGAGAAGGCCTACTGCCAGACCGAACACTGGCGCAATTACCTCGACTCCCCCCGGGTAGCTCACCGTGGTCACCAGGCAGGCGAGGGCACCAAGGAGCAGCGCCCCGGCCAGGCTCGTTATCCTCGAATGGATTCGCGAGCCAACGAGCCATCCGGCCAGGGCCAGGCCCAGGCACGCCACAATATGTACCGGCGCTGCATTGATCGGGTCGCGGGCTGCGAGAGTAGCCGGCACGACGAGCGACCCGAGCAATAGGGTCGGCAGGTGTTCCCTGGTAATTCGGGGAAGCCCTTGTGTCATTTCGCCGACCTTCGTGCGAACCTTTGCCGAAGTGAACATCCCGGCCTCCGGACTTTCGCGCCTGCTGTTTGGCGCACTCGTTGCCGCTTGGGGAGCGGCGATCAGTCTCTTTTTGCTTCATCGCATCGTCGTGACGAATGACGCGCTAAGCAACTACGGCCATGTCCGCCTGATCTCCGAGCACATTCGTGAGCATCACACGCTGCCGTGGAGTCTGCCCGCCCTGTTGCACGGCCGGGCCCAAGCGTTCCCCTACGGATTCCTGCC
>JBDTNM010000100.1:0-10678 GCA_039933735.1 bacterium | reverse complement strand
AGAATGTCCGTGCCGGGGAATCCCGTGTACGCTTTTGCACCACTGGCGAAGCCGCGACGGATCGGTTTACGCGCGCCAGCCGTACCTTCTCCAAAGAACTTACCGGCAGGTGCTCATGTCGAATCGGATGCTCACCCTGATGATGGGCTTTGTGGCCTTCCTCATCCTTGCGGTGGGGGTGGTTTTCGTCCTCGCACTCGCGGGTGGCGGTGATGATGACAGCGGAGGCACTCCGGCCAGCGCTGATAAAACCCCGAAGCCGAATACCTCGGGCGACATTTGCAAGGGCGAGACGCTCATCGTGCCGGGCGATGACCCGTCTTCAGTCCTCGATCCGATCCAGGTGGGAGATGTCAGCACCAGCGAGTACATCGTCGAGATTTTCGGCGGCCTCGTTACGCTCGACCCTGACCTCAAAGTCCAGCCGGACCTCGCCAAAGAGTTGCCGACTGTCTCCAACAACGGCAAGACGTACACGTTCAAGCTTCGGGACAACGCTGTTTTCCAGAATGGGCAGCGAGTGACCGCAGATGACTTCAAATACAGCATCGAACGGGCCGCCGACCCGACCAATGCTTCGCCGACCGTCCTCGCCTACCTCGGCAACATCGTGGGAGTCAAAGACCGATTCGCGAACAAGGCCGCCTCGGTCAGCGGCGTGAAGGTCATCGACGAGACGACAATCCAGATCGACTTGATCGAACCTTCGGACTTCTTCCTTTCGGAACTGACCTATCCGGTCGCGTTCGTGGTCGACAAAAAGACTGTTGAAAAGAACCCTCGAAACTGGACGCAGAGCCCCAACGGCACCGGCCCGTTCCGGCTGAAGGAATTCAAGCCAGCGGAAAAGATCACCCTCGTCCGGAACGAGCGCTACCACCTCGGCGCCCCGAAGCTCGAAGAAGTCGACTTCGAGCTGGCCGGTGGTTCAATCCTCACCCGGTACGAGAACAACGAAATCCACATCGGCGGCTTCCCCGCGACACAACTCGATTCCGTGAAGTCAGGCTCCAGCCCTCTGAGCAAGGACTATCGCGAAGTCCCCGAAATGGCGACGTTCTACTTCACGCTGAACCCAGCCCAGAAACCGTTTGATGACCCTAAGGTTCGCCAGGCCTTCGCGATGTCGATCGACCGGGAGAACATCAATAACGTCCTGCTCTACAACGCCTACCGGGTCGCCGATGGCTTCTTGCCGCCGGAAATGCCGGGATACACAGAATCCGTGACGAGTTATAAGTACGATCCGGTCAAGGCGAAGCAGTTGATCCAGGATTCGACCTATGCGGGCAAATTGCCACGTATCGTCCTGAGCTACAGCGGTACGGGCTCTGCCCCCGGCGACTTGTTGGTCGCAATCCAAAAGGGCTGGCAGGATGCACTCGGAGTGGATATCTCCCTCCAGGCGATCGACTCTTCCGCATTCCTGCGGGAGCAGCGCAAAGGCGGCTTCCAGATGCACTCCGACGGCTGGTCCGCCGACTACCCGGACCCGGAAGACTTCCTCGGAAAGCTCTTCGCAAGTGACAGTCAGTTGAACTACACGAAGTACAAGAACGACGCTGTCGACGCGTTGCTGTCGCAGGCTCGGACGGAACAGGACCGGGCGAAGCGGTACACGCTCTACGCCCAGGCGGAGCAGAAGATCATCGACGACGCGACCGTCATCCCGACGTTCTGGCCTGTGACCCACACGCTGGTGAAGTCCTGCGTGCAGGGGCTTCCAAATACCTCGATGACCATTCCGAAGTACCGCTACGTCGACATAAAGGAATAACGAAATGAGCCCAGGGCTAACCGGTTACATCGTCCGCCGGGTGCTCTGGGCCATCCCCGTGCTTTTCCTGATTTCCATAATCGTGTTCTTCATGATGCGGCTTGCGCCGGGTGACCCGGTCGATTCGATCCTTGGTTCGAGATACCAGGAAGACCAGGCGCGGGTGCTCAAAGAGAAGTACGGGTACGACAAGCCCGTCTATATCCAGTACGTGAAGTACATGCAGAACCTTGCCCACGGAGACCTGGGCGTCTCCACGCGGCACCGTGACTTCACCGCGAGCGAAGTGATCTGGCCGAAAGTCTGGATCTCGAGCCAGATTGGGTTCATCGCGCTGCTGATTACCTTCGGACTCGGCATCCCAGTGGGCATCTATGCCGCGCTGGCGCGGGGAACGTTCATCGACCCGTTGACGATCTCGTTCTGGCTCGCGCTCGAAGCGATACCGGTCTACGTCCTGTCGACGTTGGCCGCCTGGCTATTCGCAGTGAAGCTCGGACTCGTGGATCTCGGCTACCGAGGCGTCTGGAGTCCGAACATGATCGTCCCGATCATGGTGATGTCGTTACCCGGGGTTGCTGGGGTGGCACGGTTCATGCGGGCATCAGTCATCAGCGTCATAGGTGAGGACTACATCCGAACCGCACGCGCGAAGGGGCTGAAGGAACATACGGTGATCATCACCCACATCACCCGCAACGCCCTGTTGCCGATGGTGACCGTGATTGGGCTCTCGTTGCCTGGCATCGCCGGCGGGTCCATTTTCATCGAAACCAGCTTCGGCATTCCCGGGATCGCGCGGGAATCTCTGGCCGCCGTCCTTGCTCCCGACTACGACGTTATCCTCGCACTCGTCCTCTTTGGCTCGGCCTTGTTCGTGTTCGGCAACGTGGCAATCGACATCATCTACGGGTTCATCGACCCTCGTGTGCGAGTCGGGGCGACCCGTGGTTAGCGAGCCGGGAGTACTCGGAGCCGCCGAACTCTTCCCCACGGGCGATTTCGTGCAACCCAAACGCTTCCGGACGGCCCGCGATCTCCTTCGCAAGAAAGTCGCGATGATCGCCATCAGCTACCTGCTGCTCTTCTACGTCTGTGGCATCTTCGCTCCGGTGATCGCTCCCTACGGGCTCAACGATCAGCAACTCACGGTGCAGGACCGCCTCCAGTCGCCGACCTCGGAGCACATTTTTGGCACAGACCGGCTCGGCCGTGACCTGTTCACTCGGGTGCTCTACTCCGCCCGAACAACCATCGTTTTCACGATCGTCATCACGCTCAGTGGCGGACTATTCCTCGGCCTGGGGCTGGGCCTGCTGGCCGGCTACCGCGGAGGCTGGATCGACACGGTTATCAACCGGATCGGGGAAATTCTCTCGGGAATGCCGACACTCCTGCTGATGATCGCCATTACAGCGGCCTTTCGGGCGCGCATCAACACGTGGTCATTCTGGCTCGAAGACCACACCTTCCTCGGCGAAGACTCGAAGACGCTGGTGAAGTTCGGCATCATCTCGCTTGCTACCGTGCCGTTCGCGTGGCTGGGGAGCTGCCGCATCGTGCGCAGCCAGGTACTGGCCATTCGCGAGCAGGCCTACGTGACCGCAGCCGAAAGCATGGGGGCATCGACGCCTCGGATGCTCTTCCGGCACGTGCTGCCGGGGGTGCTGCCGCTCTTCCTCGTCGGGTTGTCTTCGGGTATGGCGAGCATCGCCGGCGCCGAAGTAGCGCTCAGTTACCTGGGCCTTGGCATCGATGAGCCGGCAGCCAGTTTCGGCAACCTTATCGGCGACGTAAACGGGACCCGCTTGTTTAACGACTATCCTTACCTGCTCATCGTTGGGGCTGGCCCGGTGATCCTCTTCTTTTTCTCGTGGAACCTTCTCGGTGACGCACTGGTGGATGTGTTTGATCGGCGCCAGAACGCTCGCCACTGAGTAACGCAGCCAACATCGTCTGCTAACAATCCACTGGTATTACGTCTAGCTCCCGGCACGGCCCGGTTGGTTTGCTATACTCGAATCCGGAGGGTCGCGAACCAACTGTGAAGGTAACTCTTGAACGGCTCCCTGAGAGCCGCGTTCAGCTCCAGATTGAAATTGACGAGGACAGGCTCGAACGCTCCCTCGATTCTGCGTACAAGCGCATCGCCCAGAAGAACCGCTTCCCAGGGTTTCGGCCCGGCAAAGCGCCCCGAAACATCGTCGAACGTGCGGTCGGCCGCGAGGGGTTGATTCGAGAAGCGCTCGATAAGCTCGTCCCGGCGGCCTATAACGAAGCAATCGAGACGGAAGACGTCGATGCGATCGGGCAGCCGGAGTTGGCAATCGACCAGCTTGAGCCTGTGAAGTTCACGGCAATCGTGCCCGTCCGCCCTAATGTCGAACTCAACGACTACCTGTCCATCCGGGTCGAGCCAGATCCCGTCGAGGTCTCGGATGAGGTTGTCAACGAGCAGATGTTGCTGCTCCAACGGCGCCACGCTACTCACGTGCCCGTCGAGCGCCCCGTGCAGTGGGACGACATTCTCATCGCCGACGTCAAAGGCGAGGTCGATGAGGATCAATTCCTTGAAGACGAAAATGCTGAGTTCCCGCTGCGTGAGGGCCAGGTGCTTTTCCTCGACGGGCTCGCCGAGGGTTTCCTTGGAATGAGCAAGGGCGAAACGAAGGAATTCACCCTCGTTATCCCCGAAGACTTCCGCGTCGATCGGCTTCAGGGTAAGGATGCGAAGTTCACCCTCCACATCCGCGAAATCAAGGAAGAAAAGCTCCCGGAACTCGACGACGAGTTCGCTGCGATGATCAATGCGGAGGAATTCGACAACTTCGAGGCGCTCAAGACGCGCATCGACGCCGACATCCGCAAGTCCCTCGAAGACAACGCCAACACCAAGCTGCGCAACGATGCGGTCGACAAGCTGGTCGAGATTGCCAACCTCGAATACCCGAAACTGCTTGTCGAACACGAAATCGATCACCTGATCGGCGAGGCGACTGGCAACGACAAAGCGCAATACCAGAATTACCTCCGCACCGTAGGCCGAAGCGAAGCTGAGTTCAGAGAGACGTGGCGCGAGGCCGCGGACCTCCGCGTCCGGCGATCGCTCGTGCTCAGTCAACTGCAAGAGGCTGAAGGTTTGGATGTTTCAGCCGAAGAAATAGATCAGGAGCTGGATTCGCTCGTCGCCCCCATGGGAGACGACTCGGCCCGGTTCCGCCAGATGTTCGCGAGCGAAGAAGGGGTCGCCACGATTCGGCGCAATCTTCTTTCGCGCAAGACGCTCGACCGTCTCGCGGCGATCGCCAGGGGCGAACAGAAGGAGGAACCCAAGGATGAATAGCGGCCACTCGATCCATCCGCTCGTTTACGACGTGATCCCGACCGTTATCGAATCGGGCCCGCGTTCCGAGCGTGCGTTCGACATCTTTTCGCTGCTCCTCAAGGAGCGGATCGTCTTCCTTGGCACGCCCATCGATGACCAGATTGCGAACTTGATCGTCGCCCAGTTGCTCTATTTGCAGCGCGAAGATCCGGAGCGCGACATCAGCATGTACATCCATTCCCCGGGTGGTGTGATCACGGCTGGCCTGGCGATTTACGACACGATGCAGCTGATCGAACCGGACGTTTCCACCATCGCCGTTGGGCAGACCGCCTCGATGGCAACCGTGCTTCTTTGCGCCGGCGCCAAGGGCAAGCGCTTCGCGCTGCCCAACGCAACTGTGCATATGCATCAGGCGCTCGGTGGTGCGCGCGGCCAAGCGTCCGATATTGAAATAGCGGCGAAGGAGATCCTTCGCAACAACGAGATCATCCGAAACATCATCGCCAGCCACACTGGACAGCCCGTGGAACGAGTTACTCGTGACTTTGACCGCGATTTTTATCTCGACGCGCAAGGCGCAAAAGACTACGGCTTCGTCGATGAGCTGCTCACGCGGCCCGAAGACGTGAAGAAGTAGGCGAAGGGGACACGCATCTTGGCAACCAACCGTACCAACCGCGTCCAATACCACTGTTCTTTCTGTGGTAAGAACCAGGATCAGGTCCGTCGGCTCATCGCCGGCCCTGGTGCGGTTTACATTTGCGACGAATGCGTTGACCTCTGCCGCGAAATCATCGACGAAGAGAATGGCGGCGGAACCACCACGGCGACCGCGAAGGGTGCGACCGGGACATCTCAGCGCATCCCTCCGCCAAAGGTGATTTTTGATCACCTTCAGGAGTACGTAGTCGGCCAGGAGCAAGCCAAGAAGGTCCTCGCCGTCGCGGTTTACAACCACTACAAGCGCACTGGCGCCGCGCTCGAGCAGGACATTGAGCTTGAGAAGTCGAACATTCTGCTCGTCGGGCCAACCGGCGTCGGCAAGACGTATTTGGCCAAGACGCTGGCGAAGATGCTCGATGTCCCCTTCTCAATCGCTGACGCGACCGCCCTTACTGAGGCTGGGTACGTCGGGGAGGACGTTGAAAACATCCTCCTGCACCTGATCCAGGCCGCGGATTTCGATATCCAAAAGGCCGAGCGCGGAATCATCTACATCGACGAAATCGACAAGATCGCCCGCAAGTCCGACAACCCGAGCATCACCCGTGATGTGTCTGGTGAAGGCGTGCAGCAGGCGTTGCTCAAGATCATCGAGGGTTGCGTGGCGAATGTCCCGCCGCAGGGCGGTCGCAAGCATCCGCACCAGGACTTCTTGCAGATCAACACGGGGAACATCCTGTTTATCTGTGGCGGAGCCTTTGAAGGCCTTGAGAACCACATCGAAAAGCGACTCACCCGTGACCACGTCCGTCTCGGCTTCCAGGCCACCCGCGGCTTCCGCGGCAGCCAGCGAAAAGATGAACTGATGACACACGTCACCCACGACGACCTCCTCGAGTTCGGGCTGATCCCTGAATTCGTTGGCCGCCTACCTATGGTGGTTGGTTTGCAGTCGCTGGATGAGGCTTCGCTGATCAAGATCCTCACCGAGCCGAAAAACGCGCTCATCAAGCAGTACCAGCGCTATTTCCAAATGGACGGCGTCGAACTCGTGTTCACTGACGACGCACTCAAGGCAATCGCCGAGAGCGCCATCAAGCACAAGACTGGTGCGCGCGGCCTCCGGACCGTGCTTGAAGAGACCCTCATGGAAGTGATGTACGAGATTCCGGGCCGGACTGACGTGAAGAAGTGCGTGGTCAACGCGGAGAGTGTGACGAGCCGGACGCGTCCGTTGTTGCTGACTCGCGGAGGTCAGGAAGTCGATATTCCGATCATCAACCCTCACGCCGAATCGGCCTGAGCCTGATTCTCGACTGTTCAAAGCTGAACGGCGCCCGCAATGGCGCCGTTCTCGTTTTGTCCGCTGCCTTCGGTTCGGCCATACTCCCGCAACGAAAGTAGAGGCTGCCGATGCTCACCTATGTTGATCGCATTCAGATGGTGGTCCCCGACCGCAAGGTCGCGGTGGAGCGCTGGCAGGCGGTGTTCGGTGCTGAGCAGGTGAGCGAAGACGGCTCACGCCACCTCAACGCGCATCGAACGACGGTCCAGGCGGGACGGTCGCTGTTCGAATTCCTCGAGCCGGCCGGGCCGGGGCCGATCCAGGAATTTCGCGATGGCTGGGGTCAAGGGCTCTACGGCGTCGGCTTTTCGACCCCAGATCTGGCTGCCGTGGCGGCGCGGATCGCATCCAAAGGCGTGCAGACTGTCGATGAGAAGGGTCGCCTCTACCTCCGTGACACCCGCTTCGGAATGCCAACTGTCGTTGTTCAGGAGGAACCGCGCGAAACCGTCGGGAACATTCGCTGCGTCTACGAAGTGACCAACCCTGTGCAGGATTGGAAAGAGGCGACGAATTACTTCACCGACCTGTTCGGGCTGGACGAAGCGAAGTACTGCGGAATCGGTTCGAAGCTCTACGGTTACGAAGGCACACTCACCCTGTTCGCCCCGCCGGAACGCCTGGACCGTGTGGAGATCGTGCAGACGTACGAGGGCGGGGGCGCGATGGACCGATTCTTCCGCAAGCGCGGCGACTCGCTTTACATGTGCTATATCGAGACTGACGACGTGAACGCGCTCGCGGCGAAGCTAGAAGCGAACAACCTGCGCTATTCCGACGGTGAGAATCGCCCGAACGGGACGAACATCTTCATCCATCCCCAGTCGCTGTTCGGGATGCTGATGGGCGTGAGCAAAACGATGTTCGGTTGGGCATGGAGCGGCCACCCCGAACTGGCTGGCGCCCCAATTGGGGACGGCGTCCACTAGTCGGCGGATTAGCTATGCCCGATAAGCACGATGAGCGCGGTGAGGACGAACCCACCCACGGCCAGCACGATCTGCGGGTCGCTGAAGACGATCCGGTCCGGGGCTTCGGTCTTCCGTTCACCAGTGAGCAAGAGCAGGTAGCGAAATAAGCCGAAGGCGACGAACGGGATGGTCAGCGCCATTGCGCCGTCGCTGGGGACGCGGACGGATTCGATCGTGTAGAGCGCGTAGCTCAACAACGCACCAGCGGCCGTAATCGTGAGCAATTGGCTGAGCAGTTCGCCCGTGTAGCCAGCGAGCGCCGGCCGATGCCGGGCTGCTTCGGGGCCGAGCTGGCGGAATTCGGCCCAGCGCTTGCTGGTGGCGAAGAACAGCGCCGCGAAGCTCGAACAGACGTAGAGCCACGGCGAGATTTCGACATCGATCGCGGTAGCGCCGGCGGCCGCCCGCGCTACGACTCCGCCGGTCAGGATGATGATGTCGAGGATGGCCACGCTCTTCAGGCCGAAGCTGTAAAGCACCATGACGAACGCGTAGCCGGCGAGGATCGCCGCCGCCGTGGGATCCAGCAGAAAGGTTAGCGGCAGAGCAATGGCAGTGAGGACGACGGCCACCGCAATGGCGACCGGGACGCTCAGTTCGCCGCTGGCGATTGGACGCCGGGCCTTACGCGGGTGGAGCCGGTCGTTCTCGCGGTCGCGTACGTCATTAATAAGGTATGTGGCGCTCGAAACGATGCTCCAGAGACCGAAGAGCGCAGCGGTCCGGCCGAGTAAGGGCCAGAAGGTCGACGGGTCCGACGCATCCCACGCATCCCCTGCTGAGAAGATCAGAGCGGCGAAAACGATCACGTTCTTGGGCCACTGGTATGGCCGCATTGCCACCAGCAATGGCGGGATGCGGAGTCGGGACCCGGTGGCGACTGTTGCCTCGGTCATACGGGCGCCCTGGTGATTTTCGCCCACTGGCCATTCACCGCGGCCGCGAGCGCGGCGGAATTCGCCGGAAAGACGGCGTTCGGCGCGCCTGCGGCCGCCCAGATTTCCTCGAAGCGGCGCAGGCTGTCGTCGACAACGGTGTCGCACGGCTTCGGCCAACCCACCGGGGCAACCCCGCCGACGCGGTAGCCGGTTGTCTCGAAGACCTCGTCAGGAGTGCCCATCTTGAGGCGCTTCCGGCCTACACCAACGAGGTCGGCGAGCGCCGAAGTATCGACCTGGCGGTCACCCGCAACGAGGGCCATCGTCGGTCGGCCGTCGGCCATGAAGAAGAGTGTTTTCACTATCTGGCCCAGCTCACAGCCTACGGCCGTAGCTGCGTCCTGGGCCGTGTGCGTGCTTTCGCCATCAAAGACGCGGACACAGCCCGGCAAGCCGAGGGCTTCAAGGGCCAGTTGCACGTGTTCCGTTGCTTCCATCCGGGAAAGCGTACAGGTGGTCCGCATTACCAGTCATGCGCGGAAGCGGGCGCGGCCGGCGGCGAGTTCGCCCACGGCAGCGGCGTCGAAGAGGCGGAAGCGCGGACCCGCGGGGAGCGATTCGCACCACGCCGTTGCCGCGCGCGAGATACGGCCGGTGGTCACAAGGGCGGCCTGGGTCGATCCTTCGGCGATTGCCGCGCCGTAGAGGTCTCGAACCTGGGCGGCGCTGACGGCTGCCGTCTCGGCGTAGCGCTTGCACTGCACGGCGAGCATTTCCTTGCCACGCCTGGCGAGGATGTCGATGCCGCCATCGCCAGTGCCGCCGCGATGTTCGACTTGCCATCCTTCGCGGCGCAACCAGCGTCCGACTTCGGTTTCGAATTCGCCCGGGTGGAGCGCGCGGAGGCCCCGGACTGTGCGCCGCGCCCGGCGTCGACGGATCCCACTTCGGACCCCGTGGGCGGCCACGAGAAGCGCCAATACGCTCATAGCGACGCCGTACCAGCGCATGCCGGCGACGTCGGTCCACGCGCACCCGCCCCCGAGCAGTAGTACGAGTACCCACACGCGTGTCATAACGATGAGCCTACGGGGACGATTCCGAACGGGGAACCACCGGGCGTCACACGCTGGCCGAGTGGACGTTTCGGTGCTGGCCCGGTTGCTGCACTGTCACTGCACCGGCTGATTGCGCCGGGTCCAAGGAGCACACCAATGGCCGTTTACAAACTCACTGCATTTCCGCGCGCACTGCAGGTGACGAGCGGTGCGCCGATTACCGTTCGACCGATGGTGCCCCAAGATGCTCCCGCGTTGCTCGCCTTCTTCCGCGGCATCTCGGATGCCGAGCGCTATTTCCTCAAGGACGATGTCGGTTCGGACGCTGTCATCGATAGCTGGGCGCGGCACCTGGATTACGACCGGGCGCTGCCGCTGCTGGCGTTCGACGGCGACCGGGTGTGCGCCGATGGTGTGCTGATCCGCCACCGGGGGAACGCGCGCAGCCACTATGCCGAAGTGCGCATTGTCGTCGACCCCGAGTATCGGGACCGTGGGCTGGGCACGGCACTTCTGAAAGAGCTTATCGACATCGCCTGGGACGCAGAAATTGAGTCCGTCCAGGGCGAGTTCGTGAAGGGCATGCAGGACGACGCGCTTAATGCGATCAAAGCGCTAGGCGGTGTCGAAGCCGGCATGATTGGCGACGCGTACCGCG
>JBDTNM010000099.1:0-10740 GCA_039933735.1 bacterium | reverse complement strand
ATGACCACGAGCGGCTGGTAGCCCAGGTGAAGCAGATGGGCTTCTACGGGCTCGATATCCCGGTCGAATACGGCGGGCCCGATGTCGACCTGGTGACACGCACCTTCATGGCGATCGAGATGGCGCAGCACCGGGCCGGGCTCTACACGCCCTGCTATGGCGTCTTCGGTGGCGCGGGGCTGGCCCAACTGTTCGAAGCCAACGCCGACCAGAAGGAGCGCTATCTCTTTCCCACCCTGCGCGGCGAGAAGCACGGATTCTTCGGCTTGACCGAACCGTCCGGCGGCAGCGACCCGGCACGGGCGATTGCGACGAGTGCCGTGAAGGACGGCGACGACTGGGTGATCAACGGCGGGAAGATTTTCATCAGTGGCGCGGACAAAGCCGACTACGGAATCGTGTTCGCGCGCACGGATAAGTCCCGCGGCCGAGAAGGCATCACCTGCTTCCTCGTGGATACGGATGCGCCCGGGTTCCACGTGCGCCGGGTGGTCCACACACTGCGTTCGACCAGCTACGCAACCGAACTGCAGTTCGACAACCTCCGCGTCCCGGCGGCCAACGTCCTCGGCGAAGTGAACAAGGGCTTCGGCATCGCCAACGACCGGCTCAGCCGCCAGCGCATCCCGTACGCGGCTGGCTGCATCGGGGTTGCGGTGAAGGCGCAGGAGATGGCGATCGCCTATGCCAACCAGCGCGAAACGTTCGGGGACAAGCTCGCCTCCCGCCAGGCAATCCAGTGGATGATCGTCGACAACGAAATCGACATCCGGACCAGTACCTGGCTAACGCTTGCGGCTGCCCATAAAGCTGAGCGCAAAGAGTCGTTCCGGACCGAGGCTGCCATGGCGAAGCTGGTCGCGAGCGAAGCCGGCGGCCGCGTGGTGGACCGCGCCATGCAGATCCACGGCGGCTATGGCATGACCAAGGACCTGCCGCTCGAACGGTGGTACCGCGAGATCCGCATTCGCCGCGTGGGCGAAGGGCCGAGCGAGGTGCAGCGCCTGATCATGGCGCGGGACCTGCTCGGCGGCAGCTTCCACTAGGCTCCGAAGCTACTCGCCCGTGAAGACTGGCTTTCGCTTTTCGGCGAACGCACGCGGGCCTTCCTTCGAATCCGCGGTCTGACCAACGGCCCAGCGCATGGTGCCCGCGAGCCGCATCGCTTCGGCGGTCGGCATGTCGCCCTGGCGGCGGACCAGTTCGTGCATGGCGCGGACGGCGATCGGCGCATACCCGGCGATCTTCTCGGCCATCCCCTGGGCGGTGGGCAGCAATTCATCGTTTGCCACCACGCGGCTGACGATACCGAAGGAAAGCGCCGTTTTGGCGTCGATCCGTTCGCCGGTGAAGAGCATGTCGTTGGCCATCACACGGGAAATAGAGCGCGGCAGGCGCACTGGCGCCCCAGCGAGCGGGAAGAACCCGAGCGTGATTTCGGGGAGACCGAACTGCGCGGCTTCGGAGGCGATGAGCAGGTCGCAGCTCAGGGCGATTTCAAAGCCGCCGCCGAGGCAGTACCCGTTGACGGCGCCGATGATCGGCTTGCGCGCATCGAACTCGTGAAAGCCGACGGCATCGTCCGTGCGGAAGAGGCTGGCCACGCCACTCGAGGCGGCAGGCCCGCCATCGCGGCTGCGAAGATCGGCGCCGGCACAGAAGGCGCGGCCGTTGCCGGTGATCACCGCGACGCGAATGTCGTCACGTGAACGGACTTGCTTCAGTGCGTCCATGAGCCCGGCCGAGAGTTCTCCGTTGATGGAGTTCATCTGATCGGGCCGGTTCAAGGTGATGGTTGCGACGCCGTTCGTGACATCGAAAAGGACGGCGGATTCGGGAGAAGACATGCGGACACTCCAGCCAGGGTTTAGCGCCCCGACTGTAGCGGAAGTGCGTTGCAGTTTGCAACGCACTTTTTTTGGTGCGATTGGCGAAAGCTAGCGGGCCGCCACCGGGCCGGCGGCCAACGCGGCGGTCGCTGCTTCGAGATCGCGGGCCGTATCGCGCGCGCCCATGATCAGGTCGTGCATGACCTCTTCGACCGTCTTGATGCTATCGATCAAGGCCGAGACCTGCCCCATCTGGGTGCGCTTCGCTTCGCCGAGGACCTCTTGCGCCAGTTCGGGGCGATTCACGCGGGGCTTCACGCGCCCTTCGGCCGACATGGTGGAAGTATCGGTCGCGGCGAGGATGAGCTTGCGGACGTGTTCGGGCGCGTTGGCTTCGACGGTGACGATGAAGCGGGTGCCGAGCTGTACGCCTTCGGCCCCGAGGGCCATAACGGCCGCGAGCCCGGCGCCATCGGCGACGGCGCCGGCGGCTATCAGCGGCATATCGGGGAAGGCGCGGCGGATGGCCGGGATGAGCACCATCATGCTCACCTCCTGGTCGCCGCGGTAACCGCCGGACTCGGCCGGTTCTGCGATGATCGCATCGACGCCGGCTTCGACGGCCTTCTTCGCGTGGTAGAGCGTCGGCAGGACATGCGCGACCCGGACTCCGCCGTCCTGGAGGTACTTCGTCCAGAGCTTGGGGTTGCCGGCGGACGTGATGACAACCGGAACCTTCTCTTCGAGCATCAATTCCATCTTCGGCGGGAGGTCCTTTTCGGGCGTAAGGACGATCGGGAAGTTGATGCAGAACGGCTTGTCCGAGAGGTCGCGGAACTTGCGGATGCGTTCGCGCATCAGGTCCGGCGGGGCGGCGGCGCCAGCCATGCAACCGAGACCACCCGCGTTCGAAATCGCGGCGGCGAGTTCCGGCGTTTGGGAAATCGCGCCCATCACGATGGGGTAACGGATGTGGAAGAGTTCGCAGACGCGGTTCGGCATGGTGGCTCCGGGTTCGAAGAATGTGCTGGGAACGCTACCAGAAACGTAGAACCGCCGGTCAATGCAACGGAAGCGATGAAACTGCAATACGCGGTGGACTCGTCGTTGTCGGGCGGCGATGGCGCTGCGCGTAGCTTGAAACGCACGCCCCGCACCAGTGCGCGCCCGGCGGAGGAGTCCTCCATATGACGAACGTCCGTGACTTTATGACCAAGAACCCGATCACCATCTCCAGCGAGAGTCCCATCCAGGAAGCCGCGCGCCTTATGCGCACCCATGATGTCGGCCTGCTGCCGGTGATGGAGAACGGCGCCTTCCGAGGCGTAGTTACCGACCGCGACATCGTCGTGAAGTCGCTCGCCGATGGGCGATTCGACGACACCGTCGGCTCGATCGTTTCGAAGAGCCTTGTGACGCTTGCGCCGGATGACGACGCGAAGAAGGCGACCGAGCTCATGTCGACCCACGACGTCCGTCGCCTGCCGGTCTGCGATGGCCTCGAGTTGGTGGGCATGGTTTCCGTCGGTGACCTTGCGACGCGCCAGGACAAGAAGTACGCAGGCGCCGTGATGGAAAAGACCGGCCCGACCAGCTAAAGCGGAAGTATTCCGCCGCGCACCGCGAGCGTGACAGCTTCGGTGCGGCTGGCGGCGCCAAGCTTGCCGAGGATCGTGCCGACGTGGAATTTCACCGTGTGCTCGCTAATGCCGAGTTCGCGGGCGATGCCTTTGTTGGGCAAGCCCGAAGCGACGAGACCGAGGACTTCGATCTCGCGGTCGCTGAGCACTGAACCTTCGAGCAGCAGCGGCTGCTCATGCGGCCGGTTCGCGATGAGGCTGGCCAGGGCGGGGTCGAAGACAACGAGCCCACGGGCGACGGCGCTGACCGCTGCCGCGAGTTCATCCGCTGTTGCTTCTTTCAGCAAGTACGCACGCGGCGTATCTCCGGTGATGCGGAAGGTGGCGAATTCAGCAGGCGAGGCGACGAGCAGGACCGAAGGGCCAGCGGGCCATTCTTCTTCGGTGGCGCCATCTTCCAGGTCCGCGACGGTGACGTCCGGGGCATCTTCCGGGCCGCTAATCAGTTCGATGCCGGGAGCGGCTGCGAGCATGGCGCGCAGGCCTGCGCGTACTGATGGATAGGCGGCCTGGACCGCGACTTTGAGTAGCTGAAGTTCGAGAGTGGGCATCTGTTCACTTCGATCGTAGCGGATTTCGAGCGGGGGCGGGGGCCAGAACACTGTTGGCGGCTCATCTGCATCACTGCGCGATTTCGGCTTCTTGAAGTAGTCGGCACCCACCCCCGATCCCCTCTGCCGATTCTTCCGGGGACGGACGGGCAGGGGGAGAGGTGGTGGGTGTTTGGGGGTTCGTGGTGGGGCGGGTTTTGCCCTTCCTTACGGTCGGGCCTGGTGGTGACCGGCGGTGGCGGGTTTAGTTGCGGGCGATGGGGGTGGCGTGAGTTTCGATGACTTTGCCTCCGCGGAGGAGGTGGAGGTCGAGGGGGTGGCCGGCTCGCATCGAGCGGAGGGCCGGGGCGAGGTGGCGGAGGCCGCGATTTCGCTTCCCGATGCCGAGGACGACGTCGCCCGGGAGGAGCCCGGCCTGTTCGGCGGGGCTTCCGGGTTCGATGCCCGTGAGCATGAGGGCTGCTTCGTCCTCAACCTGGTAGGAGGCGGCGATGGCGTGCGGCACCTGCACCGGCTGAATCGTGATGCCAAGGAATCCCGGTTCGCCGGGCTCCGAACGGCCCACGAATTCGACGACGCTGTGCGACGGTATGGCCACTGCCATCCCGCCCGCGATCATCGAGTTGATACCGACGACTTCGCCGGCGGCGTTGACCATCGGCCCGCCAGAGTTCCCAGGGGCGAGGGTCAGGTCGGCCCGGATGACGTCCGCGATGTGGACGGTGTTCTCATCGTTCGATGCGCCACGGGCGAAGACGATGCCGCTGGTGAGCGTGCCTCGTTGGCCCCACGGGTTGCCGATGGCGAAGACGAGGCTCCCAGGGCGCACAGCGTGGGAATCGCCCGGAGTTGCCGGCGTGAGCGTCGCCTTGATTCGCAAGAGCGCGAGATCGTGGTCGGGGTCGCGATCTTCAACGACGGCGTCGTGTTCTGAGCCGTCCGCGAGGACGACCGTCGCCCGGTCGCCGGGGACGACGTGATGGTTGGTGACGATGAGACCGTCCTCGGACCAGGCCGTGCCCGATCCGCCGCCCGCATCGCTGCGGACGGTGACGAGGACCTGATCGAGGCGGGCCGCGAGTGCGGTCGTCTCATCGGAGAAGGCGGAGGTAAGGAGTCCGGTTGCAGTCATGAGGTCCCTTCGGGAGAGGAAAGAGAAAAGAGGAAAGAGGAAAGAGAAAAGAGGAAAGAGGACGCTTGTTGGGTTAGGAACGCTCGCCGACGGTGATCGAGAACGATTTGAGTTCGCCACCGCGGAGTACGGAGGCGGGTGTTGCGTTGCCGATGTGGGCGGGGCCGAGTTGGGCCTGGAGGGCGTCGGTGTCGGGCATGGGCGCGCCGCCGAATTCGACGAGGATGTCGCCGATGAGCATGCCGGCCTTGTCAGCAGGGCTTTCGGCCTCGACTGACACGACGAGCAGGCCAGTTTCACGGCCACCCGCGAGTGTGGCGAGCGCGGCCGGGAGCTTGGCTACCTGGCTGCTGATGCCGAGGTAGGCACGGCGTACTTTGCCGCCCTTGAGGAGGTCGCCAGCGATTCGTTCGACTGCCGCCACGGGGATGGTGAGTCCGGCGCCGCGCCCGAGACGGGAGCTATTCATTCCGACGACGCGTCCGGAAGCGTCGACGAGCGGGCCGCCGGAGAAGCCGGGGTAGAAGGTGGTATCCGAACGGAGGTAGCCTTCGACTTCGGTGCCGCGGAAGGTGCGCCAGGGGCCGCCGATGCTACCGACGACGCCGAGCGAGGCCATCGGGCCTTCGTTCGAAGGGCGGCCGACGGCGAGGACGATGCTACCGATTTTGGCCGAGCCCTGGGGTGCGCGGACGGCGGGCGTGAGGCCAGTGGCGGCGATCTTCAGGACGGCGACATCGGAACCGGGATCGCGGCCGACGATGGTGGCGGCGTGCTTCGAGCCATCGGGGAGGATGACTTCGACTTCATCGCGTTCGATGACGTGATCGGACGTGACGATGACGCCGTCTGCGGACCAGACGAGGCCGCTGGCAGGGAAGCGGCGGCGGGCGTTGACTACGACGGTGGAAGCGGCGGCAATTTCGACGGCTGCGGCGAGGCCATCGGAGACCTGGGCAAGCACGCTTGTTTCGTTAGACATTGGTTGAACCTCTTTGAGCCCGGTGGGCCTCGGTGATGTCACGAGGTTCGCACTGCCGCGGGGCCGTGTGACCACCCGGCAGGCGAGTGGGGGGGCTAGCCGAATGGGGAGGACGTGACCTGCCCGGTGTGAAGTTCGTGTTCCTGACATGCCGTTTTCCGCGGCAGTGGGTAGACTCGGCACCTGCCGCAAAGGGAGGCCCTGGCGATGGACGCCGACATAGCAGCACTGATCCCGATCCTGGAAGCGGACACCGAACAGCGGCTGGCCCAGCTCCAGACCGACGTCGCCGGCCTGCGCAAGATGCGCGCTGAACTTTCGGCGGCGACCGAACGCACCGGCCCGGACGTGAAGTTGCAGGAGGACCGCACCGTCGCCGGCCCCGCAGGCCCGGTGCCTGTGCGCGTGTTCGTCCCGCACGGAAAAGTGCACGGCGTGTATCTCCACGTTCACGGCGGCGGTTGGGTGCTGGGTTCGGAGCGCGGCGGCGACCCAACGCTGCGGCGGCTGGCCTCCGAGGCTGGAGTTGCCGTCGTTTCGGTGGGGTACCGGCTGGCACCGGAGCATCCGTATCCAGCGGGCCTCGATGACTGCATGGCGGTGGCGCGCTGGGTCGAATCGAACATGGCATCGTTCGGAATTGACGACGAACGTGCGATTGCCGTCGGCGGGGAGTCGGCGGGAGGCAACCTGGCAGCGGCGTTGCTATTGCGGCGGCGCGACGAAGGCGAAATGCCGTTCCGAGCGGCCGTGCTCACGTTCGGCGTGTTCACGGCCGAACTTGATCTGCCCTCGATGACGGAGTTGTGGGATCGAAAGCTGGTGCTGAGCGGCCCGATCATGCAGCACTTCGTCGAGGCGTATGCGAAGGGGCGTGACCTGAAGCATCCGTACATCTCGCCGCTGCACGCCGACCTGAAGGGCATGCCGCCCGCGCTCTTCCTCGTCGGCACGGCGGACCATTTGTATTCGGACACGATGCAGATGGCGGATGCGTGGCGCCGGGCAGGGGGCGAAATCGAGCTTCGGGAGTACGCAGGCGCGCCGCACGGGTTCACAGGGATGCCGCTCGAATGCGGACGCGCCGCCATCGGCGAGCAGGCTGGTTTCCTGTCGCGGTCAATCGGCAAAGAAGCCATGGCGTTCGCCGCGGGACCGAACTAACGGTTCAGGCAGCTACCGCGCCACGCGAGCCGCGCGTACCCTGAAAGCGAATGGCAATGTTGCAAGAACGGGCCGATCGCCAGCGCAGGCTGGCTTCGCGCCCTCAGCGCCCCGCCTGGCCGACGATGCGCCGGGCGATTGCGCTCCACAAGCCCCACACCCCGATGGTCCTCGGCCTCGTTGGGGTGATCGTCTTCGCCTCGATCGTGGGCCTGGGGCCGACCTTCATCACCAAGAAGATCATCGACAACGCGATTAACAACGGCGACGGCCACGAACTCAACGTCCTCATCTTTTTCATGCTTGTGTTCGTTGGCCTGAACTCCATCGCCGGGGTCGCCCAGGCGTACCTCAGTCAGAACATCGGCCAGAGCGTGATGTTCGACCTGCGGCGCACCCTCTACCGGCATCTCACCGGCATGTCGCTTCGCTGGTTCACTTCGATGCGAACGGGCGATGTGCTTTCGCGCGTGAACAACGATGTTGGCGCCGTGCAGGGAGTGGTCAGTGACACGCTCGGTGGGGTTGTGGGGAATGTCATCACCTGCGGCACAACGCTGGCGCTGATGTTCTACCTCGACTGGCGGTTGTCGCTGTTCTCGATCGCGTTCCTGCCAATCTTCGTCTACCCGGCGCGGAAGGTCGGGAACATGCAGCGGGAACTCGTCAGCGAATCGCAGGAAGAGCTGGCCACGCTGACTTCGCAGATGCAGGAAACGCTTTCGGTGAGTGGCGTCCTTCTCGTGAAGACGTTCGGCAGGCAGGCCGCCGAGATCGACAAGTTCGAAGAGAACGCGAAGCGGATCAGGAGCCTGAACATCCGCCGGGCGATGGTCGGGCGCGGGTTCATGATGGCGATGGGCATGTTCAGCACGCTCGCCCCGGCGGTGGTGTTCTGGTACGGCGGCCACCGGGTGATCAGCGGCGAAACGTCCATCGGCACGGTGGTCGCGTTCGTGGCGTTGCTGACACGGCTGTTCGGGCCGTTCTCGCAGCTCCTCAGCATTCACATCACGATCTTGAGTTCGCTGGCGCTGTTCGAACGCATCTTCGACTACCTCGACCTGGAGCAAGAGATCGTCGACAAGCCGGGCGCGGTGCCGCTCAACCACCCCCGGGGCGACCTGAAGTTCAACGATGTGGGGTTCAGCTACCTCAAAGAGAAGCAGACTCTGGAGCACATCACCTTCGATGTGCCGTCGGGGAAGTTCGCGGCGCTCGTCGGGCACTCTGGCGCAGGCAAGACGACGGTCGCGTACCTGGTGCCGAGGCTGTACGACGTGCGCTCCGGGAGCATCACGATCGATGGGCACGATATCCGCGATGTGACGATGGAGTCGCTCGGGCGGGCTATCGGCATGGTGAACCAGGAGCCGTTCCTGTTTCACGCCTCGATCCGCGAGAACCTGCGCTACGGGACGCCCGACGCCACGGACGAGCAGATCGAAGAAGCCTCGAAAGCGGCGAACATCCACGACTTCATTTCGAAGCTGACGCACGGCTACGACACGGTGGTCGGTGAGCGCGGCTACCGTCTGTCTGGAGGCGAAAAGCAGCGGGTTGCGATCGCTCGGGCGCTGTTGAAGGACCCGGCGATCCTGATCCTCGACGAGGCTACCTCGAGCGTGGACAGCGAGACGGAACGGGCCATCCAGGGGGCGCTGGAGCACCTGACGAAGGGCCGCACCGTGCTCGCCATCGCCCACCGGCTTTCGACGATCGTCGCCGCAGACATCATCATCGTGCTCGAGAACGGGCGGATCGCGGAGCGGGGCACGCATTCGGAGTTGCTGGCGCACGAAGGCGTCTACGCACGGCTGTACCGCCAGCAATTCCGGGAAGAGTGGAACGAAGGCGTGGAGACCGCGGAGATGACCGCCCGCCCGTGACGGCGGGGGCCGAGCGGGCCGGCTCTAAGTCTGCAGGGGCAGCCAGATCGATCGACTTTGCGTGGTGTAGCCGGGTAAAGACGCATGCATTATGTCGCTAGTCGGCTAGGGACAAAGCGCTCGCGCCCCGCCAACATGCACCCATGGGTCGGACACGGCAAACAGAAATCGAACTGACCGCTCGTCAGCGCGAAGTGTTGCGTCTGGTGGCGCGCGGGCACACGAACACCGAAATCGCGGAGACGCTCGGGCTCAGCCTTGCTGGCGCGAAGTGGCACGTCAGCGAACTTCTCGTGAAATTCAACGTCGATAGCCGCGAAGAGTTGGCGGAGAGCTATTTTGAAGCCCGACAGCTTACGGCGCGGCTCGGTCGCTGGTGGAGCAGCGCCCTCGGCGCGCTCAGCATCAAGCCTGTTGCGTTGGCCGCCGTTGGCGTGGCGGCAAGTATGGCCGCCACAGGAGTCGTCGTCGCGGTCGTCCTTTCCGGTCACGGTCCCGGCAATGGGCAATTCGACGATGCAGCCGCGCACCCGACCTCGTTGAGCGTCGCGCTCACTCCCACGCCGAACGCGACCGGGGAGGAGTCCCTCATCCTGGGCGGCCCGGATTCGGCCTGGACGCCGTCTGAGGCCCTCGCCAGGGCAGAGCAGGCGGCTCGCGATGAGTTGGCTCGCAATCCGAACGCCACCATCGTGCCCGGGACGTTCAGGCTGATTTTTGGACGCTGGCTCCGCCAGGCGATCGGTGTCCCCGCGGGCGACCCTGACGGGGACTTCAACTGGTCACCTCAGGACGGCATCCCAACGAACGTGTGGTTGTTCTCGTGGGAGATCCCCGGCTCGACGATGTCCGACTATTCGGGCCAACTGACGTTCGGCGTAACGGTGATCGTGAAGGACGGCGGCGATGGCAAGGTGCTGGCCGATTACACGACTTTCGGGAAACCCACCGGCGTTGACGGCCTCACGGGCCATACCAGTGGATTTCGTAGCCGCCGAAGGGATGACGAGATGGAGAAGTACCGAGCCGACCGCGCCCAGGCCGGCCCGGCCCTCGTTTTCGGCTGGTACAACGACGTGGTGAATGGCGGTGCCCGGCTCGAAACCTACCCGGCCGGCGGCGGCTACTGGTGCGTCCGTGGCCGCGATTCCGTTGGCGGCGGAAACGGTGAATGGTGCGAACCGGACGACGACCCCCGCCGGGCCGCGCTCAACGCCAACCTTTCGACGACCTTCTCGGCGACCGGCGAAATGGGCGAGGCGACGCTCTTTGTCGACTCCACAGTGAGAATCACGAGCCTCAAGGCACTGCCCGGCGATGGCCGCGAACTCACCTTCGCCACCTACGCGGCACCCGCGCAGTCCGGCATCGATCGCCGCTTTGCCTGGATAACGATAGGGAAGCTGGTTGGGGGCTACACGCTCATCGGTTACGACGCGGCAGGGAACGAAGTGGCGCGCGCGGCGAGCGTGGCACCGGGCCCTCCTCCGCCCCCGAGTGCCTCGCCGGGGCCGTGACGGGGATTGCGGCCCACGGATAGGAGAGAGGTTCGC
>JBDTNM010000098.1:0-10877 GCA_039933735.1 bacterium | reverse complement strand
GCCCGACGCTCGGCCCGACCCAATAACCATCGCCGCCAGCGGGACCACTGTGGCCGTCGAGGCCGCGGCGAACTGCTCGTCGCCTCGCGTAATCGGCATCAAGAGGTCGGCCCCCGCCTCGGCATACCTGGCCAGCCGTTCCAGGCTCGCATCGGTGCCCTCCTGGGCGAATGTATTGCAGCGGGCGATGATCACGAAGTCGCCATCCCGCCGAGCGTTCACGGCCGCCTTGATGCGATCGACCATCTCCGTGCACGAGACGTGGTGCTCCACGCCCTTGTGGTGGTGAACCCGTTTCGGCGCGACCTGGTCCTCGATCTCAACGCCGGCCGCCCCCGCGTCTTCCAACAACCGAATTGACCGCGCGAGATGCACCGGGTCTCCGAAACCCACACCGCCATCTACGATCACGTTGACGTCGACGCGCTCGGTAATCGCCCTCGTCGCCTCGCTCACTTCCGTCGCGGTCAGCAGTGCTTCGGTCACGGCCCGCTGGTACCCGAGCCCGCCGCCGCCGAGATAAACGGTATCGAACCCAACTCGCTTGGCCAGCGCAGCCGATAGCGCGTCCAACGCCAGCGGCGCAACTACCATTTCGCTGGCTGGCCGCGCCAGCCTCGCCTTGAACTCTTTGCGATCCACCATGGCGCGGCAGTCTAGGCTCGCCGGCCGCAAATCCAAAATCCGCGATCTAATCTCCGCCCACCCTTCCCTTTACGTGAGAGTTGCCGCTTGGTACTGTTCCCTCAAACACGAATGTATAAAGTTGGAGATCGCCTTGGATTTTAAGGACAGTCCCGAAGAAGCCGTCTGGCGCCAGGAAGTCGCAACCTTCCTCGCGAACGAAAAGCCGAAGACAGACCCCGACGCCAGCCCGCAGGAGATGATGGAGCGGATGCGCGCCATGGGCCGCGAATGGCGTGAAAAGCTCTCCGCCAAAGGCTGGGTGGCCCCCGCCTGGCCGAAGGAATACGGCGGCGCCGGTCTGGGCGTGATGGAGCAATTCATCATGAACGAGGAGTTCGCCGAAGCCCGCGCCATGAACGTCGGCGGCATGGGCACCGCCATGATCGGCCCCACGATCATCATCCACGGCAACGACGAACAGAAGAAGGAACACCTCAGCCGCATCCTTCACGGCGAAGTTCAGTGGTGCCAGGGCTACAGCGAGCCCGGCTCCGGCAGCGACCTCGCCAGCCTGCAGACGCGCGCCGTGCGCGATGGCGACGACTTCGTCATCAACGGCCAGAAGATCTGGACTTCCGGGGCACACAACGCGGACTGGATGTTCATGCTCGCCCGCACCGACCCCGATGCGCCCAAGCACCGCGGCATCACCTACTTCCTTATGGATATGAAGAGCCCGGGCGTGACTGTCCGTCCGCTGGTGAACCTCGCCAACAATCACATGTTCAACGAAGTCTTCTTCGAAGACGTCCGCGTCCCGGCCCGCAACGTCCTCGGCGAAGTCAACCGCGGCTGGTACATCGGGACCACCACCCTCGACTTTGAACGCAGCTCCATCGGCAACGCCGTCGGCCAGCGCCAGACCCTCGAGTACTACATGAAGTTCTGGAAGAACAACCAGGGCCAGCCGGCCACCGCTAGCGCCAGTAACAAGGCGAAGGACGAATTCACCGATCGCTGGATTGAAGCCTCAGTCGCCAAAATGCTGAGCTACGTCGTGATCACGATTCAGAAGAACGGCCGGGTCCCGAACCACGAAGCCTCCATCGCCAAGCTCTTCAACACCGAACTCAGCCAGCGCATCGCTCGAACGGCCATGAAAATGACGGGCACGAACGGCCTGCTCCTCGGCCGCGAAGCACCGATGCGTGGTCGGGCCGCCCAAAGCTATATGCAGACTGTCTCCAGCACTATCGCCGGCGGCACCAGCGAAGTGCAGCGCAACATCGTCGCGACCCGAGGGCTCGGCCTTCCCAGGGCGTAAGCCCGTCCAAAACCCGTCAATGGGTGCAACCCACTCACGAAGGCCCGCTCTATGCGGGCTTTCGCGTTTCCTTTAACTCCCGCTCATCATCCGTTAATCAGCGGGGGCCAACACTGGGCCATGACAGCTCTCACAGCCACCATTGGCGCACTGACGTTCCGGCTCCGGGACGAGCGTCCGCAGAGCGACCTTCCGGAACTCCCGGCCCGCCCGCTGATGCTCCTCGACGACGGAACCGAGGTGCGAGTGGTTGATTCCGGGGCCCAGCGCTACCTCTTGATCGACCACCGCCGCGATCGCACCGCTAATCCCCACATCGAGTTCTGGGAATGCCTGAACGCTGGAGAATCAGAAGTTGTCGGCCTCTATGCAGTGGCGGACCTTGCCCGCCCCGTCCGCTGAAACCATCCGGTGCCTGCACGTAAAGAAGGCCCGCATCGCTGCGGGCCTTCGTGTGTCTTATGCGTCGCTTAGTTGCCGATGGGCGGGATGAACGTCTTGAACGTGGTCGGCATTTGCTTCCAGAGTTCGTCAGTCGTCCACATCTTGTTGCCCTGGAGCACCGCTTGCGGCGCGATGTTGTTGTAGAGGGTGATGCGATAACCGCTGATCCCGAAGCAGCGTCCGCTGATCCAGCCGCCGTCTTCGCTCGCCAGGTAAACGAGCGGCGGCGCGATGTTCGCCGGGTCGCGTTCAGTGCCCTTGGCATCGTCCGCGACTACCCGCGTGGCCCCGCCCTGGGCACGGTCTGTCGGGACCGTGTCGGTCATGCGCGTGGCCGCGCCTGGCCCGATCGAATTCGCGGTAACGCCGTAGCGGCCGAGCGCCCGAGCGCAGCTCAAGGTGAGCCCCCAGATGCCCATCTTGGCGGCCGCGTAGTTCGGCTGGCCGGGCGCACCGAACAGACCCGAACCCGAGGTGAAGTTGATGATGCGGCCGCCGTTGCGCGCCTGGCGCCAGTGGATCGCTGCAAAGCGCGACGTGGCGAACGTGCCCTTCATGTGGACTCGCACCACTGCGTCCCACTCTTCTTCGGTCATATTGAAGATCATGCGGTCGCGCAGAATTCCGGCCACATTCACCAGCACATCGAGCTGACCCCACTCATTCAGCGCTGTGCGGACGAGGTCTTCCGCCTGGTCCATATCCGAAACGTCGGCGTAGTTGGCAATCGCATCGCCGCCCGCGGCCTTGATCTCGGCCACGGTCTGGGCCGCCGGGCTGTTATCTGCGCCTTCGCCAGACACAGAAACACCGAGGTCGTTGACCACGACCTTCGCGCCTTCGCGCGCGAAAAGAAGCGCAACTTCGCGGCCAATGCCGCGACCCGCGCCCGTGATGATTGCTGTTTTGCCTTCGAGTTTGCCCGCCATGGGTCTCACCTACCTTGATTCCTTGATGCCGCGGAAGTTTACGCCCACGTAGACGTTCCGTGGAACGCTCCGGGTTGCACCGAACCCAACGAACCGGAAGCGTCAGCGACCGGCCAACCCACCGTCCAGGCCGAAGGCCGCCGAGAGCCGTCAAACCATAACCAGGCAGTTGCCATTTGTGGCAGCCTCACCTCTTTCCACTCCTTCGGAAAAGGGCCGGCCCGAATCCCTACTCCGGCGCCGCACTGCCCGCAGCCATCCGCGTCATGTTGTCCATGATCATCGTCACCTGGCTCTCGCTCAGAGCCGTGTCGAGAAGCGGCAGGTAGGCATCGTCTTCGCTCTCAAGGTGCGCCCGAATGAGCGCGTAGAGCCCGTAGAGCAGCGGATGCAGGTATTTCGCGTACGCCGCCACATCGCCGTCCGCCTTTGCCGCCTCAATTGTCTGCGCGAGGTCGCCGGTCATGCGCATCATCGTGCTGTGCTGCATCTTCATCACCTGGCACGAATCCACGGCCCCAAGAACGCCATCCACCGCGATGAACAGCGTGAACTCTTCCGCCCGGCAGATCGGCAGAATCCGTTCCTGCAAAAAGGCAAGAGCGCCATCGAGTGCCTTCATCGCGATAGGCAACTCGGCCGTCGTCGCGGCGGTGGCAGCGACGTGCAGAGCACTCAACCCGTCGTGCAGGGGGAGGCGCATTTCGCGCAGCGGGCCAACCACTCGATCTGACATTCTGCCTACCTCGAACGCCGTACTACGGCTTCCATGTCACGACCCCCAGCGTCGACGGCTGGAGACTCAAGTAGAACCGACCATCTCGCTCGACTGCTCGTTCCCGGATTGCGTCGCGCATCGCCGCTTCCTTGGGTCCACCTGCCTGGATGAACAATTGTTGCCGGGCGAAACCCTCGATAGCCTCGAGTGATTCATACCCCGGCGCAGCACGCTCGCCCAGCCACACGCTGAAAGTCTTCCCGCGGGCGAGCAACAGGGCGAGGAGTTCCGGGAGTGCCGGCAACAATGTGCGCTCCACCCCGTGGACAGGCGGCCAGAAGAGCGCTGCAGCGGTTGCGGGCGCCTCGGCGAGCAGCACCGCCACGCACATCCGCGAAGCCGTTGCCTCCATCGCGTCGAGGAAGGGGCCAATTTCCGCAATGTCGTAGCTCACATGAGCGATCAAAGCCACATCGGCCGCAAACGGCTCCGGCGTCGGCCAGCGGCCGTTGGCGGTGGTCACGCCCGCAACGTCGAACTCCGCCGCCGCAGCCCTCAGCACGTCCAGCATGCCCGGGGAAGGATCGAACGCGGTCACCCTCGCGCCGGCCACCGCCAGGGGCAGCGCGTAGCGGCCACCGCCCGCTCCAATATCCAGCCAGGTCTCGCCCGGGATCACCAGCCCGCGCAAGACATCCAGGGCCGGCTCGTTCGTTCGCCGAGGGTCGGCCCGAAACGTCGCCGCAATTGGCGCATAGAAGTCGTTGCTGGCCACACCTTCGCGGAACTGTTCGGCCTGTTCATAGTTCGCGCGTACCCGTCGACCCCATTCGGCCAGGAGGAGTTCTGGATTCAGCCCAAGCGGTCCATTCATCGCAGCGAGTGTGCCGTTCCCCGGGAGTGGCGGCAAGGTTTGGAGATTGCTACGATATTGTCTACCAACTTGGTCAACAATTCAGGAGGCCCCTGTGGCAACGAAGAACGAGCGCGAACCATTTACCCGAATTTCGGTAGCCGAGGCCAAAGAAAAGCTCGATGCCGGCAGCGCTGTCATGGTCGACGTGCGGGAACCGGGCGAATACATCGACTTCCATGCGAAGGACGTCCGCCTCATCCCTGTGAACACCGTCATGAGCGAGGTGAAGCAGATTCGGGACTACGCCGACGGCAAGGAAGTCCTGTTCATCTGCAAGACCGGTGCGCGTAGTGCTCTCGCGGCCGAATTCGCAACCGCCGCCGGCCTCGATGAATTGCAATTGTTTAATGTCGAAGGTGGCACCCTTGCCTGGGTCGACGCGGGATACCCCACCGGGGACTGATCGCGGCGCCAGCTTCTGAAATTCCTCGGCCCCGGACCCTCCGGGGCCTTTCATTTTTCTTGACTCAGAGGCTGTTTCGAACCTACCATCCCGCCGTCTGCGTGCCTGCCGCACTGATCTACCAAGCGGTAGACACGCAAGAGGAGGGAAACTCTTGGTTCAAGGAAAACGGTCCAAGTTCGCCCTGCTGCTCGCGTTGGTCGCACTCGTTGCGCTCTTCGCCGTGGCCTGCAGCGGCGACGACGACGACTCCGGCGGCAGCGCCGGATTCACGGATGCCGGCTATAAGACAGCCGGACTTGATAAAGCGCGGCTCATCACCGTCGACGGCGATGTGCCGATCGGTATCTCCAGCGCGCTCACGGGCGACGCGGCGGGCCTGGGGAAGCCCATCGCTGATTCCGCCGAAACCGCTGGCGACGGGCTCACCATCAAAGGACACAAGATCAAGTGGGTCCGCGAAGACGACCTTTGCACCCCTGAAGGTGGCCCGGCCGCGGCCGACCGCCTCGTCAAGGGCAATGTCGTAGCCGTGGTCGGCCCGATCTGCTCTGGCGGCACCCGTGCCTCGCTCAAGATCTTTGACGACGCCGGTATCACCCACATTTCGCCGTCGGCCACCGCCGGCGACCTCAGCACCCCGACCCGCGCCGAAGGCCCATTTGTGACCTTCTTCCGCGTGCCGGTCCTCAACGCCGATGAAGCGCGTGAGCAGGCGAAGTTCGCCACCGACACCCTGAAGGCGAAGAAGGCCTTCGTTGTCTTCGATACCGACGACTACGGCAAGGACCTCAGCACCCAATTCCAGAAGTACTTCAAGGAAAACGGCGGCACCATCGTTGGTACCCCCGCCGGCTACGAAAAGAAGACCACCGACTTCAAGTCAATCATCTCCAGCATCAAAGAAGCCAAGCCTGACGTTATCTACCAGGCCGGGTTCTACGCTGAAGCCACCCCGTTCCTGCAGCAGCTCCGCGGCGATGCCGACCTCAAGAGCATCCCTTACATCGGCGGCGATGGCATCAAGAACGACGAACTGATCACCGGCGCCAAGGATGCCGCCGAGGGTGCGTACCTCGCACTCCCGGGCACCACTGGTTCCCAGTTCGAAACCTACAAGACGAAGTACGCCAGCCTCTTCAAGGGCAACGCCGATACGGCAACGTTCGGCCCCGAAGCGTATGACGCCGCCACGGCCCTCATTAAGGCGATCGACAAGGTCGCTGTCGATAAGGGCGGCAAGCTCGAAATTGACCTCAAAAAGGTCAACGAAGAGATCAAGAACGCGAACTTCGAAGGCGCGTCCGGCAAGATCACGTTCGGCAGCGACGGCAATCGCGCTGGCGCCGTCGTCCGGTTCTTCAAGATCCAGGGCGGCAAGTACGTCCAACTCGAAGCCGGTAAGAAGTAAGCCTTCCGGCACCAAAACGCTCCGAAACGGGAGAGGCGGCGATCAAAGCCCCTCTCCCGTTTTGCCGAAGCGACATCTCGGAGTCCATCAATGACGGTCCTCTTCCTCGCTTCCGCTGAGTTTTGGGCCGACCAATTCGTGAACGGCCTGACCACAGGTAGCATTTACGCGCTGATCGCGCTCGGCTACACAATGGTCTACGGCGTTCTGCAGTTGATTAACTTCGCCCACGGCGAAGTCTTCATGGTTGGCGCGTTCGCCGGCTACGGTGTTCTTGTCGCGTTCGGCGGCGAAGACATCACCGGCGCCATGATCGCCCTCTCGATCCTCGTTGCCTTCATCGCAGCCGCGTCAGCCTCGCTGGGTACGGCCCTCCTGATCGAACGAATCGCCTACCGCCCGCTCCGAAACGCTCCCCGCCTCGCTCCGCTCATCAGCGCAATCGGCGTCAGCGTGTTCCTCAGCCACCTCGTCGACGACGGCTTCCTCAGCGGCCAGTCGAAGTTCTACCCCACCATTTTCCCGACCGGCGACGTCTCGCTCGGCCCCTTGGCCATCTCCTACCTTCAAATCTTTTTGATCGGCTCTTCGCTGGCGATGATGTCGGTCCTCTATTGGACCGTTCAGCGAACGAAGATCGGACGATCGATCCGCGCTGTCTCCGAGAGCCGCGACAACGCCGCACTAATGGGCATCGATGTAAACCGAGCGATCATGGTCACCTTCGCCCTTGGCGCGATCATGGCTGGCTTCGCCGGCGTCCTTTATGGCCTCTTCTACAGCAGCATTCGCGGCAGCATGGGATTCATCCCCGGCGTGAAGGCCTTCACCGCCGCCGTTCTGGGCGGTATCGGCAGCATCCAGGGCGCCGTCCTCGGTGGGTTCTTCCTCGGCCTCACGGAGACCGTTGGCCGCGAACTGCTCAACGAGATCCCGGGCGTGAACCTCCCCAATCAGTGGAAAGACGTCGTCGCGTTCAGCCTCCTGGTTATCGTCCTCATCTTCCGGCCGACAGGCATCTTCCGGCAGAAGGAGACGAAGCGTGCCTGAAGCTCTGCGCCGTCTGGGTTTCCGCGCTCGTGGATTGCCGGAATGGGGACACGCGCTCCTCTTCCTGGCTGCTGGCCTGATTGGCCTCATCTTTCTCGATGAAACCTGGATCCGCGTCCTCTTCCTCGTCACGCTGTACGCGACTCTCGGCATGGGCCTCAACGTCGTCGTCGGCCTGGCCGGCCTACTCGACCTTGGCTTCGTCGCCTTCTTCGCAACTGGCGCGTATGTCGTCGCCATTTGGGGCGCACCAGTCTCGCCGGCGGTCACCGGCACGATCGACTACTGGATGTTGTTGCCGATGGCTGTTCTCATCGGCGCTTGCATCGGGCTGCTGCTCGGCCTCCCGGTGCTTCCGTTGCGGGGCGACTACCTCGCCATCGTGACCCTCGGCTTCGGCGAAATCATTCGCATCCTCGCCCTCAACATGGACAACATCACCAGGGGCTCTTCGGGGCTCTACGCCATCACGAAGCCCGACTACGGGTTCGGCAAGGTGGACCACGTCAACGAATTCTTCGTGATGATGCTGATCGCCGCGATGATTGTTTGGTTCGTTACTTCGCGCCTGCGTGATTCGCGCGTCGGCCGCGCCTGGGAAGCCATCCGCGAGGATGAAGATGTCGCTGCCGGCATGGGCATCAACACCACCAAGTACAAACTGATGGCATTCGCTACCGGAGCCTCTGTTGGCGCCCTGGGAGGCGCAATCTATGCGCCCTTCATCGACTTTGTCGCACCGCAGCAGTTCAGCCTGCTCGTCAGCATCAACGTGCTCGCACTCGTAATTATCGGCGGCATGGGAAACACCAGCGGCGTGATCGCTGGCTCCGCGATCCTCATCGGAGTGCCCGAAATCCTCCAGTTCGAAGAGACGGCGAACGTCCTCTCCAAGCTCTCGTGGCTGCGTGATGGCTCGAACAGCCTCATCGACGCATTCAACTCGTTGACCACGCTCGACATCAGCAAGCTCCCGCCCGCCAGCGAATGGGGCGACAAGCTCGCGCTCTACCGATTCATCGTCTTCGGCGCGCTCCTCGTCATCGTCATGATCGTGCGGCCGTCCGGACTCTTCCCCAGCCGCCGCCGCCAGCTCGAATTCCAGGCTGACGCCCCCGAAGCCCTCGCAGGAGAGGCCTGAGATGGCCGCCGGCAACCTCGACGTCCGCGGATTGGGCATGCAATTTGAAGGCCTCGTCGCGCTCTCCGACGTGTCGTTCCACGTGCCGCCTGGCCAAATTCACGGGTTGATCGGCCCCAACGGCGCGGGCAAAACCACAATGTTCAACTGCCTGACCGGCTTTTACCAGCCGACTTCGGGAGAAGTCTGGCTTTCAGGCGACCGCCTCGATGGGTTCCCCCCGCATGTCATCTCTGGTGCCGGAGTCTCCCGCACGTTCCAGAACATCCGTCTCTTCTCGACCATGACCGCGCTCGAAAACATCCTCGTTGCCAGTCACCGTCGTTTATCCGGGCAGAAGACGCATGAGGTCCCCTCACGAAGCAAGGAATTCCTTCTCCTCAACGGAATTCGTTACGCCCGCCACGCGCCCGTCGCTCTCGGTCGCGGTGTGCTCGAACTGGCCTCCGCCGTCGTTCAACCGCCGCCGCTCAAAGCATCCGAGCGCGAAGGCGTGGCACGGGGCCGCGATCTCCTGCGCAGCGTTGGACTTTCCGGTCGCGAAAATGTCATCGCCCGGAACCTCCCCTACGGTGACCAGCGCCGCCTGGAGATCGCCCGCGCGCTAGCGACCGGCCCTCGCCTTCTCCTGCTGGATGAACCAACAGCCGGCATGAACCCTCAGGAGAGCGCAGCGATGATTTCGCTGATTCGCAGCATCCGCGACCTGTACGAGACTTCAGTGGTCCTTATCGAACATCAAATGCGCGTCGTGATGGGCGTTTGCGAACAAATAACGGTGCTCGACTACGGGCGTAAAATCGCCGAAGGCACACCTGCCGAAGTGCAAAAAGATACACGCGTCGTGGAAGCGTACCTCGGTACGCGGGCAATCAAGGAGGGTGGCCATGCCGCTCCTTGAAGTCTCCGGCCTCGTGGCCGGCTACGGCGCAATTTCGGCCATCAAGGGCATCGACCTCGATGTGAACGAGGGCGAGATTGTCACGCTCATCGGCTCGAACGGCGCGGGAAAGTCGACCACGCTGCGGGCCATCTCCGGCATCATTCGCGGGCGCAGCGGCAAGATTACCTTCAAAAACTCGCCCATCGACCGCTTCGAAGCCCACCGCATTGTCAGCCTTGGCATTTCCCATGTTCCGGAAGGGCGTGGCATCTTCCAACGCATGAGCGTCCTCGATAACCTCCTCCTTGGCGGTTACCAGCGCAACGACGACCTCACCAGTGATCTGGACCGCGTCTACCAGCTCTTCCCGCGCCTCAAAGAACGCCTCTCCCAGCCTGGCGGCACGCTTTCCGGCGGGGAACAACAAATGCTTGCGATTGGCCGTGCCCTTATGGCCCGTCCCAAGCTTCTGCTCCTGGATGAACCGTCGATGGGCCTTTCACCGCTTCTCGTTGAAACCATCTTCCGCACGATTTCAGAGATTCGCGCCCAGGGAGCGACCGTCCTGCTGGTCGAACAGAACGCCTTGATGGCGCTTGAGATCGCCGACCGTGCGTACGTCCTCGAATCTGGCGTCATCACCCTCAAGGGCACCGGCGCCGAACTCGCCGAAAATGACAGCGTCCGCCGCGCCTACCTGGGCGAAGATTGACCGCCGCCTCGCAGTCGGTCGTCACCCTCACTGCCGGCGACTTTCGGACGCTGGTCTGGGGTTCCGGTGACCGGACGGTGCTCTTCCTCCACGGCCTCAGCGG
This sequence comes from bacterium, assembly GCA_039933735.1. Lineage (GTDB taxonomy): Bacteria > Chloroflexota > Dehalococcoidia > Tepidiformales > Tepidiformaceae > Amarobacter. The sequence continues at coordinate 216 of JBDTNM010000098.1, read as the reverse complement.
TGTCGCCGAAGTCTGGGGTCCTACGGTGTCATATCTTCCCGCCGGGAGGCGTTATGTAGCGCTTGACCAGCGTGGACACGGCCAGTCACCCCGATCTGTGGACATCAGCTATTCCGTCAACTCGTTCGTGACCGACACCGCGGAACTTATTGCCACCCTTCGGGGTCGCGTTCATCTCGTGGGCCACTCGATGGGGGCGCGCGTCGCACTCGTCCT
>JBDTNM010000097.1:0-10924 GCA_039933735.1 bacterium | reverse complement strand
CGCCTCCGAAGCGCGCACCCAGAGGGACTCCACGGCTTTCAGCGGGATTACTCCCTCAGCGGATCGTCCGCAGAGGATGGTGACCTCGCCCCTCATCCGCCCCGGTTGATCCACACCAGCTCCCGCAGGTCGTCCGCCCGCGCCAGCGCCCGCGCCGAATCTTCGCTTGGGAGCCTCCCCGCGATGGCGTAGAACGTCGCTGCCGCGGCCGCCAGCGCATCAACAAGCACGTCGGTCTCGCCTGCGAGGCGGCCCCGTTCGGCGAGGGCTTCTTCGGCGGTGTACTTGCGGGAGCCGTTCGTCGTTACGGCGACGGGCGCAAATTGAGGTCGAAGCGAGTGGGCGGCATGCAACACCACCAGCCCGGCGCTCAGGACCGCCATGCCACAGATGAGGAACACCGGGTCGAAGTTGGCGCCGCCGTCGCCGGCCGCCAGAGGCGCCACCGCGAACGGCGCTGCGCCGTTAATCCAGGGAAACGTAGTTCCGCCCTCGAAATACCGCCCGACGCGGCGCAAGAAAAGATTCAGCACAATCGGCCTGCCAATGGTCCCCACCACCTGGCAAAAGGCACGGTAGCGAACTACGCGTTATGTGGCTAGTGCTAGCGCAGGCGCGTGAGGACGGGCCGGCGGCCGAAGCCCATCGCACTGGCTTTCGCCGGAGGTACGGGAGCGGCTGGTTCGAACCGATCGAAGCGTTCGAAGAGCGTGCGGAGAGCGATCCGGGCTTCGAGACGCGCGAGGTTCGCGCCGAGGCAAAAGTGCAGCCCCCAGCCGAAGCCGAGGTGGGGGTTCGGGTCACGGGTGAGGTCGATGGTGCCGGCCTCGCTAAATACCGCCGGGTCGTGGTTCGCCGAAACGATCCCGAGGAAGATGTTCTGCCCTTGCTGCAACGTCTGGCCGCCGCGTTCGTGCGTCTTCACGACCTTTCGCGGCATGCTCCGGGCCGGCCCGCAGACTCGCATGAACTCCTCGACCGCGCTCGCCGTGGAATCCGGGTTAGCTCGCAGCCACTCCACGAGGTCGGGGCGTTCGAGGAGCACGCAGAGCGTGTTCGCGAGCAGGGTGGTGGTCGTTTCATGGCCACCGAAGAGGATCAGGGTACAGGCGCCCACGAGCTCCATTTCGCTTAACTGGCCGATGTCTGAATGCACGATCGAACTGAGGACGCTGCCGCTCGGTTCGCGCCGTTCTCGTTCGATCAGCGCCGAAAAGAACGTCACGAACTCGGCCACGGCGCGGTTCACCGGCTCTTCCGCGATTTTGCCCGGCTCCATGGCGAAGACGAGCCGGCCTATATCGTCCGACCAGCCGCTGAACCGATGCTGATCCTCAGCTTCAGCCCCAAGGATCGAGGCGATCACAAGTGCTGGCACCGAATGCGCGAAAGCCGAGTTGAGGTCGACCACATCGCCTTCGAACTGGTCAATGGCCGCATCGACGATCCCCTGCACCTGGCTTTCGAGGGCTGAAACAGCGCGTGGGGTGAACGCGCCCTTCACGGGTTCGCGCAGCCGCGTGTGGGCGGGGGCATCGCGAAAGTTCATCCAGCCGCTGAGGAGTTCGACTGCCTTGCCGAAGGCGGGCGTACGGCCGGCGGCGGCCCGGGCAAACGCTCCCGAACGGTCCGCCGAAAGCAACTCACTCTCGCGGAAGCCCGCTTCGACTTCGGCGTGGGAGAGCGCTACCCAGGCCCGTTGTGCGTCGCTCCACTGCACTGGCCCATGCAAAAGCGCCCGGCCGAAGTACTCGGCCGGGCGCTCTATGGCTTCAGTGCAGGCGAGGTCCACAGTCATCGGCGCGAAGCGTACACCAGCGCCGATTGCCCGTGCGGATCCCGATCGCCGCGGCGAACAGGACAAACGGAACTCCGGGCCATGTCGTACCTTGCCCGGTTACTTGCGGGAGTCCGCCATCTCGCCTCGGTAGGCCGATTCCAGCGGCGCGATTTCCAGTTTCTCCATGCTCAGCATCACGTCTGCCACCCGCTTTGATCGAGCAACGTCCGTGCCCTTCATCATCTCGCTGAGCTTCTTCGGGACGATCTGCCACGAGAGGCCGTAGCGGTCTCGCAACCAACCGCAACCCTCGTATTCGCCGCCGTCGCCGAGGACTTCCCAGAAGCGGTCGATCTCCGCCTGGGTGTCGCACTCGAGGACAAAGGAAATACTGTGATTGAAGTCGTCCAGCGGCCCGGCGTTGATCGCCTGAAAGGGCTGGCCAGCCAGTGTGAAATCGACGATCTGCACCGAACCGGCAGGCCCGCTCGGGCTATCCGTTGGTAAATCCATGACGGAATCCACGTGGGAGTTGGGGATCACCGACGCATAAAACTTGGCGGCTTCGACCGCTTTATCGATGTACCAGAGATGGGGAGTGATGCTGACCATCGCAGCCTCCAGGAGTTGAGGTCCGATCAACTCTAGGCGAATGGGATTACAGAACCAACAACACACAAAGCGATAGTCTTGCCAAATAGTGGCGGCCGAGCATGGCCGCGTCGGCCATGCTCAGGCAACTGGAGCCGAAATACGTCTACGCGGGTTAGCCCGGGTAGGCGACGGCTTCTCCCCCGCGGAGCGAGGCGCTTTCGCGATGGAGATGTGAGAAGACTTCGCGGTACGACTCGAACAGGCCGGTCGAGTGGTAGGCGACGCCGTGTTCCTTGCAGAACGCTTCGATTATTGGCTGGGCCTTGCGCAAGTTGCAGCGGGGCATCGTGGGGAAGAGGTGGTGTTCGATCTGGTAGTTCAGTCCGCCATACCAGAAGTCGGTCAGGGGGTGCCCACTGACGTTCCGCGAAGTGATGACCTGCTCGCGGAAGAAGTCGAGGCGGGTGCCGTCGGTGGTGAGCGGCATGCCCTTGTGGTTCGAAGCGAAGACCGAGCTGTTGTAAAGCCCGAACGTCGCCTGGTGAATCAAGGCGAAAACGATGCCCCACGGCAGGCCAATCGTGTAGAGCAAAGCGCCATACGCAACGAAGTGGAGGGCGATAAGCCCACCCTGCAGCCAGCGGTGATGAGCTTTTGGCCCGAACAGGTGGCTGACGCTGATGTAACGCATGTTCGCCGCCTGGAACGGCATCAGGAAGACGAGTGAAAACGCCTGGATGGCGATCATCGGGCGGAGCCAGCGAGGCCGCGATGCGATCTGGAAGCGCGAGAACACCAGCATCGGGATCTGCATGTCCGGATCTTTTTCCATGTGGTTCGGAGTGGCGTGGTGCTGATTGTGCTTGTCGTTCCACCACGAATGGCTGACGGCCAGCAGTACATTGCCGAACACAGCCCGGGCGATCAGATTGGTCCGCCGCCCGCGATAACCCTGGCGGTGACCAACGTCGTGGGCGAGCAGTGCAACCTGGGTCGATGCGAAACCCATGAACACGGCGTCAGCCACGATGACCCATGGATTGTGGGAAACAATCGCGATGACGGTCGCAAGGGCGACAGTGGCGATCGCAATGATGGTTTTCATCCAGTAGTAGCCGGATTTCGATTCCAACAATCCGGATTCTTTGATTCGCTTCTTCAGTACCGCGTAGTCCACGGCGGGCGCCGGCTTGCCGAACGCTGGCTTCACAGGGGTGATCACTGCCAAGGAGATTTCCTCTCAGCTGCAGAGGGCACGGCCCTGGCAGCCACCGGGCACTATCCCGGCTTGCCAAAGGTAACATGCCCTACCGAACAAGCATGTCAGCGTATGTACTAACATTTCTCCAAAGTTCGCATTGGCTGATCTGTCTTTCCGGCCAGCTGGACGACGACGTTTCTCTCGTTGATTCCGTCACGAACCAGCGGAACAGCACGGCGGCGTGAGTCAATTGGCCCGCAATTGCTACGATAGGTCCGATGGCTGGCTACTCCGGAACACCGCTCCCCCAAAAGCTGGGCATGAAGCCGGGTTCGCGCGTCGCCCTCGTGTCGCCGCCCGAGGACTTCCTCGAAACGCTGGGATCGCTGCCGGAAGCGGTAACGTTCACTGCGCCCGGCGAGCCGAACCTGGATGTCATCGTGTGTTTCGCCCGGCAGCCTGATGAGGTCGAGCGCCGCTTCCTGGAACTCAAACCCCTGCTCGCCTGGACCGGGGGGCTCTGGTTTGCGTGGCCGAAGAAACAACCCGGGCAACCGCAGACGCTGCTCGAAAACACCGTCCGGGAAATCGGCCTCGCCGCGGGACTCGTGGACAACAAGGTCTGCGCTATCGATGACCGCTGGAGCGGTTTGCGTTTCGTCTGGCGCGTGCAGGACCGTCCGAAGCCCGTGAAAATGGCCGAGACGGCTGGTGTTTCGAAGTGACGGTCCGCATCGCGCTCGCGCTCGGGGGAAACTCAACGGTCACGGACGAATGCTACGTCCGGGCTCTCTCCGCCCCCGGCCTGGACCTTGAGATCTGCAAGTTGCTTCCCGGCATGGATGAGGCCGGCGTTCGCGAGGTCGTTGCGAGATGTTCTGGTCTCGTACTCTCCGGCGGCGCCGACGTTCACCCCGCGCGCTACGGCCAGGAACCGGCGGGCACCGAAATGAAGTCGGTTTCAGTCGCGCGCGACGCCATGGAATCCACTGCGATTGTCGAAGCCGACCGGCTCGAAATGCCCATCCTCGCGATCTGCCGGGGCATGCAGATGCTGAATGTCCAGCGAGGCGGCGCTTTACTCCAGGACATCGGCGAAAGCCACCGCGACGGCCGGAAGCAGGCGGAAAAGTGGCGGCCGTTTCATTCCGTGGCGCTTGATCCTGGAACGGCAGCAAGCGCGGTCTTCGTGGCCGAGACGGTCGAGACGAATTCGCGCCACCACCAGTCGCTCGACCCGGCACGCATTGGCGAGGGCCTCCAGGTGGTGGGCCGCTGCCCGATCGACGGGGTTATCGAAGCAGTCGAGGGTCGCGGTGACCGTTTCGTCCTCGGCGTGCAGTGGCACCCGGAAAACATGGCCATCGGCCCGGAAGAATCCGTCTCACGCGGGCAGGCCCAGGGTTTGTTCGCCGCTTTCGCCGAAGCGGCTCATTGTTTCGCCTCGAATCGCTGAATTGCTTCAGGTTCCGTCCGATCGGCCACCAGAGTCCGTCCGATAGGTCGTAACTAAAGCCACCGAATGCAGCCCTACTGACTGGTATGCCGCAAGACGCTCCGATTCGATTGGTCGTTCCGCCACTCACTATCTCTTCCACGCCCCCGCTCCCAGGTTCTCTCGCCCATCACCAGGCCCGCGTTGCCACGGCCCTGCGGGCATCCAACATGGGCCTCTGGCGAGGCGAATTGAGCACCGGCGAAATCACCTGGGCGCCGGAGGTCTACGACATTCTCGGGTGCCCCGAGTTCAACGGCACGCTCGAGGACTTCCAGCAGTGGATCCATCAAGACGACCGGGCCGCCGCGAACAAGGCGATGATCGCGGCCTTCAGCGAGGGCGTTTCGCTCTCCGCCGAGTTCCGCTGGTGGCACCAGGACGGGGAATGGCGCTGGATGCTAATCCGGGGCCAATGCGAGTTCGACAAAAGTGGCGTAGCTGCACGGATGTTCGGGACCGTCCAGGACATCACCGAAACGCACAACGCCGCCGAGGAGCTCCGCTCGAGCGAAATGCGCTTCCGCCAACTCGCGGAAAGCATCGAGGAAGTGTTCTGGCTCACAGACGTTGATCAAACAGAGATTTACTACATCAGCCCCGGCTACGAGACGGTCTGGGGACGGACCTGTGAAAGCTTATTTGAGTCGCCACGACAGTGGTTCGAAGCCATCCACCCGGACGACCGCGGTTACGTCGAATCCGCATTCAGCTCCTTGCAGACGTCTGGATACGACGTTGAGTACCGCATTCTGCGTCCCGCTGGCGAGATTCGGTGGATACGCGACCGGGCGTTTCCAGTGAGGGACGAACACGGCACAGTCGTCCGCATTGCCGGGGTTGCCGAAGACGTCACCCGCCGCCGCGAACTCGAGGCCCAGCTCCGCCACGCGCAAAAGATGCAGTCCATCGGCGAACTCGCCGGGGGCGTCGCGCACGATTTCAACAATCTGCTGACAGTGATCTCCACGGCGGCTCAGTTGCTGGACCGGACACTGCCGAAAGACGCCGAATCGCGCGAGTTGGTCGACGAGATTCGCATGGCCCAACAACGCGCGACCTCGCTCACGCGCCAGCTCCTCGCCTTCTCCCGCCGTGAGGTGGTGGCTCCGCGGGTGATAGAGGTGGACGCCGTCGTGGTGGACACCGAGAAGATGCTGCGGCGTCTGCTCGGCGAAGACGTTCGCCTGGTCACCAACCTGAACGCAGCCGGGCTGCACGTACGCATCGATCCCGGCCAACTCGTCCAGGTCTTGATGAATCTCGCGGTCAACGCGCGGGACGCGATGGTTAATGGCGGCGCACTGCACATCCGCACCAGCGAAAGGCTGCCCTTCCGGGCGATCGAAGTGAACCCGGATTGCGGGCCGTACGTCGAACTCAGCGTCGTCGATACAGGAGACGGGATGTCTGCGGAAGTTCGCAGCCGGGTATTCGAACCGTTCTTTACGACGAAGGACTCCGGGCAGGGCACAGGGATGGGCCTTTCCGTCGTGCATGGAATCGTGGTCCAGAACGGCGGGCATCTGGAAGTCTTCAGCGAAGAGGGCAAGGGGGCGGCCTTCGTGATCTACCTTCCGGTAGTCCAGCCCGTGGCCGAGCCGCCGCAGGCGGTCGACAGTGTCGTCGTGAACCACGCCGAGACGGTGCTCGTCGTCGAAGATGAAAGCAGTGTCCGCCGAATGGTCGAATGGTCGAAAGGTCGCTCAGCCGCGAGGGGTACACCGTCATCACTGCAGCCAGCGGCATGGAAGCGCTTCGGGCCCTGGCTGACGGGCTCCATCCAGACCTGATGATCACCGATATCGTGATGCCCGGCATGGATGGGCGCCAGCTCTCGGAAAAGGCAACGGCGCTCCAACCGGGCCTGCGAGTGCTGTACACCAGTGGATACACCGATGACGCGCTTTTGCAGCGCGGCATTCGCCAGGCGGATGTCTCGTTCCTCGCGAAACCGTATTCCCTGGAAGCTCTCAGCAGCTGTGTCCGGGAAGCGCTACTCGCCTAGGGCAGTACCGCGGCAAGCATCGCCACAAGGGCGAGTTCGGCCACCACCAGGAAGACCATGAATGCGTTTGCGACCATGGGCCAAGTTTCGCCCTCTGGCCTACCCGATCGCATGAACGAATGCCGCATGACGTTGCGATTTCGCTACAACTGAGCGGACCGCTCCAGCGTGGGGGCCTGCTCCAGGCGGAATCCTGCAGGCTTCGAGGAAAGCCCCAGGCGGACCTTGCTCAGGCGAAGCTTCTTTTCGAGCCGATCGACCGCCTGAAATTGATACCACTCACGACGGTAGTATTCGCCGAGAAACTCGGACCGACGTTGCTCAAATATCGCATCGGCGACAACAAATGTTCCCATGATGATTCTCCGTTTCTAGTCCTACCGTCGGTGTGAATGCCTATGTTGTCAAACTTGCAGTGTCATAGACGGGTAAACATGTACGGCGGTAGTCTCGGCGCATAGAACGAAGAAATAGCTGATCAAGAAAGCGCCACTACTAGCGGCACATTCGGACGAACGATGTTGCTTGCTCTCGTTTAGGAGGACCGGGCGGCCAGGCGTTGTGCCCGGCCTCGGCGACTCGGGACGGGCAACGGCCTCTCTCCGGGGAGTTCAAGCCTGGTTCGCGGGACCCGCCGGAAGAGATTCACCTGGGGCTCTCTGCCCAGAGATGTCCAGCTTGCCACTGCCTCCTGCCGATGGACCACGGGGTGGCCTGTGCAGGTATACCTGTGCGCTTCGGCCCCGTAACAAATCAGCGTGATCAGGCCCGACTGGATGTCGAATATGCCTTCGAAAGTCACGCTCGCCCACGTCCGGCTTTGCCCGACTTCGAACTGAAAGCAACAGCCATGAACGCCGACAACGAACCCGATCGTTCGGTCGTCGAGCGACTGGACGGTCATTCCGGTCGCGATTGATTCGAACATGAGGGCCTTCTGTCTGCCCGTTCCACACGGTGCAGGATCAGAATCGTCCTTTTACGCTCGCCTGTCTGTCCAAATTTGTCACAAGTCTGAAAGACTTTCACGGGGCTTTTGCAACAACCGTGAAAAGGCCAAGGCTGGTGGTCGGCGTTGGTCAGGCAGCCACGACAGGATCGGCAGAGAGGAGTGGCCCAATCCCGAGTCCCATGAGTCGCGCGTGGATCACTCCATAGCATTCGCATGAGGCCTTCTCCAGGCCGGCGCGGTCCAGGATGTTCATCTGGCCGCGGTGGTATTGGATCAACCCTGCAGCCTGGAGGGCCGCCGCTGAGAGCGTCACACTTGGGCGGCTGACTCCCAGCATCTGGGCGAGGAACTCGTGGGTAATCGGAAAGTCGTCCCGAGCAGATTGGTCATGCGTCATCAGCAGCCATCGGGCGCACCGTTGGTCCGTATGGTGGGCGCGATTGCAGGCAGCCGATTGGGCCACCAGTGCCAACAGCACTCCGGCGTACTCTGCCGTTATCCGGGCAAGAGTCGGGCTTTCCGCTATCTGCGTGCTGAAGTCGGCGGCAGTCATGCGCAGGGACTTGCCTGGAACCTGGGAAATCAAGGCCATGTTCGAATCCCCCATTCCGAGGAAGATCGGTACGCCGGTGGTGCCCTCTCGTCCGACGGTCGCGAATTCGATCATCATGCCGTTCTCAAGCACGGTCAGCGCTGAAATGATCCCGCTGATCGGGAAGTAGACGAATTCCGGGGCATCTCCTGCCTCCTGAAGGGTCTCGCGCATTCGCAGGGTGTGCTCACTCAACATCGGACGCATCGAGTCGAACTCGTCTTGCGCCATGGCGTCGAGAATTAGGTTGCCGGGACGGTCAGTGCCGCGGGAAGAATTCGTAACATCCAGCTTCCATGCATGTATTGGATCCAGAAACCAGATCGTGCCTGCCCATCCACCATACCACGCAGTTTGTATGGCAAGTGACATTTCTGAATGAAATTGCAAACTTTACGATCCGTTTCATCAATGAGCCCATCTGCCGCCGCGTCGAAATGGTGCAAAGCTCGCGAAGAAAAGCAACGAGGATGCCATCGCCAGGCCACCGACCGCTAGCAAAACGAGCCCGAAGTCACGCGCATCGATACCGAGCAAAGAACCTTTCAGAGCCCAGGTGAGGGCGGCACCTGCCGGCAGCAGCAACAGGCTGAGGGAAACACTTCCATTGTTCAAAGGCACCCGGTTTCGACCCGCATCGCTCAGAGGTGCGGGCAACTCCATCTTGAGGCCCTGTGTCTGTCCCGCGTTCACCGAACTTCCGTCCGCTAATTTGGGACAGACAACCCGGCGTATGTTCAGCTTCCGACACGCTCAACTGGCGCGCCGCCTGGACGATGACAGGTCGTCCTGTCCCGAGAGGACGTATCCCATGGAAGGCATCGCACCGTGTTCTGCGAGCAGTCACTACTGGTTGATCGACGAGGCCGCCGGGCACACCAGCCTCGGCCGATGTAAGCATTGCGCGGCAACACGCGATTTTCCCAACTGGCTCCCGGAATTCGAATACGCCGGCCGGGAAGAGAAGCGCGTCATCGATTCGAGCGAAAGGTCAAGCCCGGGCGCTAGCCTCTCGTGGTGACGCAAGCAGTGCTAGCATGCCCTGCGATCGCCGGAGAGAGCCGCATGGATGAGGGTTCGGCCGCCCGTTACGCCCAGTTGTTAGAGGCCTTCTGCAAAGGCAGCAGCCCCGCCGTGCTGGAGCAGGTAACCGCACTGAGCGCCGACCTGGTCCGAGCGGCGATCCCCTCGCAGGACATCATGGCGCTGCACAGCAAGCTGGCCGAAACAATGCACCTGCACGAGGACCCGGTGGCACACATCGCCTCAGAGCACTTTCTGTTGGAAGTGATGATCGCCTACGGCGTCGCATACAGCATCCTGGCTGAGCGGTTGCTGGTTGAAGCGGGCGCTAGGGCGGAGATTGAACACGGTCGCAGCGACGACGCGGATCGCGCGCAACAGGAGCGCCTGGACCTGCTCGCTGGTGTGAGCCACGAACTGGGCGGGCCACTGACCGTGGTCAAAGGAAACGTCCATGCCATTCGGCGGTTCCTTGAAGCGAAGCAGAGCTGGCCGGATGAACTCACCGAACGCGAAGAAGATATTCAATTCGCCGTCGATCGGATGCTCGCCTTGCGCGAAGACCTTTCGGCGGCCAGCCGCAATGAGCACCGGAGCCTTGAACTTGTACCTGTACACCTCGGCCATTGCCTGCACCGGGTGGTGCGCTGGGCCCGAGCCACGGCCACGACGAAACGGATCAGCATGACCGAAGAGAATGCCGCAACGTGCCCCCTGGTGTTGGGTGATGAGAGTTCCATGCAATCGATCTTCAGCAACCTGCTCTCCAACGCGGTTCGCTACACCCTCGAGGGCGGCTCGGTGACCGTCAGGACGAGCAATCTGGAGGGCGGATATTGCGTGGAAGTGACGGATACCGGGATCGGCATCTCGCCGGACGATCAGCCGCGCATTTTTGAGCGCTTCTATCGCACCCGCGAGGCCGAGCGCGAGGTTGCCTTCGGGCTGGGCCTGGGCCTTGCCATCACCCGGGACCTGGTGACGGCCATGGCTGGAACCATCACCGTTTCCAGCGTCCCGGGCAGCGGTTCGACCTTCACGGTGATGTTCCCGTGCGTTGACCTTTCCTGCGGCGAATGACGTCCGGTTTCCGATTCGCTAATTAGTCGAGCGAGAACGGCGGGTACTGGTCCACGAGCAGGAGCAAGTATGCCTCAACCCGGATTTGCCAGCGGAAGACGCCCATACCGAAGTTGTAAAGGCCCTGCGGATACTCACCTGTGAAGAGGATCGCGAACCACGCGATCACACTTGTTACGAACCAGGCAATGCCGAGCAG
>JBDTNM010000096.1:0-10947 GCA_039933735.1 bacterium | reverse complement strand
CCCGCCGGGTCGAGGCCGTTGGTTGGCTCGTCGAGGAACAGGATGCGTGGATCGTGGACCAGCGCCTGCGCGAGCTTCACACGCTGCTTCATGCCCGTGGAATAGCCCCGAATCTCGCGATAGCGCTCTTCGAAAAGGCCAACGTGGCGGAGAGTCTCCGCCGTCCGTTCGCGGGCGGCTGACTTCGGCAGTCCGTTGATCTGGGCCATGTGCGCCACGAACTCCGTCGCGCTGACATCGCCGGGCAGGCAATCATGCTCAGGCATATATCCGACGTACTGGCGCAGCGTGGTGCCTTCGCGCGCAACATCGAATCCGAGCACCGAGGCCGAACCTTCGGTGGCATCAATCAGCCCGAGCAGGATCTTGATCAGCGTGCTCTTGCCTGCCCCGTTCGCCCCGACGAGGCCGATGATTCCGGCTTCGAGGCTGAGGTCGAGGCCGCCGAGGGCCGTCACCGAGGTCCCGTAACGCTTTACCAATCCGCGCGTCTCAAGAATAGGCACGCTCACAAGTGTACTCGCGAAGTGCGATCTTCCATGGAAACTCGAACTCCAGAGGTACAAAAAGCAGGAATCGGGGAAACACCCGGTAAGAATCAGGCGGTCCAAGGCTGGCCTGAGCGAAGGGTAGCGCCGATTGTGAAAGGGATGCGAGGGTTTGTGGGGAAGTGGTTGCCGGGCACGCACGCTGTGCGCATCCTGTTGGGCGCGACGCTTGTTGCGGGCGTAGCCGCCATTCTTGCCGCCCGTTCTCCAAGTGAAACCGCCGGGCGACAGCGGGTCGCTGACGCTGCCGACAATCCTTCGACTGCTACCTTGGCCCACGCGCCAACAAGTGGCGCTACCGCAGGTCAGACCCCAGTAATCACCACCGAAGGCGCCGTCCCCGAGCCCCAGGCCGAACAACTTCCGAGCAGCGATCAGGTCTCAGCCGTTTCGAACAGTCGCTTCACCATGCCCCTCAAGGACTGGAGCAAGGTGACCGACCGGTATGGCGCGAAGAACCGGGGCGCGGGCCTCATCCACGGCGGAATCGACCTCGCCCTCGATGGCCTGAGCCACTCCAACGTCTTCTCCGCCTGCACCGGCGCTGTCGCGGATGCGAGCTACAACAGCACCTACGGCAATCACATTTTCGTGGACTGTGGCGATGGCTGGAGCACCCTCTACGGCCATCTCAGCCAGATGCTTGTGAAGGTCGGCGACCCCGTTACACCTGCGGTGGTGATCGGCATCAGCGGCAGCACCGGATTCTCCACGGGCGAACATTTGCACTTCGAAATCCGCTGGCTGGACACGCCAGTGAACCCCGAAGACTATCTCGACTTTCACATCGCCCCCGGCACTCCGCTGAGCGACGGGCCTCTCTACTTCCCGGGCTCCACCGGGGGCGGCAGCGGCGCAGCGGCGGCGGCCACGCCCGTCGGCCCAACCAACACCCCGACCAACACCCCAACGCCTACGAATACGCCGACGATTACTCCCACGCCCACAATCACTCCCACCCCTACGTGGACCCCGACACCGACCGCCACGCCGCGGCCGCCCACGAAGACGCCGACGCCCCGCCCCATCGCGAAATAGGCTAGGAGTAGGCGGCCAGGCTGGCCGGATCTTCGGCCAGGTGCGAGTGGTCGTTAAACCCCGTGAGCGTCATTCTCCCGCTCTTCGAGAACATCAACCGCGTGATCGAAGTGTTCGAGACCGCGAACGACCACGTGCTTTCATGCGGCAAACCCAACAGCTCCGCCAGCATCGCCATGATCGCGTTCCCGTGCGATACCACGATGATCGTCTGGTCGGGATGCGCCGCGACGGTCCGTTTGAGCGCGCCCGCGGTCCGTTCGCGCACCTGCTGGATCGATTCGCCACCGGGCGCCGGCACTTTGCAACGGAAGAAGTCGCGCAGCAGGTCCGGGTTCGCTTTGCCGATGTCCCGGCCGATCAGCGACTCCCATTCGCCGTAGTGCATTTCTCGCAGGCCCGGGTCCAGCACCGGCGCGAGAGGCGCCGCATGATGTTCGAGCGCGTAGGCGGCCGTCCGATGGGCTCGCGAAAGGTCGGAAGAGTAGGCGGCATCGAAGTGCTGGCCTCTCAAGCGGAGGCCGAGGGCTTGGGCCTGCGTGACCCCTTTTTCGGTTAGTTCGGTTTCGGAATGGCCGCAAAAGCGGCCCTCGATGTTGCCGTAGGTTTCGGCGTGACGGATGAGGAAGACGGATGTGGGCATGGGGAGAGAGTGTAAAGGGTTCGGGGTGAACGGCTGGTAGCGGCCTCTTTTTACGAACGTTTTACAGCGCGATGGCAACCACGGTTGTCCAGTTGGCGTTTCTTGTGGTGCATGTACATTGCGGCGTTGTTACGGTAGAGGCACGGAACCGCACTGTCTGCGCGGGAGGACGAATGAGCTGGATTCATAGAAAAGCACTCGCGGTGGTCGCCGTTGGTGCCGGAGTCGCGACACTTTTGGGCGCAACCCTCGGCGTTGCCGTGGCCAAACACACCAACACCGTGGGTGGTGTCTGCAGTGGCGGCGGCGCCGGCTGCAACATTCACTACGTCGGCGCAATCCGCAACGGAAGCGTCAGCCCCGATAGTTTCACCAAGTGCATTCCCGCAGCGGATTGGGAGGCCATCTACATCTGGGATGGCCCGAACCAGCAGTGGCAGCACTTCTTCAACATCACCAAGACCCCGGCATACGTGAACGACACCTCCGCCGGTGGCATCTCCACCATCCCGGGCTTTTCCGGTGTGGTCCTCATCATGAAACTGGGCTCACCGAGCCAACAGATCACCTTGCTCGATGGCAACAGCGAGAGCTGTAGCTAGCCAACCCCAACAACTGAACCCGACCTACCTTGAGAACCCCTCGCCTGGCCGCGAGGGGTTTTCGTTTTGGCTCGCTCCGCCGCCTACAATGGTCAGTACATGACCGCTGACCTCACCCTCGTCGCCATCCGCCTGAAACAAGAACACATCGATGCCATGATCGCCCACGCCCTCGAGGATGCGCCCATTGAGTGCTGCGGCATGCTGGCGACGAAAGACGGCACAGTTGCCGAGGTCAGACGGGCGAAGAACAGGGAAGCCAGCCCCTACCGGTTCAGCATCGACCCACTCGAAACCCGCAAGCATGAAATGGCGATCGACGATGCGGGCATGGAGCTTGCTGGCTTCTACCATTCGCACACGGGAAGCCCGGCCGTGCCAAGCCCGACGGACGTCCGCATGATGGGCCCGTTCTTCGGTCCACCGTTCGTGCATTTCGTCATCGGCGTGGGCGACCGCGAACATCCCGAAGTTCGCGTCTGGCACATCGAAGGCGCCGACAAGTTCGAGCGCACGTTCGAGATCGTCACCTAAGGCGATCGAGTGACCCAGCCTGACCACTACGGCCTTTCACTGGATGGTTTGGCGCTGCCAGCACGATTGCTTCCGCGCCACTACCGCGCCACTTCGCTCATAATCCGTGGCCGTGAGTTCACCTGGGGCGCGCGTACCTACGTGATGGGGATCATCAACGCCACTCCCGATTCATTCAGCGGCGATGGTCTCGGCTCCGATATCGAGGCAGCAGTCGCGCTTGCTCGGCAGATGGAAGCGGACGGGGCCGATTGGCTCGATATCGGCGGCGAATCGTCCCGTCCCGGCGCCGAAGAGCTGGATCCAGCCGAAGAACTGCGCCGCGTAGTCCCCGTAATCGAGGCAGTCCGCGAGGTCACGAGCCTGCCGATTTCCGTTGATACCTACCACGCCTCCGTAGCGCGAGCCGGGATCGCGGCCGGCGCTGACGCAGTCAACGATATCTGGGGATTGCGCCAGGATCCTGCGATGGCCGGAGTCGTCGCCGACACCGGGTCGGTGCTGATCGCCATGCACAATCAGCGAGGACGGCCAGGAACAGAGGATGTCACCGGAGCGATCGGGGCGGGATTCGAGGCAACCCTGCGAATCGCCGCTGAACACGGCATTCCCGAAGACCGCATCATCCTCGACCCCGGTTTCGGCTTCGGCTGGGCGCCAGAACAGAACCTGGCCATCATCCGCAACCTCAGCAGCCTCTGGGCGGCACGGTTCCCATATCCGTTTCTCCTGGGCACCTCTCGCAAGTCGACGATCGGTCACGTATTGGGCGGCGCGCCCGTCGACCAGCGGATCGAGGGCACGGCCGCGACTGTCGCGCTCTCCATCGCTTCGGGGGCGGACATCGTGCGCGTTCACGACGTCCGCGAAATGGCAAGGGTCGCGCAGGTGGCCGATGCGGTGGTGGACCGAGGCCCGCTGGCCCCCGTTTCCCACTCCGTGGTCATAGCCCTCGGTTCGAACCTGGGAGACCGCGCAGGCAACTTGCGTGCCGCAGTGGCGGCACTTGAAGCGCGGAACATCCGCGTGACCGGCCGTTCCTCCGTTTGGGAGACCGGACCCGTACCAGCCGACCAGCCCGCGTTCCTGAACGCCGTAGTCACAGCGGAGACCACGCGTTCAGCGCAATCCCTTCTCGCCGCGCTGAAGGAGATCGAACACGCCTTGGGCCGCAGGCCGGAACGGCGCTGGGGACCTCGCCCGATCGACCTCGACATCCTCTTCTTTGGGCGAGAACGGATAGACACCCCGGAACTGACCATCCCCCACCCGCTCATCCTGGAACGTTCGTTCGTCCTTGCACCGCTCTCAGAAATAGTCCCCGGCGACTTGCCGGTCCTCAAGACGAGCGCGCAAAACGCCCTGGCGAAGATAGGAACAGACGGACTACGCCGCTACGGAGCGTTTTAGCTTCGCGGTCCGCCCCCGCATCCATTTCTTTACCTGTCCATGGAACCGAACCGTCGCGCCCGGCGTTCATTCGGCATGAATGCGATGACGCGTTCAGAGGAGGGTTCGAAAATGAAGACGAAGTGGATGGTCGCAGGGGTGATGGCCGCCACGCTTCTTCTCGGCGCCTGTGGCGATGACGACCTCGGCGTCGGCAGCGATGACGGAGGTGGCGCCGACCGGCTCGCAGCTGCTACCTCGGCCGCAGGAAACGCTGAAAAGCCGGCCGCCTCCGGCGAAACCACCAGCGGGGCAGACAGCTCGCCACTGCCCGCGATCGACCCGTCGCGCAAGATCATCTTCACAGCGTCGATGGCGCTCAACGCGGCCGATGTGGGCCGGACATTCACGGATGCGTCCGGGCTTGCGAAATCCAACGGCGGTTACGTCGAAAAGTCGGCGTTCTCCAATGACACGCTTGATTCCACCCGCCGCTCTGCATCGCTCACTATCCGAGTACCCGTCGCGAACTACGACTCGCTCGTCGCAAGCCTGCGCACACTGAGCGGGGCGACCGTCTCGAGCGAAGGCTCGAATTCGAACGAAGTAACGGGCCAGTACATCGACTTGCAGAGCAATCAACGCAACCTGGAACGAACAGAAGAGCAATACCTCGAACTGCTGAAGCAGGCCAAGACCATCCAGGAAGTGCTGACAGTCCAGGATCGGCTCACTTCGGTCCGAGGCCAGATCGAGCAGATCCAGGGACGACTGAAGGTGCTCGATGGTCAAACCGAGTTCGCAACCGTGAACCTCACAATCTCGCCCGTAGCTGCGAGCGTAAAGGACACGAGCGATTCGCATTGGACGCTCGGCGGGGTCCTCGTCGAAAGCCTTCACCGCTCAGTCGAGACGGCACGCTATGTCGCTGCGGCGGCGATTGTGGGCACGGTGGCTCTTGCCTGGTTGGCAGTGCCACTCGCGCTCGCGCTATTTGCGGTCGCCCGGCTGCGAAAGCGTGAGCCCGCCGCCATCGTGCCCCCGGTGACGCCGCTCGAAGGCTAGATGAGCCAGGACGCCAAAAAGGGGCGGACACCGACGTGTCTGCCCCTCCTGGGAGAATGAACTGCGTGGCGTTAGCGGGAGCGTTTCGCAGCGAAGGCCAGGCCGGCCGAACCGAGAATCAACGCTGATCCAAGGATCATGAGCCCGGAAAGAGCATTACTCGTCGACCCCGCAATAGCGTTCCCGGTCGAGGGAGCCGTCGGCGCAGCGGGTGCCGGCGCATCGACGAGTGGGATGACCTTGAGCGTCCCGTTACCCGCCAGGCCGACGGCGACCGCCGTGTAAACCGTGCGATCTTCCAGCTTGAGGCCCGGAATGGAGAGAACGGTCGCACCAGAGGCGCTGACGTTGACATCAAGGTTGTAGGTCCCGGCCGGGACCGGTGTGTACGGGCCGAAGTTCCGATAGGCGACGCCGGTGAACACATTCGTCGACGTACCGCTGACCGCGACATTCACTGGCGGGGCATCGGGAGAGGCGTGAATCAGCCGGATGTGAGCCTTGCCGGCCGCAGGAGTTGTGTTGTCATCCTGCAGGGGATACAGGCCCAGAGTGCTTTTTCCGAGTTCACCGACGGCGAGAATGGTGTAATCCTTGCCGGCGCCTACCTCAAGGTTGGCTTCGAGCGCGGGAGCGCCCGTACCATTGGACGGTGAAACAAAGACCTTTACGTTGTGGCCGCCGGCAGGCAGCGAGACGTAAGGAGTGTTAGCCGGGAACGCGAGCGCGGTAACGGCCTTGGCGCCATCGACGAAGATGTCGACAGCTGGAGTGTCGGGAGACGCATGCATGACGCGCACGCGCCCGGTATCCGCCGCCGAGGCTTGCCGCGGAGAGAATACCGCGGTTGCTGCGAACACAGCCAGGAGCGCGACAGCCGCAAGGAAGAGCGACTTGCCGCCGGGAAGGACTCTAATCACTGGTTGGACCTCCGAGATGGTTGGTTGGTACCCGCCGGCCGTACAGGTTTCGAGACATGTACAGGTCAGGTCGAACATTTCGATCACGAGTTGCCAAAATTGAGCGATCCAGGATCACCCTCGCCGTTTCTTCGATTCCGCTCCGGCGATGCCTCGGCGTTTGACTCGTTCGTCGCCGAGTACACCGGGCCTGCATACGCAACGGCCGTCAGAGTCCTGGGCGATCCCGCTCGCGCCGAGGAGGCGGTCCAGGACGCCTTCGTTCGCATCTGGCAGCGGGCGAGCCAATTCGACCCGGTTCGCGGTCACGAACGAAGTTGGATTCTCGCCATCGTCCGTAACCAGGCGATCGATACCTTCCGGAAGCGACTCCGGACGATGGAACGATCGATCGATGACACTCCCGCCGTATATGCACTGCGGGATCCATCCGACACCTGGCAAACGGTGCTGGATGGACTCACGGCCACGCGCGTTCGAGAAGCCCTGGATTCCCTGCCGCGCGAACAACAGGAAGTAGTAGTGAAGGCGTACTACGAGGGTGTGCGTCCAGTGGAAATCGCCCGGCAGTTGAATATCCCGGAGGGCACCGTGCGCAGCCGCTTGCGGTTGGGGCTGGGCCGTCTGCGCGAAAGCCTGGGACCGGTCCGGGAGGAACTCAGATCATGAACCACGACCAGGTCCAGGAACTACTCGCTGATTACGCACTCAACCTTCTCGATGCCGAAGAGGCAGCGCAAGTCGAGAGACACGTCCAATCCTGCGAGACATGTCCCGCTGACCTCCAGGCGCTGAGCCAGGCGGGAGCGGCCCTCGCCATTGCACCGGCGCCTGTCGAACTGCCGCCCGGCGCCGAGGCCCGAATCGCCGCAGGCGTTCGCGAAAGAGTCGCCGCGCTCACCGCCGCCTCGTCGCGGGTGGTGCCGTTGGGGAGTGATCTGAAAATCATTCGCGGGCCATGGCGCACGATCGCAGTTGGCGCGGCCGCAGCCGCGCTGCTGTTCGCCGTGGGCCTCACTGCCGTCTCTATGGCCTGGCTGGATGCCCGCGACGATAGAGACCGCTTCGAAAACCAACTGGCAGCCCGAGCCATCGAACTCCCGCTGAGCGGCCAGGGCGCAAGCGGCGTCATCTACGTCGCGGCGGACTTCAAGAGCGGCGTTGCGGCCTTCGCGGGTCTTGCTCCCGCCCCAGCGCAGCACCATTACCAGGTGTGGAGCGAAGGGCCGTACGGTGCGCGCTCGGCCGCCGACTTCACCGGGAACAACGGCACGCTCCTCGTGCCCCTCCCGGAGCTCCCGAAAGAAATGACGCGCATGTTCGTCACGCTCGAACCCGATGGAGCAAATGGCCAGAATCCTCTCGGTCCTGAAGTGCTTTCGACACCCCGGTGAGCGACTGCTGATGCCTTGTTTGGCCGTTGCGGCTCGTCGGTCGTAGCATGGAAGTTCGAATCGCCATTTACCGGCGACCCCGGGAAGCAGATGCGCACCGCGAACTACGTTTTCTCCGTCATCTCGATTGTCCTTGGGTTCGCACTCATTCTTTTCATCCTGACGCAGACGGCACACTGGAACATTGGCTTCGCCATCGGCATCGTGCTGGTGCTCAACGGGGCCATCCGCTTGTGGTTCGCCCAGGACGACCACTAGTGAGAATGGCCCGCACACGCACCGCGCACGAGGTTTTGTAACTACCAATGGCAAGCCCCCAGGCCATTCTCGTCCCGATTGTCCAATCGCCCGCGAGCCTCGACGCCGTGACCGTCGCCGTCACTATGGCCAAGGCCAAAAAAGGCCGCGTCTACGTCGTCCACGTCATCGAAGTCAACCGTTCGCTGCCGCTCAACGCCGAACTCGACGCCGAAGCCCGGCGCGGCGAGGCGCTGATCAAACGAGCCGAGGAGATCGCCGCCGAATCGGGCTACCCCGTCATCGGTACACTGCTCCAGGCCCGGGAAGCCGGGCCAGCTATCATCGATGAAGCCCTCGACCACGAGATAGATACCATCATCATGGGCGTCGGCTACAGGAAACTCACCGGTTCGTTCCAGGTGGGCCGGACAGCCGACTACGTCCTCAAAAACGCCACCTGTGCGGTCTGGGTGGCGAGGCAATCGATGATTCCCGCAAAGAGTCATCACCACGAATGAACTGGCGGTTGGCATGAAGGTCATCGTCATGGGTTGCGGCCGGCTCGGCTCCCGGATTGCGACAATGCTCGATTCAGAAGGCCATCACATCACGGTGGTGGATAACAACGAGGCAGCTTTCAAACGGCTCGCCTCAGCGTTTCGAGGCGACCGCGTCGTCGGCAATGGTATGGACACCTCCACGCTTGAGCGTGCCGGCATCACCGACGCCGATGCCTTTTTCGCTGTCACCCAGGGCGACAACCGAAATTACTTTGCGAGCCAGATGGCGCGCGAAGTCTATCAAGTTAAGCGCGTACTCTGCCGCGTTTACGACCCGGTGCGGGAAGAAATCTTCCGCGATCTCGGCCTCGAGACGTTCAGCCCGACCAGTTTCGGGGCCCAAATCATGGTTGAAATGCTGCACAAAGAGCCGACCAAGAGGTAGATGCCATGTACATCCTGATCGCTGGTGGCGGCAAAGTCGGCTTCCATCTCGCCGAAGAGTTGCTCCGGGAAAACCACGAAGTTCTGGTCATCGAACGCGAAGGCAACCGCGCCGCCCAGGTCCGTGAGGAACTCGCGGGAAACGTCATGCAGGGCGATAGCTGCGAAGCAACAACGCTCGACGCCGCCGGAGTTTCGCGCGCGGACCTCGTCGCCGCCGTGACCGGCGACGACGAAGACAACCTCGTGATTTGCGACCTCGCTCGCTTCCGCGGGGTCCCACGCACCATCGCCCGCATCAACAATCCGCGGAACGAGTTGCTCTTTCAAAAGCGCGGAATCGAAACCACGATCTCGGCAACCCAGGCTGTCCTCGCGCAGATTGAGCAAGAGTTGCCGACGCAAATGATGATTCCGCTCCTGCAACTCCACAACGGACTTGAGTTGGTGGAAATCAAGCTGCCGGAGACATCCCCCGTGGCTGGCCGCTCTGTGCGCGAAGTACTGCTTCCGGCCGAATCGCTGATCTCGCTGATCGTTGATCCCGGTGGCGTACCGCGAATGCCCAGCGGCGACACGCGCCTCAACGCCGGCGACGCCCTCGTCGTCGTCAGCCGCAAAGAGAGCCTCGCAATGTTGAAAGAGCAGCTCATCGGCTCGACGCACGGGCTGGATACGTGAGACTGGCCTTCCTCGGCCCGGCCGGCACCTTCGGCGAAGAAGCCGCGCTCAAGTTCGCCCCGGATGCCGAGATGCTTCCGTTCCCTTCTCATGCTGCGATCGCAGCCGCCGTGGAATCCGGCATGGCCGACCTGGGAGTGGTCGCGATCGAGAACCTCATCAACGGCTCGGTCGCCGAATCGCTCGACATCCTCATCCACGAGACAAAGCTGACGATTCAGGCCGAAATCATCATTCCTGTGGTCCACAACCTCATCGCGAAGCCCGGGACGCGCGCAGACCAGGTGCAGATCATCTTCTCGCACACCCAGGCGCTCGGGCAGTGCCGCAAGTTCATTGAGCGCTGCTTCCCCAAGGCTCAGGTCGAAGCGGCGCTCTCAACCACCGAAGCCGTCGACCTGGCACTCAGCCGGGACGGTGATGCCGCGGGCATATCCACTGCTCGCGCGGCGGCCCTGCGCGGAGCCGAAATTATTGCCAGCGGCATTCAGGATTCGGATGCGAACGTCACCCGATTCATGGTCCTGGGCCGTGGCCAACCCGCCCCGACTGGACGCGACCGGACATCGATCGCGTTCACCTTCAGCGATGACAAACCCGGAGCGCTGGCGAGTGTCCTCAACGAGTTCGCTAGAGCCGGCATCAACTGCACCAAGATCGAAAGCCGCCCCACGAAAGCCACCTTCGGGGAGTACGTCTTCCT
Source organism: bacterium (assembly GCA_039933735.1). Lineage (GTDB taxonomy): Bacteria > Chloroflexota > Dehalococcoidia > Tepidiformales > Tepidiformaceae > Amarobacter. The sequence continues at coordinate 246 of JBDTNM010000096.1, read as the reverse complement.
GATCGACTTCGAAGGCCACGCACTGGATCCCAAAGGCCGTGCCGTGCTGGATGCGATCACCCCGTTGTGTGGCGAACTCAAGGTGTTCGGAAGCTACCCGCGCGCCTAGGGAATGTAGTTCTCGCAGCTATTTGGCAAGTTGAGGAAGCCTCCGCCGTAGCACGTGTCGGTCCCGCCGCCGCCGTTGAGAAAGTCGATGAACCCCGGCCCGCTGATCAGCACGTCATCTCCGCCCTGGCCGTTCAG
>JBDTNM010000095.1:0-10979 GCA_039933735.1 bacterium | reverse complement strand
CTCTTCGGGCCACGTGATCGTAGTTCTCTTCATACGTGCCGACTAACATACTGCTTACTTTCAGGAGATCGAAATGACCCGCGAGAACCGCATGTTTGGGCTTTGGCCCAGCCCGATTTCCTCCGCTGCGCTCGCTGCTGGCATCCGTCTTGGCGAGCCCTGTTGGGATAGCGACGGGGAGACCCTCGCCTGGATGGAAGGCCGTTCCGACCGCGGTGTCATCGTTGTACAGACCGGCGACGAGCAGGCAACGCGCGACCTGACGCCGGATATCTCGGTGCGTGCCTTCGTGGGGTACGGCGGTGGCGATTTCACGCTTTCGGGCGGGAGTGCCTACTTCGTCGGGCAAGTTGACCAGCGGATCTACCGGCAAGACCTGAATGGCGGCAGCCCGCGGCCGATTACGCCCGCGTTCGGGTCAGCCTCGACCCCGCGGGTTTCACCGGACGGGCGCTGGGTTGCGTTTGTCCACACCTACGAAGACGTGGACTCGATCTCGGTGGTGGATGCACAGGGCAAGCATTGGCCGCAGCGACTCGGCGAGGGACGCGACTTCTACATGCAGCCCGCGTGGCACCCCGCCAGCGACCGGTTGGCCTGGACCGAGTGGGACCACCCCAACATGCCGTGGGATGGAACCGAGTTGCGCATCGCGCGACTTGGCTTCCCCGAAGGGGGCTTGCCGGTGTTGGCGGGTTCGGAAGTTGTTGCCGGCGGACCTCAGACGGCGATTTTCCAGGGAACCTTCGCCCACGACGGCAATTCGATCCTGTACATCTCCGACGAGAGTGGCTGGGGACACATCTACCGGCGCAATCTGAGTACTGGAGCGGTGCAACAACTGACCTCTGGCGAATACGAATACGGGACTCCGGCATGGGCGCACGGGATGAAGACGTTTACGGAGACGGCTTCCGGAACCGTGATCGGCGTCCAACAACGGGCCGGATTCGCGTCGCTCGTGGCGGTCGGAGCTGATGGCACCACGCGAAACATCGCTGAGAGTGAGCCGGGCTACTCGTATTTCGCTGCTCCCGAGGCCGCACCCGTTGGCGAAAAGGTCGCGGTCGTGGTGAGCGGCGGGCGTCAGCCAAGCCGCGTGGCGGTATTCGATCTCGCGGGCGGTCGGTCGTCGCACTCGCTGAGGCGCCGGAGTGACGCCGAAATCGTGCGCAAAGAGTCGTTGTCCCAGCCGGAACCGTTCAGCTGGACTTCGTTCGACGGGGAACAGGCGCAGGGCGTGTTTTGGCCCCCCGCGAGCGAGCAGTTCGAGGGGAGCGGAGCACCACCGCTGATCGTGTTGCCTCACGGCGGGCCAACGAGCCAGGTTTACGGCGCCTGGCATGCGCAGGCGCAGTACTTCGCCAGCCGGGGTTACGCGGTGTTGTGTCCTAACTACCGGGGGAGCACCGGCTACGGCCGCGAATACATGCTCAAACTGCGCGAGAGCTGGGGCATTTACGACGTCCAGGATTCGAAGACGGGCGCCGAAGCACTCGCAGCGCGAGGAATGGCTGACGCGTCGCGCCTGGTGATCATGGGTGGAAGCGCCGGCGGCTTCACCGTGCTGCAGTCACTGGTCGAATTGCCGGGCTTTTACAAGGCCGCAATCTGCATGTTCGGAGTCGCCAACATGTTCACGCTGGCGGCCGACACGCATAAGTTCGAAGCGCGCTACCTCGACTCCATGCTGGGGCCACTCCCGGAGGCTGCCGCGGTGTATCGCGAACGCTCGCCCATTTTCCACGTCCAGAAGATCCAGGACCCGATAGCTGTGTTCCAGGGCGAAATCGACCGGGTGGTGCCCCGCGAACAGAGCGACACGATCGTCGCGTCACTTCGTTCGCGAGGCGTGCCGCACGAATACCACCTCTACCCGGGTGAAGGCCACGGCTGGCGCAAGCAGGAAACCATCGACCAGTTCTACAAGTCGGTCGAGTCGTTCCTGAAAACGTATGTATTGTTCGCGTGAGGAGAAGCCAAGTTGACGAGAATCTATGACGAGTTGGTTGGAGTCGGAGAGTATTGCCAGGCAATTGACGAGGACAAGAATCACAGCCCGTTTGTCGGAATCGCCAAGGTTAAGGCCGCCGAACGCTTGCTCGTCATCAGCCGATCCGAACTCTTGGACCTAGAGGGGGAAGGATTTTTTCTGGTCGATCCGCTTGGACGGCTGGTTGCCTCGGAAGGCGGAAACTTCGCGGCCTTCGTGTTTGCCCCACACGTTGCTCAGCGGCGTGTCGGCGGCAAATGTCCCGATGAATCGTTCGACCGCGATGGTCGCGGAGTGTTCTGTGGTTTCGGAGGCGACCGGGCGAAAAAGCTTGCCCGCTCGGATGCCGCTCTTGCAGTTACCAAAGCCTGGAGGGCATGGAAGCATACGGCTGCATCTTCCATTTAACGCATAATTTCGACGCGTGACCTTGAAGATCCATCTCGATACCGACATCGGCGGCGACACCGATGACCTCTGCGCGCTCGCGCTGCTACTCGCGAGCCCCGAGGTCGAACTGGTAGGGATCACGACCTGCGCCGACGCCGAAGGCAGGCGCAAGACGTTCGCCGAGCATGCGTTGAAGCTGGCCGGAAGGACCGGGATCCCCGTGGCCACTGGCGCCCGCGGGTTCCTCGGCGGGCTGGAGCATTTTCCGGGAGTGCAGGACGTCCGCTACTGGCCGGGCGCTGTCCAGGTCGAGCCAGGGCCTGCCCGGGAGGGCCTGGACTTGCTGGAGGCGAGCGCCCGGAGCGGCGCGACCATCGTTGCGGTTGGGCCGTTCACGAACCTGGCGATGCTTGAGAGCCTGCGGCCCGGCGTCTTCGCCCATGCTCCGGTGGTGGTCATGGGCGGCTACCTTGGCCTGCCGCCGGCAGGCTATCCGCAATGGCCTTCGAGCTACGACTACAACGTGCAGGCTGACCGAGTGGCGGCGCGGATTGTGTACGAGAAGCTCGACCCGCTGATCGCCTCGCTGAACGTCACCCTGAAGTCGAGCCTGAGACGGAGAGATCTGGCCGTCCTGAAAGCTGGCGGTCCGCTTGCCCGCCTGATGGCACTCCAGGCCGAACTCCACTGCGAGAACAATCGCATGGAAAAGCTGGCACGCGACAACCTGGCTCTTCCCTCGGACTTGTTGAACTTTCAGTATGACTCGGTCGCGTGCGCTGCCGCGATCGGGCTGGACAGCATCACCACTGGCGTGGAACGCCGGGCGTTGGACGTGGATGGCGAACAATTGGTACTCCGCGAGCGTGACGATGCCCCGGAGCGCCGGTTCGTTGTCGATGTCGACACCGATGAGTTCAGCCGGACCTGGCTCGAACGCGTCTCTGCGCTGTAGGTCAGGCGTCTCGCCAGAGCATTGCTTCCCGGGCCGCCGACTGCTCGCGGGCGCTCTTGGCAGACCACCTTTGCAGGAACTCTTCGCCCACGACCGACCGCGCCGCCTGCCAGGTTAGCGGAGCGGCGGCGCCATCGAATTTCTCCCGGACGGCGACAAGGAAGGCCGTTGAGTCGCCGAGCGAGATTGCTTCGATGACTTCGCAAGCGGCCCAGCCGGCGCCGCCCGGGAAGATCGGGTTGCCGGCGGATGTTCGGTCATGCGCGACGGCGGCCAGCTTGTTGCCATCGCGGCCGGAGTGAAGGCCAAGCGGCTCCAGGAGCGGCAGCTGACCTTCGCCCAGGACAGAGACGCTCAATGTTCCCGAGTTCGCGACGAGACCTGTGGTGTAATTCGTATTCGAAAGAATGACCATGAGGCGCGGCCGGTTGGGGACGATCGAAGCGCCGAAGACTGAGACGCAAATCTGCGCGTTTGGGCCCGAAGGTCCATGGCTTCCCACCGCGCAGAGCGGCGCCCAGAAGTGTGAAAGGACGCTTGCCGGCGGCTGACTCATGGTCGAACTGTAAACCCTCTGTAACTCTTGTCGCAGTGGAGCGTGAACGGTTCGACACTCACATCGAGGGCGCTGACACTTAGCCGATGCAGGATTGCCTTTTCTGCCGAATGGTCCGAGGCGAGGTCCCGGTCGACAAATTGGCCCAGAACGAACACGCCTTCGCGATACGCGACATTAACCCGCGAGCGCCAACGCACTGCCTGGTGATCCCGAAGGTGCACGTAGACAACGCTCGCGAGTTCGAGTGGAACCACGCGGAGATGCTCGCCGGGCTATTCATCCTCGCGAAGGATGTCGCGCGGAACGAGGGCGTTTGGGAAGCCGGCTATCGGCTCGCGTTCAACGTTGGGGACGCCGCGGGGATGACGATTCATCACCTGCATCTGCATTTGCTCGGCGGGCGAATTCTCGGTCCTGAAGGCTAGGCGTTGATATCGCCGGTGGCCGCCCAAACCGCTGCCCTCAAGGTGGTGTTTGAAGAGCGCCCCGAAGGCCTGGTGCGACACGTCGAGCGAGTCCTCGTCGAGGCCTTGGACTTGGCGCGCCGCTATGACCTCGATGAGGAGCGGGTTGAGCTGGCAACCTGGGGACATGACCTGTTCCGTTCGTTCCCGCCGGAGGAGCAGCTGAAGCTGGCGACCGAGGCAGGCCTTCGCATCGAGGTAGCCGACCGCGCCGATCCAGTGCTTCTCCATGGGCCGATAGCAGCCGTGACGCTCCGCGAACGGTTCGCTGTCGAAGACGAAGAGGCCCTCGCCGCCGTGCGCGACCACACCCTGGGCGCGACGGAGATGTCGATGATTGCGAAGGTGATCCTGCTCGCCGACAAGTTCGAGAAGCGGAAGCGCGACCGGACGCCCGTGATGAAAGAGATCAGACGCTTGGCGTGGCGAGACCTCGACCTCGCATTGCTCTGCTGGGCCGATTGGAAGTGGATGGAAGAGCGGGAGCACGGCTGGCAGAGCCATCCACAGGGCTGGTCGGCGCGCCTCCACTGGGTAGCCGCGCACCACGCCGAGCTTCGCATGCCAGTCCGGGAGCCAGGCGAACCTACGGAATCTTGAGCGTGCGTCCGACGGCGAGTGTGTTGCAGTCAGGTTCGGTCATGTTATTCGCGGCCAGCAAGGCAGCCAGTGTCACGCCCTGGTCCTGGGCGATGGTGCCGCAGAAGTCACCGGCCTTGACCACGTACGTTTTGCCACCGGCGCCCGGAGTCCCGGACGTGGTCGCTGTCGTAGTCCGCGAGGCTGTGCCGGTCTGGCTCGCGCCGGGCGTTCCCGGTTGCTGAGTTTGTGTCGTCGACGGAGCCTGGGTCTGCGTTGAGCCGCCGCCCGCCTGGGCGGTGCGCGTCTTATTGGTTGCGTCGCGAGTGGCGACCGCGTCGGCCGGGGACTGGCTGCTGTCGTCGCCATTGCCTACGAGGCGCTGAATTGCGAATGCCAGGGCGACCACCACAATCGCGAGCGCAAAGAGCCCGATGGTCGCTACTGGCATGCTGATGCCGCCAGCTCGCGGGCGCGGCCCGAGCGTTCCGGCATTACCCGGCTTGCGTACTTTCGAGGTATCCCCGGCACCGCCCGGCCGGCGTGCCTGTCCGGGCCGTGGGCCACGAACGGTGTCTTCGGTGGCAGCGGCAGCCGTGGTCGCTCCCACACCCGCAGCGATAGGGGGTGCTGCTGCGGGCTTCTGAGTCTGCGGTACACCTTCGCCGAGGTAGACCGGGCAGGTCACGTGATTCGCGCCCAGGCAGTAGCTCTCCTGGTGCGGAGTTGCGATTCGCGTGGGGTTGGGAAGGCGATAGCAGCGATGCGCTTCGGTCGCGTATGTCGCGTGGGAGTCGGCATCGTCGGCAAGCCCGAGATACGGGCAAACGGCCGAATATTCTTCCTGAGTCACTTGCGCTCCTGTCCCGAGAGCTCTCCAGCCACCTTCTTCATGGTATCAGCGAAAGCGGAAGGCGAAAGCGGGACAGAACGGAGGACGAATGGAGGGTGAGTTGGGGGTGGGGCGCCCTTCCGAAGAAGGACGCCCCTGCGACGGGGAGGACAATGTCGCCTGGCGCCCTTTGGTCAGGAGGCCGCCTACCACAACTAACGGTCAGCGCAGTGCCGTGGCGAAGGGTTCAGGCACGGACGGTTGGGTAGCGATTTGGTGTGGCCATTCACTCATCGGCCGGGATTGTGGTGCGGGGGCTGAGAGCCAGATTCAGTTCGGGTGCCAGAGAGCCATTCACTGCAACGTCGATGCGGTCGAGGTGGAGCCAGCGCTGCACCTCGCGCAACTCCCGGGCGAGTGCTCTGGCGGTGGGCCGGCTTGTCGCCCCGGGTTCGAGGTGGGCGGCTTTCACTTCGAGCACGTTCGCCTGCCGGTTCGCCTTCAGGTCCACCCGTGCAGCGAGGTTGTTGTTGTGCATGAAGGGCAGGACGTAATAGCCGTGGATGCGTTTTTCAGCGGGTGTGTAGATTTCGATTCGGTAAAAGAACCCGAACATTCGCTCCGTGCGAGCGCGATCCCAGATCAGGTTGTCGAACGGACTGAGGAGCGCCGTAGCCTTGATGGCTGGTGCGGCCGTGGCGCCGGGAGCCATGAATGCCGAGTCCCTCCAACCTTCCACGCTCACTGGCACGGCTTCGTGCGAATCAACGAGTTCCGCAAGTCGAGGCATTACTTCGGCCTTCTTCAGGCGGTAATAATCCTTCAGGTCGGCGGCAGTGGCGACGCCGAGGGCGCGTAGGGAGTTGCGGAGCATCTGGCGTTGCGCGTCTTCGCGGGGCATGGCGGCTGCGGCGAGCATCTCAGCGGAGAAGACGCGTTCCGCGACATCGTAGACCCGGGCGAAGTTGCGCCGTTCTTTCACAGCCAGCAGGCCGTGGGCGAAGTTGTACTCGAGGCCGATCTTCGCGTGGCTCCATCCCCACCAACCCTGGCGCTTGCCCTCGGTCTCCATTTCGCCGGTAACCACCGGGCCGCGTTGGCGCACCTGTTCGAGCACCGAGGCGAAGAAGTCGAGGCGCTCCTGGGGCAGGTTGCGAAGGTCGTCTCCTCCCCAGCGCCTGCCGTGCTCCATTTGATGATGGAGCAGCGGATAGTCCTCGATGGGGACGAAGCATGCTTCGTGCGCCCACTGTTCGAAAACGTGTTGTTCGCGGTAGGCGAGCTGTTCCAGCAGTTCTTGCGGGTATGGGCCGAGGCGAGAGAAAAAGGGCATGTAATGCGCTCGGGCCATGACGTTCACCGAGTCGATCTGAATGAGACGAAGGCGGTCGATGACGCGCTTCATCTCGGCGGCTCCCGGTTTGCGCGGCCGAGGCACGGCGAAGCCCTGCGCGGTAAGGGTGATGCGGCGGGCTTCGTCGTTCGAAATCGAATCCATGGGGGCGTATTCTAGGGCGGTCGGAGGAGGCCTCCGAAGGCCTCTCTGAAGTTGACAGCACTTATTGCTGTGGTACTCTTCTCATTCGGCGCTTAATGACTGGCGAGCTTTTCGAGTTCGCGCAGGTCGCGAAGCTGAGTGCTTGAAGACGGCCCTGGACCGCAACTGAGTTCCGGGGCGCTGTTCACGAACAGGCTTTTCGGCCTGTTTTCGTGCCCAGAACCAGACGGCCCCAAACGGCCAAAACCCGCGTCCTGAACCCAGGCCGCACCGAAACAGCCCATGGCGGGAGAGCAGCAATGCCGACCATCAATCAGCTTGTCCGAAAGGGCCGCACGCCGAAGACGAAGAAGTCGGGTGCGCCTGCGCTTCTCTTCAGCTTCAACTCGCACCTGAACCGCCTTCGCAAAGTCGATGGCAAGTCGGGTTCGCCGCAGAAGCGCGGCGTCTGCACCCAGGTCCGCACCCAGACCCCGAAGAAGCCGAACTCGGCATTGCGCAAAGTCGCCCGCGTGCGTTTGAGCAATGGCATCGAAGTCACGGCCTACATTCCGGGCGAAGGCCACAGCCTGCAGGAGCACTCCGTTGTGCTCGTGCGCGGTGGCCGCGTGAAGGACCTCCCGGGTGTCCGCTACCACATCGTCCGGGGAGCGCTCGACGCGACCGGCGTGAACAACCGCAAGCAGGGCCGTAGCAAATACGGCACCCGCAAGAACGCCCAGCCGGCCGGCCGCAAGAAGTAGGCAGGAGTCTCGAGATATGGCCCGACGCAATCGACCCGAACGCCGCCCGACGCCGGCTGATGCGCGCTTCAACTCGCCGAACGTGCAGGTCCTCATCAATAAGACGATGACCCGCGGTAAGAAGAGCACCTCCGAGCGCGTTGTCTACGGCGCGTTCGACCGCATCCAGTCTCAAACGGGACGGGACCCGCTCGATGTGTTTCAGCAGGCCGTTCGTAACACCACTCCGGTGCTTGAAGTGAAGCCCCGCCGCGTCGGCGGAGCGACCTACCAGGTGCCAGTTGAAATCCGGGCCGACCGGCGGCTGGCGCTTTCGATGCGCTGGCTCCTGACCTCGGCCCGTAACCGGAACGGCCGTTCGATGAGCGAGAAGCTCGCTTCCGAACTGCTGGACGCGGCGAACAACACCGGCGCCGCAATCAAGCGCAAAGACGACACCCACCGCATGGCCGAAGCGAACCGCGCTTTCGTCCATTACCGCTGGTAAGGAAAGCAGCAGGAGTTTATGGCCCGCACGATCGACCTTGAGCGAATTCGGAACATCGGAATCATTGCCCACATTGATGCGGGTAAGACGACGGTATCCGAACGCGTGCTTTTCTACACCGGCCGAACCTACAAGATCGGCGAAGTCCATGAAGGCGCAGCCACCATGGACTGGATGGAGCAGGAGCGAGAGCGCGGAATCACGATTACCTCGGCCGCAACTTCCTGCGAGTGGAACGAGCACCACTTCAATCTGATCGACACCCCGGGCCACGTGGACTTCACCGCCGAAGTGGAGCGCAACCTGCGCGTCCTCGACGGCGGAGTTGTCGTCTTCGACTCGGTCGCCGGCGTGGAACCGCAGACGGAAACCGTTTGGCGGCAGGCTGACCGCTACGGCGTGCCCCGCATCGCCTTCGTGAACAAGATGGACCGCACCGGCGCCGACTTCTGGCGAACGGTGGAGATGATGATTGACCGCCTCGGCGGAAACCCGGTCCCGATCCAGATCCCTGTAGGGACCGAATCCGAGTTCGATGGCTGCATCGATGTTATCGAGCAGTGCTGGTGGTGGTTCGGCGGCGACAAAGGCAGCAAGCCCGAGCGCAAGGAAATCCCCGAACATTTGCAGGCCCTTGCTACTGAGACTCGCGAAAAGCTGATCGAAGGCGTCGGCAACGTCGATGACCAGATCGCTATTAGCTACCTCGAAGGCCACGACATCGGTGTGCACGAACTGAAGGGCGCCATTCGACGGGCAACCCTCGCGAACCTGATCGTTCCCGTGCTCTGCGGCTCCGCGCTGAAGAACAAGGGCGTCCAGCTCATGCTCGATGCGGTCGTCGATTACCTCCCCAGCCCCATGGACCTCCCGCCGGTGACCGGTATTGACCCCAAGCACGGTGGCGAAGTGCAGCGCGGCGTCTCCGATAGCGAACCGCTCAGCGCAATTGCCTTCAAAATCGTTACCGACCCGTACGTCGGCCGTCTCGCCTACATCCGCGTCTACAGCGGTGTCCTCAAGGCTGGCGAGAACGTCTACAACTCAACCAAGGACGAGCGAGAGCGCGTCGGCCGCCTGCTCCTGATGCACGCCAACCAGCGCGAAGAGATCACGGAAATCGGCACCGGCGGCATCGCCGCGGTTGTCGGACTGAAGCAGACGTTCACCGGCGATACGCTTTGCGTGCAGGACCACCCGGTCATCCTCGAGAACATTACCTTCCCTGAGCCGGTGATCCGCGTCGCGCTTGAACCGAAGAGCAAGGAAGACCAGGACAAGTTGGGCAACTCGCTCAGCAAGATGTCCGAAGAAGACCCGACCTTCCACTGGACGTTCGATGAAGAAGCTGGCCAGACCCTGATTTCGGGGATGGGCGAACTTCACCTCGAAGTGATCGTCGACCGCATGAAGCGCGAGCACAAAGTGGAAGCGAACGTGGGCCGCCCCCAGGTGAGCTACCGCGAAGCGATCACGCACAAGGCGCGCGCCGAGGGCCGCTTCGTGCGCCAGAGTGGTGGCCGCGGCCAGTACGGCGTGGTGGAACTCGAAGTCGAGCCCCTGGAGCGCGGGATGGGCTATGTCTTCGAAAACAAGATCGTCGGCGGCTCGGTCCCGAAGGAATACATCCCGGCGGTCGGCCAGGGTGCGAAGGAAGCGCTTCAGGGCGGCATCCTCGCCGGTTACCCGGTACTGGACGTGAAAGTCAGCCTCCTCGACGGCAGCTTCCACGCCGTCGACTCATCGGAAATGGCATTCAAAAATGCCGGCTCGATCGGGGTGAAGGAAGCGGCCCGGAAGGCCGGCATCGTCATCCTCGAACCGATCATGAAAGTCGAAGTGCGCTGCCCCGAGGATTACTTCGGGTCAGTGGTCGGCGACATCAACTCGCGGCGCGGGATCATCATGGGCTCCGAGTCCATGGGCAAAACCCAGATCGTGAACGCAATGGTTCCGCTGGCGGAAACGTTCGGTTACTCGACCGACCTCCGCTCGCTCAGCCAGGGTCGTGCCAGTTACAGCATGGAATTCGACCATTACGAAGAAGTACCGAAAAACGTCGCCGCGGCGCTCACCAAGCAGTCCGCGACCTAACCAACTTTAGTCAGGCTCCACCAGAGGAAAGGGATTCATTCAATGGCGAAGGCGAAATTTGAGAGGACAAAGCCGCACGTAAACGTCGGGACGATTGGTCACGTTGACCATGGCAAGACGACGTTGACGGCTGCGATCACGAAGGTGCTGGCGCTGAAGGGCGAAGCGGAATACCGGGCGTTCGATTCGATCGACAACGCGCCGGAGGAACGCGCTCGCGGCATTACCATCGCCATCGCCCACGTCGAGTACGAGACGGACAAGCGCCACTACGCGCACGTCGACTGCCCGGGCCATGCCGACTACATCAAGAACATGATCACCGGTGCTGCCCAGATGGACGGCGGCATCCTCGTGGTGGCGGCGCCTGACGGCCCGATGCCCC
>JBDTNM010000094.1:0-11046 GCA_039933735.1 bacterium | reverse complement strand
CGCTCGCTACAGAGAAGCCTGCCCGAGCCCGAAAGTTCGTTGGCCGCAGGCATTGCCTTCGGCCGCGACGACGGGTTGTCCGACGAAGCAAAGTCGGACTTCAACCGAGCAGGCCTGCGGCATCTCGTGGCCGTCTCAGGTTCGAATGTGACGCTGGTCGCCGCCCTGATGTACTTCCTGGCCATTCCGGTCGTGGGGCGCCGCTGGGCATGGATACCGGCCGCGCTGTCGTTAGCGGCATACCTCGGCGCAGCCGGCCTGGCGCCCAGCGTCCTTCGGTCCGGGTTGATGGCGGGCATCTTCCTGGCTGGTTCGGTCGTGGGGCGTCCACAGAGCGGCCTCCCGGCTCTTTTCGCCGCCATCATCGGAATGACGGCATTCCACCCGAGCCTCGCAGTCGACGCCGGCTTTCTCCTCAGTGCGACCGCCACGGCCGGCATCATCGCGTTCTCGCCGCGTGTCTTCGCCGCCGTTCAATTCGTCACCGCAAGAGGACGTCTTCCGGCGCCGATCTGGGTCTGCCAGGCCATCGCGCTGACCTTTTCCGCCACCGTGTCGACCCTCCCGATCATGTGGGTCACCTTCGGGCGTATCTCCCTCGTCTCGCCGCTGGCGAACCTCGTAGTGGAACCGTTCTTCGTTCTGGCGTTCTGGGCGAGTGTCGCGGCAGCTGTACTGGGCATGATTTCACAGCCCCTCGGCGCCGTAGCAGGCATCGTGGCCTTCTACCCACTCCACTTCATTGTCTGGAGCGCAAGGACCTTCGCTGGACTGCCAGGCGCCTCGCTGGACGCCCCCGCGGGATCGGCAACGGCCGGAGTCGTGACCCTTGCGGTGCTGACCGGATTCGCATTACTCGCGTACAGATATCCAGCCAGGACGTCAGAGGAGTCGGCGACCATAAGGAACCGTAGAAAGTCCGGAAACCGGTTCGTCATCGGTGCAGCGGCGGCAACCTCGCTCTTCTTGGTGTTGCCCGCTGCATGGGCGGCACACGAGGGGCCTTCCGGCTTCTCAGTCCGGTTCTTCGATGTGGGCCAGGGCGATGGCGCCCTGGTAACGACACCGCACGGAAAGCAAATCGTGATCGACGGAGGCCCGAGCGGACTGGGTATTGCCCGAAATCTGTCGGAGGCTATGCCACCTTGGGACCGAAGCATCGACCTTCTCATCCTGTCCCACCCCCAGGAAGACCACATGGCTGGCCTCGTGGAGGTCGCCGAGCGCTACCGCATTGGCTCGGTCGTCGACAACGGCAACGCGAACACGACGGCAACCTTCGGCTATTTCGCTTCTGTCCTGCCTTCGCGACGAGTCTTCTCCCAGGGCGATTCGATCATGATCGACGGCGTTCGGCTCGACGTGCTCTGGCCTCCCGCGTCTTACGTGAACGCAGAGCTCAATGACACCTCCCTCGTGATTCGGGTGACATACGGCCAAACCTCGTTCCTGTTCACGGGCGATAGCGAAGCGCCAGTGCACGAAGCTCTGGAAGCTTCGACGGACCTTTCAGCGACCGTTCTGAAGGTGCCGCATCACGGTTCGAAGACGACCGACCCGGCGTTGTTTCCGTCCGTCCATCCGACGCTCGCCGTAATTAGCGTGGGGACGAACAACATCTTCGGACATCCCCATCCCGACACCCTGCACGCACTCGGCGCGATTCCCGTGTTTCGCACGGACGAGCGAGGGACCATCACAGTTCGCTCCGACGGTTCAACGATCCGAGTCTCAACCGAACGCTGACTTTGCGCGCCACGGCGGCGCCGAATACGGTTACGAGTCATAGCCACCGAAGCGTGGCATCGGAGATAGCATTGACCACTCGTATTGATGGCCGCGCCCCAAACGCGCTCCGGCCTGTTTCGCTTAAGACGAATGTCCTCGATTTCGCGGAAGGAAGCTGCATTGTCGAATTCGGCAAGACGCGCGTTTTAGTCGCCGCCAGCGTCGAAGACCGCCAGCCACCGTTCCTGCGAAATACGCAGTCCGGCTGGGTGACGGCCGAGTACTCGATGCTTCCGCGAGCAACCCACACCCGTAGCCAGCGGGAAGTGGAGCGGGGCCGCCCTGGTGGCCGAACGCAAGAGATTCAGCGCCTCGTAGGGCGCGCGCTTCGAGGAGTCGTGAACGTCGAGATGCTCGGCCCCCGGACGATTACGCTTGACTGCGATGTGCTCCAGGCCGATGGCGGCACACGCACCGCATCGATCACTGGTGCGTATGTCGCGCTTCAGCTCGCGATGAAGAAGCTGGTCGCCTCAGGAGCTGTGCCCGCCGCCGCCGTGCAATCCGCAGTCGCGGCCGTCTCCGTGGGCATCGTGAAAGGTGTTCCGCTGCTGGACCTTTGCTACGAAGAGGACTCGACCGCCGAGGTCGACTTCAACGTCGTGATGACCGGCGCGGATGAATTCGTCGAGATGCAGGGAACAGCCGAGCACAAGCCATTCAGCCGGGCTGGCATGAACGACCTGATTGACCTCGCACGGGATGGAATCCAGCAACTGTTCGAACTACAGAGGCAGGCCCTGGCTGACGCCTAGCCGACGTAGTGGCCCAGGAACGTGCCACCCAGGATGTGCAGGTGGCCATGCTCCTGGCTCTGCATGGCGTCGTAACCGAAGTTGGTGAGGACACGGAAGCCGCCGGGGCAGAGTTGCTTACCAATTTCGGCGGCGATTCGGCCGACTTTGCCAATGTGGTGTTCCCAGAGTTCAGCCTGTGTCGTGTGCTCTTTCGTCATGGCGAGCAGCATCACGGGCACCCAGCGCAGGACGTTGTGAATGACGATGATTTCTTCGTCTTCGTAAACGACGTTCGCAGGTTCTTGCCCGGCTACAATGTTGCAAAAGACACAATAGGGACGCATTCGGCCGCTGATCATAGGTTCGCCGTCTCCCTGTGAACAAACCGGATTCCCGCCCAAGAGGATTGCAGAATGCCCCAGTTCATGCCTTTTCGCGGCCTTCGCTACACGGCGGAGGCCGGTCCGCTCAGCGACCTGCTGGCGCCTCCATACGACGTCATCTCCCCGTCCCAACAACGCGCTCTCGAGCAACGGAACGAACGCAACGCAGTGAGGCTCGAACTCGCCGAGGGTGGTGACGAACGGTACGGAGTCGTCGCATCACTACTGGAATCGTGGGAGGCTTCCGGAGCCATCCGCCGCGACGAAGAGCCGATGTTCTATGTCTACGAACAGGAGTTCGTAGAGCAATCGCGAGTCTTCACCCGGCGTGCATTGATTGCGGCCGTAGAGGCACAGCCCTGGGAAGAGGGGGCCGTCAAACCCCATGAGTACACGATGTCCGGCCCGAAAGCCGACCGGCTCAAATTGCTCCAGGCCACCGGCACACAGTTCAGCCCTGTCTTCATGATCGCGCGCGATCGTGCGGGAATGCTCGGCCAGTTCATTCAAAACACGATCGGCTCGCGGCCCCCGGACGAGACAGGCACAAGCATCGACGGCGACCATCACCGCCTCTGGGCGATTGAATCGGGAACGTACGAAATGCGGCAGCTCGCTCCCCTGTTGGCGGAGAGCTTCTACATCGCTGATGGCCATCATCGCTACGAAACGGCCGTGAACTACCGCGACTGGCGAGCCACCGAAGAGGTGTTGCCGCGCGATCACCCGGCCCGCTTCGCGATGACGGCGGTGGTTGCCGCCTCTGACCCGGGCCTCGTGATCCGGCCCATCCACCGCCTGGTGCCGCGCCCGGCGCCGTCGGATTGGCAAGCACGTCTCGGGGATGGATTCGACATTGCCCACGTGAAACTGGTTCAGGGCGAACATCACCGCAGCGAAGAACTTTCGGCCATAGTCGCGGACGTGGACATCGTCGCCATCGGCCTGGAACACGGGAAGGTGCACTCGCTGCGTCGTACGGTTGGTTCCCCTCTCGCTGGCCAGGTTCCCGCCGGGCTCAGCGACGAATGGGCCGAGATCCCGCCGAATCTCCTTCGCTACGGGGTACTTGAGCCGCTCTTCGGAGTCACGGACGAGGATTTGCGCGCCGGGGCCGTCCAGTACAGCCACGACATTGGCGAAGTGCTGGAGTTCCTCGACGATAACCCCGAGGGCGTGGCCTTCCTGCTCAACCCCGTTGGTGTCGATTCGGTGCTTTCACTGGCGGACAAGGGCGAGCGAATGCCGCAGAAGTCGACGTTCTTTCACCCCAAGCTCGGGACGGGCCTCGTCTTTAATCCGCTCAACCCGTGATCGTCGGAGTTCAGGCCTCGACTGGCTCCTCTGCTTCCGCCTCGAACATGTAGCCGATGCCCTGCAGCGTCTTGATGATCGTCGGCGATGACGGGACGTCTTCGAGCTTCGCGCGAAGGCGGGAGACCCAGACGCGAAGGTATTGCAGGTCGTCGCGGTACTCGGGCCCCCAGACCTTGGTGAGCAGCTCCGTGTTCAACATCACCTTGCCCGAGTTCGCGGCCAGGTGTTGCAACAGCAACCACTCAGTGCGGGTCAGGGCGACGGTCTCGCCAGCTTTCTTCACGAGACGCCGGTTCAAGTCGATCTCGACATCGCTCACCCGGATGACGTGTTCCACATCCTGGGAGACCATGCGCCGCAGTACGGCCCGGACGCGAGCGCCCAGTTCATCCGGGTTGAACGGCTTCACAACATAGTCGTCGGCGCCCAATTCGAGTCCCCGGACTTTGTCCGTGTCCTTGTCTTTGGCCGTCACCAACAAAACTGGGACGTTCGAACGCTCCCGCAGGCGGCGCATGACTTCGAGGCCCGAGAGGCCGGGCATCATGACGTCGAGCAGCACAGCGTCGGGTCGCTGCTCTTCTGCGAGGCGTACGGCGGTCTCACCGTCGTTCGCGGTGACGACGCGGAATCCCTGGGCAGAGAGTTCGAGCTTCATCAGGCGCAGGATGCCTGCCTCGTCATCAACGACCAGCAACAGCGGTTCGGTGCTCATAAGTCAATCTCCTCTTCGTATGCTGGCAGGCGAAGGCCAACTTCAAGGCCTCCACCTTCACGTGGATTCGCCCAGATTTCGCCGGACATGGCTTCAACCAGGCGTTTGCAAACCGCCAGCCCGAGGCCCGCACCGCCGGCGAGCCGGGAAGTGCGGTCGGACCGGTAGAAGCGTTCGAATATCCTGCTCGCTTCGTCGTTGGCGATACCGAATCCCCGATCGAGGACCCGGATCGTTGCACCGTCAGAACAACCCGAGACAACGACGTCGATGGGCGCGTCCGGAGGGCTGTACTTCATGGCGTTGCCCACCAGGTTTCGAATGATGTGCTCGATGTACCCGGGTTCGGCGGCAACCGCCGGCAACTCACCATCTGATGAGAAGTTCACTGCGCGCCCGGCATTGGAACCCTGGCCTTCAAGCAGCCGCGGCAGGAGCCGCTGAAGCAGCACCGGCTCGAGGATCACTTCTCGGTCGAGTTCAGCACGCGCGAGGGCGAGGAGGTTTTCGAGCATCCGCGAGAGTCGCTCGGCCTCCCGTTCAATGTCGTCAAGGAGACCCTGGCGCGTGTCGGTGTCGAGGGTCGCATTCCTCGCCTTCAAGACGCGAGCGCCGCCACGAATCACCGTGATCGGAGTCCGCAATTCATGCGACATCATCCCCAGGAACTCGTCTTTCGCATCGTTCGCGCGCCTCGCTTCCGAGTAGAGGCGGGCATTGTCGGCCGCCAACGCCGTACGCCGGCTGAGTTGCCCGGCCAGCGAAAGGTCCTCCCGGTCGAAATGGGGCGAATCCGCCGTGCGAAGGAACGACATCACACCGATTGTGTGGCCACGCACCGTCATCGGCATGACGATCATCGAAGAGGGCGCCACCGACTCGAGGATCGCCGCGCGCTCTGGAAGCTGCGAAAGCCGTAAGAGCAGCTCACCGGGAATTTCCGGCAGGAAGATCGGGCGGCCGCTTTGGAGCACCTGGCGAGCCTGCATCGTAATATCGCGGTCACCCGCCGGGTCACTGGGCATCGCCTCCAACAAGCGCTGGAGTTCAAGTGTGGCACCGGCGATGGCGAATCGCTCAAGCGTGCCGCCCTCATCAACGCTGATTGTGCAGGCGTCAGCAAAGCGCGGAACGATGAGTTTCGTGAGGTTGTCCAGCGTCAGGTTCAAGTCGAGCGATTGGCTCAACTCGGATCCCGAGTCAGCCACGAGTTGGAGCGATTCGTTGGCGCGGATCACTTCAGCTTCGCGCTCGAACGACTGCTCCAGCAGTTGGGCATTCTCGATAGCGAACGCCGCTCGCCGCCCGAGTTCTGTCACGACGTTCACATCGTCCTGGTCGAAGTGGCGACCTGCCCGATCGACGAAGAGCAAACTGCCGAGCTTGGAGCCGTGAGTCTCAAGCGGCACGCAAATCAGCGACGACGGATCAATGACCCGGAGAATCTCCACATGCTCCGGCGAAAGCGCCGCTCCCAAAACCTGTTCGGCCGAAATCACTGGCACGAATGCCGATTCGCCGGATCGCACGAGGGCATGAAGAACGCTGCCCTCTTGCTGCCCAATCAATTCCTGGAGTTGCGAGAGCAGTTCGGGACGTTCCGAATCGTTATGGATGGCCGCGACAACTCGGCCTTCGTTCGGAGTGGCGCTACGAAGATAGACGACGGCGATGTCGGCAAAAGCCGGCACCGCGGCCTGAGCAACGTTCACGAGGGCGGCCTCGTAGTCGAGCGAAAGGCCAAGTTCGGCTGTCGCTTCCGAAAGGAAAAGCGCTCGCTCCGCGGAACGGCGGCGTTCGGTCACATCCATCATCACGCCCACCACACGGTCGATAGCACCCCCCGGCGTGCGAATGGCTGTTGCGGTCCCCTCGATCCATCGAATGCGACCATTCGAATCAACGACGCGGTACGTGAGCTTGTTTTTTCCTTCGCGAAGCAGGAGCGCGGCCGCCTCGTCGATAGACGCACGGTCTTCCGGGTGGACGACGCGGAGTGAGTCTTCATAGGTGTGGCGAAACGAACCTGGCGTCATCCCCATGAGGCTTTCCGCGTTTTCGGACCAGAACGCCGCGCCCGTGCCGGGGTGCCATTCGTAGGTCGCGATGTTTGCGGCCTCCTGAGCGACCCGCAGACGGGTCTCACTGGCCGCAAGCTCCTGCTCCCGCGCGAAAACCCGGGCAAAGCCAGATCGGACCTTCCCGCCGAGATAGGCGATGACAACGCCTTCGGCCGCAAATACTCCTGCGAAGACGACATCTTGCGAGGACGACTTAAAGCTGTAGCCCGGATCGACGAAGAAGAACTGCGCGATGAACCAGCTTGCAGCACAGCAGACGAGGGCCGGGCGGAAGCCGGAGACAACAGACGTTGCCATCACCGGGGCCAAGAAAAGCATGTATGTCGGTGCGCGCTGCTCGAACAGGAATTCCAGAACCAGCCGGACGACTACTGTGGCAGCCAGGGCTCCCGCAATGAATGTGTACTGTCGCCGTCTCGTTGTTAAACCCGGGTAGAGCCAGAGCATGGCGCTTTTTGATATGTCGGTCGCCTGGGGCCGGGCTTTCATGTCCAGAGATTACCGACTCGGGAATCGGGCCGACAAACGGGGCTGCAATATCGCTGCAATGAAATTCGGCTGGAAAGCAGGTCGCTCGCACCTGCGTCAATCGCAAAAGAGGCAGAAAGCACGTTACCGATTGATATGAACTTGCAAGGCGGTTTGAGCAGCGTGGCTCCGCAGGTTGAACCGCGAAGGGCGCAGACATAGACTGAGGGTTCGCGGGCGGTTAGCTCAGATGGTTAGAGCGCGTCGTTCACACCGACGAGGTCACTGGTTCGAGTCCAGTACCGCCCACCATTCAGGCCCGCGCAGTCCGGTTGAACGGTGAGGCATACAAGACGATAATGGCGCGAGTGCCGAAGTGGCGGAATGGCAGACGCGCTACGTTCAGGGCGTAGTGTCCGTACGGGCGTGTGAGTTCAAATCTCACCTTCGGCACCAATCCCTGTAACGCGCCCGTAGCTCAGGGGATAGAGTGTTAGGTTGCGGACCTAAAGGTCGGTGGTTCGAATCCACCCGGGCGTACCAAGCTACGATGAGAAGCCCCGCGAATATCGCGGGGCTTCTTCATTTGTCGTCGAGTAGGATGGCCGTGTGGCCGTCGCCAGGCCCGGGTTCGTCCAGCGGACGTCCCCGCATCACCCTGACTGCATCTCGGATTGTCCCGGGCACCGACGTGCGGTGCGCAATGAGAAGCGCAATGCAGAGCAACGTGTAAGCCGTGGCGTAAACGACGCGCACATGCTCGCTGGTGATGAACAGCTGGGTCGCGAAGAGCAGGAAGAGCGCCAGGGCCTCACCCTTGCCCATCCGCAGGTTGATGAACACGGCGATGGCGAACGCGGATTGGGCCGCCGTCAGAAAGATCTCGTCGCGCTGGCGAGCATCCAGCGGCAGGCCGTTGGTAAAGCCGAATTCGCCAGCCGAAACAAGGAACGCGATCGGCAACGTGCCGATCAGCAACGTCCATTGGTTGACCTTCGACGAGATGAGGACGCCCATTCCGGCAGCCGCGCGGCCGCGCCAGGCCAACATGCAGGCCACCAGCACCTCCGGCGATTCCGAAGCTAACGGGGCCAACCACTGGATCAACAGGAATTCTGAGACGCCGAAGCGTTCGCCAATGTGCACAAGCGATTCCGCGAACGGTTCAGCCGAACAGAAGATCGTCGTCGCGCTGAAGAGAAGCACACCGATCACGAGGCTACGCCTCGGCCGGTTGGACAATTGCCCCATCGCCTTCGCCGGCCCTACCAATTCGACCGGTTCGGACTCCACCTTCGATGTGAAGTACATGTACACGAAAAAGAGCGTGACCAGCACGATCGAGTCGATGATGCTCACGTGGCTACGAAGCGGTATGAAAATGACGTAGCCCGTCGCTATGGCCAGGAACACCAGTTCCAGGCTGCGCTGGCGGTTGACGATCAGCTCCTTCAGGCGCGAGCGATACACGAAAATGGCGAAGACAATCGGCCACCCGATTCCGATGAGAAGCCGGTTGCCGCCCGTCATGTTTGCGACGGCCAGGCCGCGCTGGGCCTCCACCGGGTCGGCGCCGGCCTTCCAAGCGAGGATGAAGTCGACGGCGTATTCGGGAAGTACCGCAATGATCGCGATGATCGCCAGCGATAGCCCCTGGGAGATGTCGAGTTCAGCTGTCTCGGCGCCCCAACTGAGAAGGAACGCGGCCGCCAGGATAGCCATCCCGAACACGAACGCACCGAGGACAGCGTCCACGTGGACTCCGGCAAGTCGCAGCACGATTCCCGGAAGACAAACGAGTGCGCCGATCGCGATCACGAGCCAACTGGCGCGGTAACTTTGGGCCGAGTGTTCTTTTGAAGCCGCGTCGCTCATACGGAACGTCCGAAGAACACACGCAGGAATGGGCAGGCTTTCGGTGGCATCAGGGGCTCCTCCGCCACGGACGGCAGAGGGATGACCTCGACCGGCCCGCGGCTAAATGCGCGGCTGGCCGAAAGTCTCGTCCACCCGGAACCCTGTTCCGGACCGCACCACCGCCCCAGGTGATGGGGGAGGTTGTCGATGGTGCGCTTTGGGACTACTCCCCTTCGAACTATCTCGATGGTATTCGGGGCTTGGTGAACCGTCCAATGGCAGGGGCGGTCATTCGTAGAATGCGATGGGCTCCGCGGTTTCCCAGAAGTTATTCAGCTTCCCTTCGGCCAGGTTCCGGCCGGGGAAGAACCGGCCGCCGTGCATCAGCTTAAGCATGTGTTCGGTGCTTTCGATGTCCTCTTCGAAGACGGCAGCGAAGTAACCGATGCCCTGGGTCGAATGCGCGTCCGAGCCACCAGTGCCTGGCTTGCCGAGGTTCTTCGCCACCTGCAACGCGAAATAGTTCTCCCGCGGCGTGTTGCAACCGTTCAGTACTTCGATGCCATCGACGAGCTGGAAGACTGGCAATTTCGCCGCTTCTTCGGGCGAAAGCTTGAAAGGCTCTTTGCCCTCGCGCTTGAAATGGACCGGGTCGAAGAAATGACGAAACGGATGCGCCACGATCAGAAATGCGCCTTGTTCATCGGCGACTTCGCGGAGCTTCTCGAGGCGTCGGATGCCGGCCGCGTAGCCCTTCAGCCCGACGGCGAGAATGTGTCCCATGTCGGTCGAAACTTCCATGCCGTTGGAGACCCAGATGCCTTCGTGCTTCTTGCGGAAAGGACTGAGATCCCACGACTCCCACATCCGGTCGTGTTCCGTTATGTTCACGCCCGTAAGACCCACGCGCCGGGCTTCGGCGATCAGGTCATCCGGGTCGAGCATTGAATCTGAAGCGCCCCTGGTGGTGTGCAGGTGCATGTCAATAATGGTGCCCGGCACGCCGCGCCTCCCAATGTTTTGTTCCGAATTTCACGAGTCAGCCGAGTATATCATCGCTCCGCGAGCACGGGCATCAGCCACCCAAACAGGCCGATGAAACTCAGCGACATCCCGATCCACATCCACCAGTAGCGGCGTGAAAACATGAACAGGATGGGCAGCGGAAACCACGCAAAAACCACCATGATGAACAGGAACACCCAGCTTGGCGCCCCGAGTGCGCCCGGTTTCTCATCGAATTTCCCGAGTTCATAGAACGACGCCAGGAGCATCCCGGCCATGGTCCAGGTAACTCCCGTGCCGATCGAAAACGGGACGGCAAGCAGCACTCCCGGCACATCCAGGTACTTCTGGATCGCTTTGTGCGGCCCGGGCTGAATGCAGAGGTAGGTCAGCGCCAGCGTCGAGAGAATGGCCATGGCGTACCCGGCCATCCAGCCGCCGAGGATCGCGTTCACTTTCGGGCCACCGTCCGCGTCAGAATCACTTCGCAGTCGGCTCCCGCAGCCCGCTCAGCGATGTATTGGCCCTCACCCTCCCGCCCAATCCAGAAGAGGCACGGGCCAGCCCCGCAGAGGCGGACTGCCATGCGGGTTCGGGCTTCCAGGTCGGCCCAGAGACCGGCCAACCAGGGGAACAGGTCGAACGCGACCCGCTCAAACGCATTGAAGACCATCTCCGAACGGAACGGCTCCACT
>JBDTNM010000093.1:0-11078 GCA_039933735.1 bacterium | reverse complement strand
GTTGCCAGCGGGATGCGGAACCAGGAAATTGCCGACCTTCTCGTCATCAGCTTGCCGACGGTCAAGCGGCACATCGCGAACACGTACGGAAAGCTCGGCGTCAGCCACCGCACGGAGGCGCTCGCGCGGGCGAATGAACTCAAGCTGCTTGAGGCG
This sequence comes from bacterium, assembly GCA_039933735.1. Classification (GTDB taxonomy): domain Bacteria; phylum Chloroflexota; class Dehalococcoidia; order Tepidiformales; family Tepidiformaceae; genus Amarobacter. The sequence continues at coordinate 10,922 of JBDTNM010000093.1, read as the reverse complement.
AACCGCTAGGTTTCGACCCCGTCTCTCTCGCCCGGCTGGTCCCGTCTACACCCTCAAGTTACACCCCCAGGTTGCACCCTTCGGATGACGGCAGGGCCGCCTTCGCACGCCAGAGTAGTTCTTGCGCCGCGGCACAAGACGCGGGCAACAACGGAGGTGCGAACGATGACCACAACCGACGGGTCCAACGGAAGCTGCGGGGATTCCCAGCTTCACGAGATCCGGGTACAGGGCCAGCTCGATGCCCGTTGGGCTGACTGGTTACAGGGCACGACGTTGAGGCGGGAAGACGGCGGCGTCACCAGCCTCACCGGCCCCCCGATGGACCAGGCCGCGCTCCATGGATTGCTCGCCCGCATCCGCGACCTCGGCCTGCCAATCCTTTCGTTCCGGCGCCTCTGCTCGAACGACCGAACCCAACACAACGAAGAAGGAGAAACATCTCATGATTGAAGTTCACGACATCACGAAGAAGTACGGCGAAACGGTTGCCGTCGACCACCTGTCGTTCAAGGTGAAACCCGGCATTGTCACTGGATTCCTTGGCCCCAACGGCGCAGGCAAGTCGACGACGATGCGCATGATCCTCGGGCTCGACACCCCGACCAGCGGCCAGGTGACCGTCAACGGCAAGCCCTATCGCGCCATGGGCGCACCGATGACCCAGGTGGGGGCGCTGCTGGATGCGAAAGCCGCGAACGGCGGCCACACTGCCTACCAGCACCTTCGCTGGCTGGCCCAGGCTGGAGGCCTCCCGTCGCGGCGCATCGACGAGGTGCTCGGACTTGTGGGCCTGACCGAAGTCGCGGGAAAACGGCTGGGCGGCTTCTCCCTCGGCATGTATCAGCGCCTCGGCATTGCAGCGGCTCTCTTAGGCGACCCCCAAATCCTCCTGTTCGACGAGCCGGTCAACGGCCTCGACCCGGAAGGCATTCGCTGGATTCGCTCGCTCCTGCAGGAGTTGGCAGCTGAGGGCCGCACGATCTTCCTCTCCAGCCACCTGATGACAGAGATGGAAGCCACCGCGGACCACATTATCGTCATCGGCCGCGGCAAGCTCATTGCCGATGCGAGCATCGCCGACTTCACCCAGCAAAGCACCAGCAGCCATGTCCGAGTGGTGTCACCACAGTCCTCCGACCTTTGCCCGGTACTCAAGCAGGCCGGGGCGTCCGTTCGCTTCGAAGACGGCGCCATCATCGTTACGGGCATGGAGGCGCCGGCCATCGGCACCCTGGCAGCCGCCAATCGCATCGAACTGCACGAACTTACGCCCCGCCGGGCGAGCCTGGAATCTGCCTTCATGGAACTCACCCAGGGCAGCCAGGAATACCAGGCGACCACCCCCACCCACGCCACCAAAACAAAGACGGAGCTCGCGCTCGTCGGAATGGAATCTTAGTCATGACCTCGTCAGCAATTACTTCCACCGTGACCGGCGGAGCCGGCAATCGAACCAGAACCACCAGCTTCGCCAACACCCTCGCATCGGAGTGGTCGAAGATGGCCAGCCTCCGTGCAACCCACCTAACCCTTGCACTGGGCTTTTTCCTCTCCGTGGCCACCAGTGCTATTGCGGCCTTCGCAATGGGCGCCAGCAACGCCGAATGGCCCACGGAATTCGACCCCATCCTTTTCTCGATGGTCGGGAACATCTTCGCCCTCATCGTCTTCTCGGTCTTCGGCGTTCTCGCCGTGAGCCGGGAGTACACCAGCGGCATGATTCGGCTCTCGCTCGTGGCCACGCCGAACCGAAGCCGCATCCTCGTTGCCAAACTGCTGCTCGTCGGCGGCATCACCCTGGTCGTCGGCATGCTAACGACCATCAGCATGTTCCTGGTCGGCCAGACCATTCTCGGCGCATATGGCCTGCCACACGCCACTCTCGCTGACCCCAACGCACGCTGGGTGGTGTTTGGTCTCGGTGCCACGATGGCCTTCTTCCCGATTCTTGGCCTCGCCTTCGGTGTTCTGCTTCGCAGCACAGCGGGTGGCATCACCACCGTGCTGGGAATCCTCTGGTTGCCGCAGATCTTCAGCGCCGTCGCACCACTCTGGGCCAGGGAACACATCATCAGCCTGATGCCGGGCACCGCCCTCGATAGCCTCACCATCGGCCAGATGAAGTACGCACCCGAATATTCCGCCACTTCACTCGCCGCTGTACTGGTGACGGGCTGGTTGCTCGCCATCGTTGGAGCCGCCTTCCTCTTCCTCCGCCAGCGGGACGCCTAGTGTCCCGCGCACTTCTCAGGAGGGACGCCTTCCCCGGCAACGGGGGAGGCGTCTTTCGCTTAGCCAGGACGCTTGGAAGGCAGGCTGCCGAAGCGCCAACAACCACAGGAGGAAGACCATGTCTGACACATTCGAATTGGTCACGTTCGGTGTACTCATAGGAGTTGGAGGTTCCGCGTTGATTGACGCATGGAGCCTGTTTCTCCGGCGAGTGTTCCATGTTTCGACGCTCGACTACGCGATGCTGGGGCGCTGGATCGGTCACTTTCCGCAGGGCCAATTCTCTCATCAGCGGATCTCTACATCAGCCGCAGTACCCGGCGAACGTCCACTGGGGTGGATAGCGCACTATGCCATCGGCATCGGTTTCGCCTTCCTGTTGCTTGCGGTCTGGGGTCTGGATTGGGCGCATTCCCCAACCATCCTGCCGCCGCTGACAGTCGGCGTTGCCACAGTCGCCGCCCCCTGGTTCGTGATGCAGCCCGCCTTCGGCGCCGGCATCGCCGGCTCGAAGACTGCCGCCCCGTGGTCCGGGCGAATCCGGAACCTGGGTACGCACACAGCGTTCGGGCTCGGGCTCTATCTCTCGGCCTTGGCGCTATCCATTTAGGGGCTTACGACCTCCGCCGAAGTCTGCCGCGAATCACTCCTCGGCCTCCACGACGTCGGTGGTCAGATTGGGCAACAAGTCCAGCCGCGCCCGCTTAAGAACGCCCCAAAATGACTCCGATCGCCGCAGGAACCACGCTCATCCAGCTGCAAAGTCGGGCGTCAGGAAGCCCAGGTTTCTGGAGTCACGCGCGCCTCAGCCGTTGACAAGGGTCGCCAAGCTTGTTGGGAAGCGAGCATGACGACGGGCCGTTGGAGCACCGAGGCGAGGCTGCTCCGGGATAAGCGCGGTACCCGGACAATCCCAACACGATGAGCGGTTCGTGTTCGAATTCCGGCGTTCGGCATCGTGGAGCGTGGGGGGAACCACGAAGGCCAAGTAATTCGGCACGGACCAAGCGATATTCAAGCGCAGTAGGGAAGGCTAGGATTGCTTCCGCGCCCACCGCCCTAAACGTCGATGGACGGCACGGACGGCCGGGGGGAACGAATGTCAACGGCACCTACTATTTCATCGCTCGCGGAACTCAGGTCCATTGTCTCCGGGGGAGTACTGGAGCCGGGAGACGATGGCTTCGACGAAGCTCGACGTGTCCACAACGGATTTATTGACTGCCAGCCAGCGGCGATTGTGCAGTGTCACACCATCGCCGACGTGATCGACGCCGTGAACTACGGTCGCGATTCGGGGACGACTCTTACGATCCGCGGCGGCGGTCACAACGTCGCAGGGCGGGCAGTCTGCGACGGCGGCCTGATGATTGACCTCTCTCCCATGAAAGGCATCTTTGTGGACCCGGTGAACGGTACAGCCCGAGCGCAAGGGGGAGTGACCTGGGGGGAGTTCAATCGAGCCACCCAGGTTTACGGTCTGGCAACAACAGGCGGAGTGATCTCCTCCACTGGCGTAGCTGGGCTCACCCTTGGCGGCGGTCTTGGCCATCTAATGGGCAAATACGGGCTGGCAATCGACAACCTGCGTTCGGCCGAAGTTGTGCTGGCGACGGGCGAAGCGGTCCGGGCAAGCGCGACCGATAATCCCGAATTGTATTGGGCGCTGCGTGGCGGTGGTGGCAACTTTGGTGTCGTGACGACGTTCGAATTCGATGTTCACCCGGTTGGACCGATCGTCCACGGCGGCGTTATCGCTTTCCCATTCGACCAAGCAGGCGAGATGCTCAGATTCTTCCGCGACCTCACATCGACACTGCCAGACGAGGTTGTGATGTTCGGGGGGTTGCTGCATGCGCCTGACGGTTCTGGCGCAAAAGTCTGCGCCATAGTCTGCAGCCACATTGGAACCGCGGAACAGGCCGAAGCCGACTTCGCTCGGATGCGGGCCTTTGGCACGCCGGTCATGGATGCACTCGGTCCGATCCCCTACACGGCGCTCAATGCCATGCTCGACGCCGGATTCCCAAAAGGCGCGCGGAACTACTGGAAGTCCAGCTTCATGGCAGACCTGAGCGACGGCGCTATGAACGTGATGATCGAGCAGTTTTCCAACTGTCCGTCGCCGATGAGCGGCATGCTCTTGGAACACTTCCATGGAGCTGTGAGCCGCGTACCAGTGGAAGCGACCGCGTTCCCTCACCGATCCCCTGGCTTCAACCTGCTGATTGCGTCCGAGTGGGTCGACCCCAGCGAAGACGGCACCCAGATCGCATGGGCAAGGGAAACGTATGACGCTCTGAAGCCGTTCATGGCTTCTGGCGGGTACGTAAACTATCTGGCGGACGATGAAACGGAGGACCGCGTGGCCTCCGCTTACGGCGTGAACCATGAACGACTGCGACAAGTCAAGCGGCAGTTTGATCCCGAAAACCTCTTCAGGATCAATCAAAACATCCTCCCTGCCTGAAGTTCTCGTGGGCTTCGGAGCCGCGCTTCAGTGAGCGATGACGAGATTTCGAACTTCAGGGTGCGCAGCGCGGGACACAGAGCGAGGCGGGCCAACGGCACGGCCATAGGCGCTTGTTCGTCGGAGGGCAACGAAAAGCCCGGAGCTTTGAGGCATCCGGGCTCTCACGTTGAGCCACTGCGACGCGGCGATAAACCTGCGAGAAGGGGCTGCGACTGTTTGTGGGTTTCCGAAGGCGTCAGTGCCCACGGCAGTCGCTCATTAAACATCTGTCACCGTAGCAAGAGGGGAGTGATCCCGGTGTCACGTGTTGGTGGCGCCACTGCCAAGAGTACGTCGCAGTCCCGATCGAATTCGGCCGGGCCGGCACCCTGGCCAACCTACGGCGCTGGCGCTCTAAGACCGTTCCACACTGGTCCCGGGCGGCGCCAAGTTCATCGAACTGTGTACCTGAGAAGTGAGTGAATGAACTTCGCGCGTCAAGATCAGGAGCTGATTCGAAATCCTGAGCAACTCTTCGTTCTGCGCGCTTTCTTCCTGCACCAGTTCCCACTCATGCGATGCGAGGACCTGGCGGCGGGAATCAGCCCGATTCTGGCTGATCATTACGAATGTGCTCAGAAAGATGGCTTCCAGTGAAACGACCATGGTGAGAAGTCCATACGGGAACGGGTCTCCGAACGGGAACCCTCGTGTCAATAACCAGTATGCGAATAAGGCCACGTGGAGATACACAAACCACATCGACCCGGCGAACCAGGTGATCGCGTCGGCGACCCGGTTCTGGAAACTCTCCGCACGCTGTTCGCTCAGTCGCAAGAGTCGAGGGTGGCTTTGTACTACTCGAACCGGTTTAGGCACATGGAACTCCTTGCTACAGCACGCGGTCGCCAACCTGATACCCCAACTGGGGAGACATCGCTTCCCCACGCTGTGCCCTCGTACCATCGGGCTCACGAGGGCACCGTGAAATGTGTAACGGTAAAGAAGTCGTTCCGGTGACAGCCCTGACCCTGACCCGGGAACGTTTCGGCGATGACGGGTTCGTGGCTAGGTCGCAGCCTGGGCGATGAGCTGTCTCACGACTGGGAGGGCCATCCAGACCTCCCAATCTTCGGCGATTTTGCCCTCTTCCATTCGACAGAAAAAGGCGCCAGTCGTCCGGAGCAGCTTGCCCGTGGCTGGCTGTGGCCCGAGGGCACCGGTTTGCTTCGCAGTTTGCGTGAAGTGCACTGAAACCTGTTCACCGTCGGCGAGGACTGACCGAATCTCGTACTTGATCTCGGAAAACGCCGCAGTCAGGCCGCCCGCGCCCGCGAGCCAGCCTTCGATATCGGTGACGCCATTGAAGACGTGATGCACGTAGCCGGAAGTCACGAAATCACGCCACGCGTGAAAGTTGCCCGAAGTATTCCATGCCACTTCGATCGCGTTACGGACGAAAAGGGCGTTTGACTCAGTTGTCACTGTCCGGCTCCGGGGTCTCCCGCTCCAGGTTCCCTAACAATTCTACGGTTCAGCTCTGACCAGTGGAACTTACTCAACCCAAACGCTGCATCCAGCCGCGCCAGAACTTTGCGGCATTCTTGTGCAACTTGCGATGACCGCCGCCGCCACGGCCGGGATGACGCGGGTAGATTCGGTCTGCCCAAAGACTTGGCCGGGCGGTCAATGCTTCAGGTGTCTGGCCGAGCAACCTGGAGACGCCGGGGCTAATGCTGATCAACCCGTCCTGGGTCGCTTCCCAGAAGATCACGTCTGAAAGTCGCTCAACCTCTTTCCAGAACTCAATTGGTCCGGGACTCTTATCGTTGGCCAACATGGTGGCTACTGGTTCACGGTACGAGAGTCGGCCACTAGGCCCTATCTGAAGCAGAAGTTATGGACGGGCTGGCCCTCTCTAAAGACGGCGCGTCGGATCAAGGTCTGTTTTCGGCGGGCGAAGTTGACGCCGCTTAGCGTCACTCGGCGGTTCGGGGCAGGTTCCGGGTCGTTATCTTAGGGCGGCGGTCAAGACGTTCGTTGGCACGGGGTGGGCCAATCTGAGTTCAGATCCTGCGGGCCGGGCGGCGCAGTCGGCGCCGAGTTAGCCAAGACGCGGTCCTCGCCGCAATAGGGTCAGTTGAACACACGAATGTGCCTTCGTGTAGGGGTTGCTTCGAACCCAGAACCTCCCGCGTTAGCCTTAGTCCCCCTCGAGTTCCAGCGGTGCGAAGAGCGCGACCCGCAGGATCGAGTTCCCATGCTCCCATGTGTGCTGTTGGGACTTCGAGAGGATGCGTGCCGGGCTATGCAACCGTGGCCCATATCCTGCTTGGCCCCAGGCCCGGGTGCTTGGAGCTGCCCACGCGGACTCTGAAAAACTCAGGGCCAGACCGACCTCACTCGCGCGCGCGGCTCGTAGCCGGCGCAGGATCTCTGCCACCGGCTGGGACGCTAGTTCAACCGCGGGCGCCTCATAAGGGCCTGGCTCCCTGAACCAGGTGTCTCCGACTCCATCGCCCCCATCAAGCAGACTTCGAAGCACAGCGGAGGGAAGTCGCTCGGTGTACAACACGAGATGGGCGAGATTCATCGCGACGGACCATGCGTTTTCATCGCTCGACATCTTGGTGCCGGACGGAGATTTGTGGGTCCATTCGGCCGGCACGAGGCTGACCGCCCACTCAATCGTTTGCAACGACTGCTCCAGACGCGCGAGCACCGCGTCGCGGTCGAAGTGAGAAGCCTGCGGGTCGACGGGCATTGCGATATCCGCCGCTCGGAATTACGCGGAAGCATACTGTCGAAGATAGCGCAGCGAGAAGACCGGTCGGTGAAGAGAGCCGACACGATGCAGCGTTCGTGTGGGTTAAATCCTTCAGGAACCGGGCGTGTCCACCTGTCCTGTCTGCTAATCGGTTCTCGCCTGGGATACGATTTTTGCCGAGTTCGCACAGGTCGCCGCGCGCTCTGTACTATGGACCCGCCACGTCAGCATGACGCGCCCGATGTAGAGGGATGGATGGCGACAGTAGCTGCGAGCCAACAGAAGGAACCGGAACGAGCGGACGCTCGTTCGCGCACCGCTGCTGCGCCCTCAGCCGCCTTCCAGGCGGTCATCAAGCCAGCCGCCCCAATCGGCCGGGGGCCCACGCTTACCAATCCTCAATTGTTGCACCTTCAAGGCAGCGTCGGAAACCGTGTGATCTCCCGACGAATCGCCGCCGCGGGGAGTCCATTGACCATCCGCCGCACGCCCGTCGTACTCAGCAGCGATGCCAATTACGCCAAAAAGGATTTCCTGGAGTGGTTTCAGGACAAGGTGAAAGCGGTGGCGGAAGGCTGGGGCCTTTCGTTCAGCCCTGACTCGGTGAAGCTAGGCAAGACCGGTACCGGCCCACACGAAAAGGACGCTGTCATCCTGACATGGGATGGCGCATGGGGAGCAGCGCCGGGCGCGACGGAGATCCCGTTCTCGATGGAGCCGATCTCAGCCCGACTGGCCATCGCCGGGGTCCACAGACTCGCCGGGTGGGCAAAGGTGGCGAAGGACGATCAGGCTGTCCTGGACAACCTCCTCGGTGGCGAAATGAACCAGCTCTCGGCCGCTGCGCGGCAACACCTTTTCGCCTCCTTCGCAGACCTCAGCAAGAAGAACGACACAGAACAGGCGGCGGCGCTTAAGGGCACCCTCACGGCCACCACCGCACAGCCGGACGTGGTCGCTGAACCAGTCACGACGGCGAAGGTCGAATACACCCTCGAAGGTCCAACGACGCAGAAGGACTACGAATTCAAGGGCGCGAAGGGCGATGCCTCGATCTGGAAGATTAAGTTCAAGGACGGCGTCGAAATCGAATTGGTCGCGCCAAAGGCGCCCACTCCCGGCTTCCACAATCACACAGTTGAGAAAACCGCCGAATCGGCCAGTTACGTGGCGAAAGCGGCTCGCTCTGTGGTCAAGACTATCCTGCTTAACGCCAACACCAATCCCGAAGACGCGCACTGGGCGGTCGAGTACAAGACGCCGGACTTCCATTCGTATATGACCGCCGGGGCGGCCGGAATCGTGACCATTTACCCGGACAAGACAGCAAATGCGCTTCCGACGGATGAGTACATGCGCGGTACCATGGTCCATGAGAGCGGCCACACGTGGTCGTATAAGACCTGGGGCACGGACAAAACCAAGGGCAGGTGGCTCGATTGGAAGGCTGCGATGGATAAGGACAAGCTCCATGTCTCGGACTACGCCACCAAGTCGATCGCCGAAGACGTCGCCGAGACGATCCAGATATACGTGACCACCCAGGGATCGAAGCGCTTCGACGAATACAAGAACATGGTCCCGGCCCGCTTCGCCATCCTCGCGAGCGACTACAAGTGACACGCGGAGGGCGCAAGGCCAACCTGCCCGAGAACGGAGCAACCTCGCCGTCAGGCGGGGCCCACCCGGGAAAGGTCGTGTTCGAAGACGAAGTCGAAGGCACGAGCAGGACGACGCCGGCCTCCGAACTTCCCCGGACGATCGCGTGGGCAGAAGACGAAGACGGCAAGTGGGTTGCGGTCACGCGGATTGTCTCGACCGGAACGGATGGCCGACGAGAAATCACCAAGTTCGCCGCCGACGGCCGCTTCCTGGAGACCACGGTGCAGAGTGCGCCGCCGCCGCAACGCCGCCCGGCACCGCCACGGCGCGAGGACGACTTGCCGCAGATGGAGCGCCCTAAGTGAACGCTGAAACCTTAGCGACCAGTGCTGCGCCGCAAGCCGGATTCGGCGGCAAACAGGTCCTTGTCGAAGACGCTTCAGGGAACCCCATAGAGCTGTTCCAGCCGTAACGGGATGTTCCTGCTACTCGAAGCCGACGAAGACGGCTGCCTCGTCCACAGCCTTTCGTTCGGACACGACTCCATTCGCGGGGAAAGTTTCATCGGGCCAGCCCAAGGCGATGCTCTTCATGATGACCTGATCCTCGGGGATTCCAGCGTGCTCTCGGACCACCGGTGACTGCATGATGCCCTGGCTGTTGATCACGGCGCCGAGACCGCGAGACCAGGCTGCGTTGACCAGGGCATTGGCAACGGCGCCGCAGTCAAACGGGGTGTCATCGCTCCCTGCAAGTTCGCGGTCGTAGGTCACGATGATGCAGACGGGCGCGTCGAACTGTCGAAATCCTCGCAGTACCCAATCATGTCTGCCATCCATGTCGTCACGGGCGATCCCCATCGCTGAGAACAGCTGTTTGGCGACGCCTATTTGCCGCTCGCGGTGCTTGCCGGCGAACGGTTCACCGGTACGAAACTCGCGAGAATGTGGCACGCCGGCTTCATTTCGCTTGGTGTTGCCCGCCCGGATTCGGTCCAACGGCTCGCCAGAAATCACGTAGAAGTTCCAGGGCTGCGTGTTCATCGAGGATGGAGCACGCATCGCCATCCCGAGAATCTCTTCAATCAGAGCTCTGGGCACGGGTTCGGGCTTGTACCCTCGGATGCTTCGACGACCGAGAACAACCTCGTCGTACTCCATGTTTGGGAACCTCTTAGACCAGCTTTGTGGCCCGAGAGTAAGCGGTAAGCCCAGTAGCAGAAACCGCTGCGTCCGAATTCGGAACCCTACACCAGGTCATGGCGAGGCTCCGCCGCGACGTGATCTACGAGTCTCGGGCGGGGTCCAGCTCATCTGTTCGCGCGAGCGCATGCCGTTCTACGAGGCGGACTGTGGCGACGGCGACACGATTTAGCGTTCGCGTGGCCTATCATCGCAGCACAACCGGAACGATGAGAGCCCAGTGGTGAGCATTGGGGGCCGTTGAACGAAGTCCAAACAATCCTGACACGTCCAGGTGGGCTGACGAAGACCAGTTTGGACCGGCATCTCGCCCAGGCGGCGTTGGTTCGGGTGACCGCATTCAAACGGAGTCTTCAAGTACTTGTCTCGGCTTCGTTGTATCACACGGGGGCAAGAGGCCCCTCGGTTTTCGTGTGCGTGTTTATTTCCAGATTGTGACGTCCCGCCGGAGAACGCAGTTCGGCATCGTTTTAGACAGACTCTCACCAGGCTTTCGTTGCCCAGGCAGCATGGGAGACGGCCACCTAAAGAGCGGACGGCGGGAATTGACCAGATGGGTCTCGGCGCTTTCTGCCTACCAGGCTCACGCTTGGGCGATGAACACCATCTACGAACTCGTGCTCAAGGAAATCTCGAAGGGCCTCCAGGCCAGCTTCGAAGCAAT
>JBDTNM010000092.1:0-11191 GCA_039933735.1 bacterium | reverse complement strand
GCTGCCGCTGGGAGCATGCCGGCCAGCGCTTCTTCGATGGCGAAGTGGAACCCTGCATCAACGGCCGCACAGTCGCGCTTGGGGCCCACTTCGGCCAGGACATCGAGGGCATCGTCGGACGGTTGCTCGGCGAACAACTCAAGGATGGCGGCTGGAATTGCGAAGTTGAGAACGGCTCCATCCGTTCCTCGTTCCACACCACCATCAACGTCCTCGAAGGCCTGCTGGAGTACGAACGCGCGACCGGCGGCTCGGCGGCAACCATTGCGGCCCGGCGCCGCGGCGAGGAGTACCTACTCGAACGCGGGCTCTTCCGACGGAGAAGCACCGGCGAAGTGGCCGATCCCGCATTCCTCCAGTTCGCCTTCCCGGTGTACTGGTACTACGACGTTCTGCGCGCCCTGGACTACTTCCGCTCCGCTGGCACGGCCCAGGACCCGCGAATGCGCGAAGCTATCGACCTCGTGCGCTCAAGGCAGCAACCCGAGGGTACCTGGCTGCTGGAAAACACAAAGCCCGGCGCCGTCCCGTTCGAACTTGAAGAAGGTGACGGCCGGCCGAGCCGCTGGAACACCCTCCGTGCCCTCCGCGTGCTCGCCTGGTCCGAACGTTGAGTTCATCACGCCTCAAGGGTCCCGTGAACGTGATGACCGGGGGGCGCCCCGCCGTGAACCTGACCGAAACTCCCTGCTCTCAGCCGCGCTGGTGACTTCCGCCTACCGCAGCGTGATCCCGCCGTCGACCGCGATCGCCTGACCGGTGATATTCCAGCCAGCCGGGCTGCTGAGGAACGCGGCGAGGTGGCCGATGTCCTCCGGGGTCTGCTCGCGACGCAAGGGCACGCCGTTCTTCACGACTTCGAGGAAGATGTCGCGCGGGTCGCGGTCGGCGTACTGCGGCACCGTCATCTTCATCCCGGTCGCGAGGCCTTGCCACGCGCGAGTCCAGAGGAACCCGGGACAGATGGCATTCACGCGGATGTTTGCCGGCGCGTATTCCAGGGCCGAGCTCCTCGAAAGCGAGATGACCCCTGCCTTGGCCGCCGCATAGGCGGGCAACGTCGGCGAGGCGGTCTGCCCGGCGATACTGGCGATGTTCACAATCGAACCGCCGCCGCGCGCTTTCAAAAAGGGCACCGCCACCTTGGTCCCAAGGAACGTGCTCCGCAGGTTCTGGGCGAGTTGCTCATCCCAGACGTCCGAGGCCATCGATTCGACCCGGGAGCCGCCGGCGGCTGGAGTGATCGAAGGGTCGAGTGGCATCCGTCCGGCGCCGGCGTTGTTCACGAAGATGTCGAGCCCTCCGAAGCGGTCGACGATCTGTTTCACCGCCTCCTGCAACGGCCCTTCGAGAATCACGTCGCACGCCATCCCCATACCCGGTGTCGGCAGTGCGGCAGCTGTGCTTGCTGCTGTTTCACCGTCGAGGTCGAGGATCGCGACGTTCGCGCCCTGGGCGGCCATCACCTGGGCGATACCGGCGCCAATGCCTCGTGCGCCGCCAGTGATAATCGCCACCAATCCATCAAGCTGTCCCATTGTTTTGCTCCTTCAAGTTCATCAGCAGCGTGAGGCCCGCAAACGAATCTCCGTGACCTGATCGAATCTCTGTGCCTCCGTGGTGCGATCACTCTCCGATGAACTGAGGCTCCCGCTTCTCGACGAATGCCCGGACCGCCTCCCGGCTGTCGGCACTCATCCCACTGATCCGCATGAGCAGGGCTTCCTGGTCGAGCACGTCCTGGAGCGAACCGGTTTCGCCGAGATTGAGATTCTTCTTCATCCGGCCGTAGGTGGCCGTCGGCCCGGAAGCGATCTTGGCGCAGAACGCGAGGCCTTCCGTCATGAGTTCGTCATGGGGGACCACCCGGTTGGCAATCCCGAGTTCAAGCGCCTTCTGAGCGTCGATGATCTCCGCCGTGAAATACATCTCGCGCGCTTTGCCCGAGCCCACGATGCGCTGGAGGTAATACGAACCTCCGAAGTCTCCACTGAGTCCGACGTTGCGGAACGCCGTGCCGAAGCGGGCCTTGTCGCTGGCGATGCGAATGTCGCAGGCGAGGGCAAGGCTGAACCCGGCGCCAACCGCGACACCGTTCACCAGGGCGATGGTCGGCTTCGGCATGTTATGCAGCTTCAGCGAGGTGGCGTTGTGAGACTGGCGAAGGTCGGCCGTATTTCGCTCAAGGCTCGCCATCAGCCGCGCCGTCGAGTTGCTTTCGCTCGCGGCGGCGGGCGCCGATTGGCTGTCGTTTCTGCGTTGCATCCCGCGTACATCGCCGCCCGCGCAAAAGCCGCGTCCATTGCCAGTGAGGACGATGCAGCGGACAGCCCGGTCATGCTCGCACTGGTCCAGGAGCTCCCCGAGCATCGGGACCAGTCTCCCGCCCATGGCGTTCAGGCTGTCGGGCCGGTTCATTGTGATCAGCCCGATGCCGTCGTCGCGGCGTTCGAACAGCACGTCTTCGGACATATGGAGTCTCCTTCGCTGAACTGCGCCGTGATACTGCGGGAAACCGCGCCGCGCTGGCAATCTCGCGGAACTCGGAACTCGGAACTCGGAACTCGGAACTCGGAACTCGGAACTCGGAACTGTTGGCTATACTTCCGCGCCATGGAAGTCCGCCCGCTGCCCGAACCGCTCGTCCACTACGCCCAAGAAGAGATCGCCCGCCTGCAAACGCCCGGGGCCGCGATCGGTGTCCTCCATGAGGGAGTCATCTACGCCGCCGGCGTTGGAGTCACGAACGTCGAACATCCGCTGCCTGTAACGCCAGAGACGCTCTTCCAGATCGGCTCGACTTCGAAGACGTTCACCGCGACGGCCCTGATGGCACTGGTCGAAGCGGGCAAAGTCGACCTCGACGCCACAGTCCGCACGTACCTTCCATGGTTCTCGCTGCAATCCGAAGACGACGCCGCAAAACTGACCGTGCGGGACCTTGTCACGCACCACGCGGGCTACGTCGGCGATTACTTCAAAGACACTGGCCGCGGAGATGACGCCATCGCCATCATCGTCCGGAAGATGGCGAATTCGCCGCAACTCGTTCCCGCGGGCTACACGTTCAGCTATAGCAACGCCGCTTTCTACGTGACCGGCCACATCGTCGAGACCATCCATGGCCGCCCGTTCGAACAGGTGATTCGGGACACGATTTTTGAGCCCCTGGGCATGGAGCGCTCGTTCTATTTCCCCGAAGAGTGCATTACTCATCGGGTCGCCGCCGGGCATATCGTCACCAGCGATGGCCCCCAGGTCGCCCGCCCCTGGAACACCCCGCGCAGCATCGCCCCCGGCGGCGGCGTCACATCCAACGTGATCGACCAGATGCGCTATGCCGCGTTGCACCTCGGCGAAGCCCGCGAAAGCGGCGTCCTCAGCCGAGCGTCAATCGCCGCAATGCAGGAGGTCCAGCGACCTGCCGGCAGCATGTGCGAATCGATCGGCGTCTCGTGGATGCTCGATTGGGCCGGCGACGGCCAGAAGCTCGTAAAGCACGGCGGCGCGACCAACGGCCACCTCTCGTCCTTCGAACTGGTGCCAGCGAAGCGGTTCGCCGTCTCTGTGCTCACAAATTCCGATACCGGCCGCGAAACTCGCCAGACCCTCGCCGACGCCTGCCAGGAGCACTTCCTCGGCTTCGCCAAGCCCGACCCGGTGGCGCTCTCGCCTCAGCCGGACGGGCGCGAATTCGAAGGCGTCTATCAGTCCGTGCTCGCACGCCTCGAAGTGCGACTCCTCGACGGAAGGCTCACTGTTACCGACGCGACGCCGGAACGGGGCTTCGCCGAACGCCGCCACCGCCCCATTCCCTTGCCGCCGGCCGAACTGGTGTTCACCGCGCCTGATGCCACCGCGGTGCTCGGTGGGCCTCGCAAGGGCGAGCGCGCGGAATTCCTGCGCGGGCCGTCCGCCAGGATTGAATGGATGCGCTGGGATGGGCGCATCGCGCGGCGGATCGAAGACTGAACCGGCTGGAGGCAGCCGCCTGCCTCGCGCTCTTCGTCACCGGCGTCTACGCGACTTCGTTCGGTCCCGCACTGCCCATCCTCGCCGCGGATTTCGGCGTTTCTCTCGACCGCGCCGGGCTGCTGCTTTCGACACTGTTCTTCGGTTCGATCATCGCTTCCACCGCGATGGCCACTTCGCTCCACCGCTTCGACCAACGCGCCCTGGCAGCGGCTGGCTTGGCTGCAGTCGGCGTTGGCTGCCTCGCTCTCGGGTTTGCCGAAGCGTTCGCCGTCGGCGTTGCGAGCGTAGTGCTCATCGGGGCCGGCGATGGCCTCCTCGTGGCAGCCGTACACACGCTTGTTTCGCAAGTCAGCCGCGATGTCGCGAAGGGCATTAACCGGATCAACCTCTACTTCGCGGTCGGGGCCATCGTCGGACCGCTCTGGACAGGCGCCGTCCTCGCCGCCGGAGCGGACCAGCGGGCGTTGGTCTATGCGGGCATCGCGGCACTCGCCTTCGCCGGCGGACTGTTCACGATCTTGAGCCCGAAGCCGCCGGCCTCGCGCATGGAGGACCATGCCGATCGCCGGCTGTCGCGGCTAACGGTCGTCATGGGGCTCGTCCTGTTTCTCTACGTCGGGGCCGAATTCGGCCTCGGCTCCTGGGTCGCTACCTACTCGGACCGGGAGTTCGACGCGGGCATTTTCGCCGGGGCCGTTGTCACCGCGGGCTACTGGGGCGCGCTCATGGTCGGCCGCATCGTCTCCGGTTGGCTTTTCGGGCGGGGAGTTTCGGCGCGCCGTGTGCTGCTTGGAAGCATCGCCCTGGGAATGGTGACGAGTGCCGGCATCGCGGCGGCGAACCAGTCGTTCGGACTCGCAGTGGCGGCCGCATTCGCCACCGGCCTCGCGTTCGGCCCAATCTGGCCCGCTGCGATGGCGATCGCCGCGGGCTCCGGCCGTGGCAATGCGCCCGCCGCCATGGTCACGATCGGCAACTCAGGAGGCCTCGTCTTCCCATGGGTGCAGGGCCACATTCTCGTCTCCGCGGGCGCGGCCACCGGGATCGCCATGAGCGCCGTCCTCTGCGCCGGAATGCTCACCGTAGCCTGGCTGGCGCCGCGGTCTCGGGTGGAATGAAGCATCCACATCGCGAACCCTGGCGTTGCGCAGACATTCGCTGGTATTCCCGCCTTTCTCCTGACACGATGCTGTCACCAGTGGCGAAAGTGAATTTGAGGCCCTGACAAAATGGTGTCAGGAGCGGGCATGCATGATGGCGGGGCCACGGGGGATTGCCTCCCTGGACAACCTCACAACGGAGCCTGACCATGAACATCTCTCACTCATTCATCCAGCTCGCCACCAGCGACGTGCCCCGCCTCTACGGCTTTTACAAGCACGTAGTTGGTCTGCCCGACCGCGAAGACATGGGGCCGGATTCGTTCGCACTGGGAGCGGACACCACCTTCTCGATCGTCGACCACTCCGACATCTCAGGGCCAACCAAAGAGCCGGCGCGCTTCATCCTCGACCTCTGGGTGGATGACCTCGACGCCGAGCAGTCCCGCTTGAAGGCCGCGGGCGTGAACTTCAGCCGCGAGAAGGGCTTCGAGCACTGGGGCGGGTTTATCAGCACCTTCGCCGACCCCGATGGCAACCTCGTCCAGGTCATCCAGTACAAGCCCGAACTCGCCCAGGCGCCGCAGGAAACCCTCGCTACGGCCTGAGCTGAACGGACATCCAAAGGGCGCACCGCCCCGCCGAACTCATACCCAAGGATCACCAGCATGGAAATCACCAGCGTTTCAATCCAACTCGCCAGCAGTGAGCCCGACCGCCTCCGCGACTTTTACCGCGACATCGTCCAGTTAGCCCCCGATGAAATGGGTGACGGCTCATTCAAACTCGGCGCCGGAGGCACCCTCTTCGTCGTCGACCACAGCGAGGTGAGCGGCGCCACGAAGGAGCGCGCCCGCGCCATCATCGACCTGCACATCACCGATATCGATGGCGAGCACGCCCGGCTCGAGGCGGCCGGGGTGAACTTCACTCGCTGCAAGGGTCTCGAATGGTGGGGCGGCGTCATCAGCACCTTCGGCGACCCTGACGGCAACACCATTCAGCTCATCCAGTTCAAACCCGAACTCGCCACCGCCAACCCCGAGGAGTAAGTTCATGCCCGCGAGTACTATGCCCGCAATGCGCGTCTCCCAGTTCCTGCTCAACCTCACCAGCGAGCGGCCGCGTGACCTCTTTCACTTTTACCGCGACACGCTCGGCCTGGAAGAAGAGCAAATGATGGGCATGGCCGTGAAAGCCGGCGGCGCCATCCTCTCGTTCGACTTCCACAGCGCAGTCCGCGGCGGAGCCCGGGAACCGCATCGCTATTTGATTAATCTCGTGGTCGAAGACCTGTCGGCGGAGCAGGCGCGGATCGAGGCCCAGGGCGTCTCGTTCATCCGGCGCAAAGGCCGCGAATCCTGGGGCGGCCTGATTTCGACCTTCCTCGATCCCGACGGCAACTACGTCCAGCTGGTCGAATACCACCCCGAGGGCATGGCCTAGCCATGCGCCGGGCCGACCGCCTCTTCCAGATCATCCAACTCCTGCGACGAAGGCACGTGCTCACGGCGGCGGCCATCGGCCAGGAATTGGAGGTCTCCGAACGGACGGTGTACCGCGACATCGCCGACCTCGTGCGATCGGGAGTACCGATCGCAGGCGAGGCCGGGGTGGGCTACACGCTCCGGCGAGGCTTCGACCTGCCACCACTCATGTTTACCGAAGAAGAGATTGAAGCCCTGGTCCTGGGTACCCGCGTCGTCAGCTCCTGGGCCGATGAAGGCCTGGCCAAAGCGGCCGAAAGCGCGCTCGCCCGGATCGAAGCTGCCCTGCCCGACAAGTTGAAGGCCCGGCTGATTGGGTCACGGCTCTTCGCCCCCGCCTTCCACGTCCCCCAGGGAGTCGCTGCTGCGCTTCCCGATCTGCGCAAAGCGATTGACGAACGGCGCGTGACGAGGCTCGACTATAGCGACGGCAAGGGTGAGCGGACGGAGCGCACCGTCCGTCCAATTGGCCTCTTCTTCTGGGGAAACAAATGGTCGCTGACGGCGTGGTGCGAACTGCGCGATGACTTCCGCGATTTTCGCCTGGACCGCATCAACGGGATGCAGCTACAGGACCTGGTGTTCGAGCCGGAGCCCGGAAAGACGATTGAGGACTTCTTCAACCGCTGGGAAGAACACTAGGCGCGAGCGGGCCGTCATTGCCCGAGCGATTCGCGTTGCCCATACTCCCGCGCAGTTCGAGCGGATGGGAGTGGTGCATTGCTGAGCCCCTATCGCGTGTTGGACCTGACCGATGAGCGGGGCCAATTGTGCGCCCAGATCCTTGGAGACCTGGGGGCCGAAGTCATCCTCGTGGAACCCCCAACCGGGTCTTCTGCGCGCACGATCGGTCCGTTTTTTCACGACGATCCCAGCCCGGAACGGAGCCTCTGGTTCTGGGCGTATAACCGTGGCAAGCGCTCAATCGTCTGCGACATCCAAACGGCAGCAGGCCAACACCGGATCCGCGAATTGGTCAGAAGCTCCGACTTCCTAATCGAGTCGTTTGCCACCGGCTTCATGGACAGCGTGGGGCTGGGTTACGAAGCGCTCCGCCAGCTGAACCCGCGGCTGGTGATGGTCTCGATCTCAGCGTTCGGAGCGGACGGGCCGCGCGCAGGATGGGCGGCTTCTGATCTGACGGTGGTCGCCTCCTCAGGCGTGCTCGACATGACTGGCGACGACGACCGTCCCCCCGTGCGAATCACCCTGCCGCAGGGGTTCCTCCACGCCAGCGCTGAAGGCGCGGTCGGTGCGCTCATGGCGCATGCGGCCCGGGAACGCGATGGGCTCGGCCAACACGTCGATGTTTCCGCGCAGCAAGCGATGATCATGGCCACTCAGTCCTACGCCCTCTCTGCTGCCTGGAAGGACGCCGGCATCCGGCGGCTCTCGGGCGGACTCAAACTGGGGCCGTTGACCCTGAAGTTCGTCCAGCCGGCGAAGGACGGCTACGTCTCCGTCACCTTCCTCTTCGGCAGCGCCATCGGGCCTTTCACCCGGCGGCTGATGGAGTTGATGTTCGAGCGCGGCTACGTGGATGCAGCAACCCGCGACAAGGATTGGCTGAACTACACCGGCCTCATCGCTCAGGGCGTGGAGCCACTCTCCGAGTTGCAACGCTGCATCGAAGCGATAGGAGCCTTCACGAAAGACCACACGAAGAAAGAGCTGTTCGATCTCGCCCTTGAGCGCCGCCTGCTGCTCGTGCCCGTGAGCACCACTGAGGACATCGCCGCCTCACCCCAGCTCGCCGCGCGTGACTTCTGGCGCGATGTTGAGCACCCGGAAGTTGGGGCCACGGTCCGCTATCCCGGACCGTTCGCGAAGTTCTCGGCCACCCCGTTGCAGTACGGCCGTCGCGCTCCGCTCATCGGCGAGGATGACGCACATATCGAACCGAGGCCAACACCCGCTGCAACCGCGCCGCGGCCTTGGGCGCCGCGGGCTCTCCCGCTTGCCGGCGTGAAGGTGGCCGATTTCGCCTGGGTGATGGCCGGGCCGGCCGGCTCGCGCTACCTCGCCGACTACGGCGCCACTCAGGTCAAGATCGAAAGCACTACCCGGATCGATACCGCCCGCACGCTCTCCCCCAGTTTCGAAGGCATCCCGGGGCCGGAACGGTCGGGTATCTTCGCGAACGTCAACGCGGGGAAGCTCGGCCTGACGCTGAACCTGGCCGTGCCGGAAGGCCGAGAGCTTGCACTCCGCCTGGTGCAATGGGCCGATGTTGTGACGGAGAGCTACACGCCTCGCGCCATGCGTGCCTGGGGCCTCGACTACGAGTCGCTGCGGAAGGTGAATCCCGGGTTGATCATGCTCAGTTCGTGCCTCGGTGGCCAGACCGGGCCATGGTGTGACCTCGCAGGTTTCGGGACGATGGGCGCGCAGCTCGCGGGCTTCGGCGAACTGGCTGGCTGGCCGGATCGGCCGCCGGCCGGGCCGTTCGGCGCCTACACCGACTACATCGCGCCGAAGTACACGGCCGCCGCAATCGTCGCGGCCCTCGACCACCGCCGCAGGACGGGGCAGGGACAGTACATCGACCTTTCGCAGGCGGAGTGTTCGCAACAATTCCTCGCTCCGGCGCTACTCGACCTCGCAACGAACGGCCGCGTCCTTCGGCGCAACGGGA
The DNA here is from genome assembly GCA_039933735.1 of bacterium. GTDB lineage: Bacteria > Chloroflexota > Dehalococcoidia > Tepidiformales > Tepidiformaceae > Amarobacter. The sequence continues at coordinate 1,994 of JBDTNM010000092.1, read as the reverse complement.
ACGCTTCCGACCGCTTTGCCCCGCACGGGGTCTTCCCCTGTGTCGGAGAGGACAAGTGGATCGCCATAGTGACCGAGACGGATGAACAGTGGGCTTCCCTTCGGCAAGCTCTGGGCGAACCCGCCTGGATGGCCGAGCCCATGTACGCATCCGCCTCGGGCCGGCTCGCCGCCCGGGAATCCATCGAGGCCCACCTCGGCACTTGGACGGCCTCACGAAGCCAGGATGAGCTCGAGCAACTGCTTCAACGCCATCGAGTGCCTGCCTATCGCGTCGCGAATAGCGAAGACCTGCGAGTTGACCCGCAACTCGCCGCCCGCGGCCATTTTGTTCAGGCCGAGCACGCCGAACTTGGAACGATCACGATTGAGAGTTCGCGCTTTCACCTGTCCGAGACTCCGGAAAGGGTGCGCCGGGCCGGGCCGGTTTTCGGCCAGGATAACGACTACGTGCTCCGTGACCTGCTCGGCCTGAGCAACGAAGAGGTGGTGGAGTACCTCGCCGCAGGCGCGCTCGACTAGCCTTCCGGAACGCTACTCACGCCTCGACGGGCTCTTTCGCGTGCTGCTTGACCACGAGGACGCGGTCGACCCGGCGTCCGTCCATAGCCATGATCCGGAACTGGTAACCGGGCACTTCCACCCGGTCACCGACCCGTGGGATGCGGCCGAGCCGATGCATGATGAAGCCGCCGATAGTGTCGTAGTCCTCGCTCGCGAGCTGCGATTGGGTCGCATCTTCGACGTCAGCGATGAGCGCGAGGCCGCTGACCAGCAGGTTGCCCGCCGCCAGGGTGCGCACCGTCTCGGTCTGCTGGCGGCCACCGCCAAGCCAGCGCCCGAGCAGGCGGTAAAGCACCTCATCGGCCGTGAGAATGCCACTCGTGCCCCCGTGTTCATCGATCAGGACGACGATTTGGACCTGTTTCGCGCGCATCGCCTGGACGGCAACTTCGACGCTGACCGACTCCGGGATCGCCACCGCAGGGACGACCAGCGAACGCCAGTCGGTGCCGCCATGGCGGACCAGCTTGAGCAGATCCTTGGCGTCGAGCACGCCGAGGATGTGGTCCAGGTCTTCTTCGAACACCGGGTAGCGGGTGTGCTGATGCTGATCCACCAGGTCGAGCACGTGCTCGAGCGAATCTTGCGAGTCAACCGCCACGACCTCCGTGCGCGGGACCATGATCTGGTCGGCCTGAATGGCACTGAACTCCAGCGCCCGCCGCGCCAGCAACAGTTCGGACGTCGAGAGCAGCCCGGCCCGGGCGCTCGCTTCGATGACCAGCTCGAGTTCCTCGGCGCTCAGATTCGATTCGTGCTCGCTCGCCGGGTGGATGCCGAACGGGCTGACCACCATCCGGCCAGCTGTGTTCATCACCCAAATGAACGGCCGGAAGACGCGGTTGAAAATGGCGATCGGCGCAGCCACCCACAGTGCAGTCTGCTCCGAGCGCTGGAGGGCGAGCGTCTTCGGTGCGAGCTCTCCGAGCACGATGTGCAGCGTCGTGATCAAGGTGAACGCGACCGTCACCGATGCGGCATGCGAGATCGCCGGTGCCCAGCTGCCGACCAGGGCTCCCACCGGCGGTTCGATGATGTGGGCGAGCGCTGGTTCGCCCACCCAGCCGAGCGCCAGCGAGGACATCGTGATGCCGAGCTGCGTGGCCGCGATGAAGTTATCGAGGTCATGCAGCGATGCGAGCAAGAGCTTCGCCCGTGACTGGCCGCCGCTCGCCAGCTGTTCGATGCGGCTGCGGCGCACGGCCACATACGCAAATTCGGTCGCCACGAAGAGCCCGTTCGCAGCGACCAGCACGACGACGGCGATCAGCCCAATGATCGTCCAGGTAGTGTCCGACATGAGGTCATGGTAACGGCTCCGCCCCGTGGAAAACGGAAGCCTCCTCGCGCATCCGGGCGCGCCGCTGTAAAGTTCGCACAAATGTTCGCAAGTGATGCCGTAACCCGCCCCGCCCCCGCGCGCGACCGGCT
>JBDTNM010000091.1:0-11197 GCA_039933735.1 bacterium | reverse complement strand
GATTGGACCACCGGGCCGGTCGCGAAGGTGATGGACGCGCCGACAGTGGAGACGGCGTGGCAACGGGAACTCGGCCATTGGGAAGCGATCATCGATGCGGAAGAACTCAGCCCGCAGCCGATCACGCGGGCCGCGATTCGGTGGTTGCGGGCAAACCCGCCGCCGCCGGCTCAACGTGTAAGCGTGGTGCATGGCGACTACCGGGTCGGCAACTTTCTCTACAAGCCTGACGCGTCCATCCACGGAGTATTGGACTGGGAGATGGCGCACCTTGGGGACCCGATCGAAGACCTGGCGTATTCGTTCAACGAGTCGTGGCACTGGGCGCGTGATGGGCGGCCAGGCGGCATCGTCGAGCGAGAGAAGGCCATCGAGCTGTGGGAATCGGCAAGCGGGCTCAAAGCTGACCGGGGGGCTTTGCACTGGTGGGAACTGTTCAACAGCGTGAAGTTGCAGGGAATCTGGCTGAAGGGCGCGCGGGTCTTCCAGGAAGGTAAGAGCAGCGAACTGATCCACCTTCTTTGCGCGTACAGCCTGATCAACTCCCAGGACCAGGCCATGCTTCACACAATGGGGAAAGCGACATGAAGCCGGATCTTTCACGGGCCCTGCAGGGTGTTGGCATCACGCTCATCTCGAAGGTAATCCCCGAGGTCACGACTTCGTTCGGCCAACAAGAAGTCGGCCTCGCGGCACAGTTGAGCTTTTGGGCTGCTGAAGAAGCTGAGCGGGGAGCCGATCGGCTCGTCACGGAAACGCGCGAGACGCGCCAGCTGTTGGCTGACGGTTTGCCGATTGCGGGGGAGGCGCGGGCGGATGTCGAAGCCGCGCTTGCGACTCCGGCCGCGGCGAACCTGCGGCTGACCACTCTGCAAATGGAAAACGACGGTGTACGCCGCGGATTGATCGCACTGCAGGCGGCCGTGGAGGGCAATCTGGGAGCCGAGGCGATAGCTCTCACCGAACGCATCTGGGCCGAACTCGTTGAATCGACGAAGCGGCGCCAGTTCGCGGTGCGCCTCGGGTGAGAGAAGACGTCCGTCGGCTGCTCGCGGAATACGAGCCCATCCCGCAGACACCGGACCCGCCCTTGCCACCGGCGGGAGTGTTGCTCATCCTCCACGAGCGCCCGACCGGCCCGCACATCATCTTTCAGAAGCGGACCGAATCGGTTCGAGACCACAAGGGCCAGATCAGCTTTCCCGGCGGTTCGACCGACCCGGAAGATGAGTCTGTCTTGCGGACGGCCCTCCGAGAGACGCACGAGGAGATCGGGGTTGAGCCGGAACACATTGACGTCCTCGGCCAACTCGACGACATGGTGACCATCTCGAACTTTCTCGTTACGCCGTTCGTGGGTTGGCTCGACCGATTCCCGTACGAATGGAAGTTCAGCGACCACGAAGTTGCGTACCTTCTGGAAGTCCCGCTGGCGCATTTGCGGGATCCGAAGAACCTGATCCCCGATCGGCGCCTGATTAACGGGCGCGAGTACGAATTCCAGAGCTACCAGTTCGGCGACGACCTCATCTGGGGTGCGACCGCGAGGATGCTTGGGAATTTCCTGGATGTTCTGCAGGCGCTGTAGGCGGGCGAACGCGGAAGGAGTGGTGCAGTGGCTGAACCAAAGCAATCGCCAATCGCATGCGTCCGTTGCCAGAGGCCGTTGTACTTTCTGGGCATCAAGAGCTTCCACGAGGGCTCCAGCCCCGGCATCTTCGGAGACCTGTTCGAAGCGTTTCAACACAAAGAAGAACTGGAAATGTTCGCCTGCGCGTATTGCGGGCATGCCGAGTACTTCGTCGCGGGAGTAGGCGAGGCGATGCGGGGTTGGGAGCCGCGCAACAAGCGTTCGTGGAACCCGTTCCGGCGCGGGGGACAGTGAGGCAGCCGCCAGATAGGATCGGCGCATGACCGATTCAGAACCGCGAACACTTGGCTCTCTGCTTGTTGAACTTCCAGGAGCCAGGTTGGTGCGCGGAGAGCGCAGCACGACCGTCGACGCCCTCGAACACGATTCGCGGCAGGCCCGGCCGGGCACACTGTTCGTTGCCGTCCCGGGATTCACCGTCGATGGCCACCAGTTCCTGGCGCAGGTCACCGCGGCTGGAGCCACGGCCGCGATTGTGCAGGCCGACCACGCCGATGCAATTGGCGCGCTGCCCGAAGGCATGGCCCTGATCACGGTGCCGCAGACCCGGCCAGCATTGGCCGGTGCCGCGGCCTGGTTTTATGGCCACCCTGGTCGCGAAATGACAGTCATCGGGATCACCGGGACCGACGGCAAGACCACGACCTCGCACATGCTCACCACGGTGCTTGAGGCGGCCGGCGGCATCGTGGGCCGGCTTGGCACTGTCGACACGTACTTTCCGGGAGAGGCGGGAAAGGTCACCGACCGGATGACCACCCCGGAAGCGCCCGAGGTGCAGCGCCTGATGCGGCGGATGGTGGATGCGGGCTGCGAGTTCGCCATCGTGGAGAGCACGAGCCACGGGCTGGCACTGAACCGTCTCGACCACGTGGAGTACGACGTGGCGGTGTTCACCAACATCACTGGTGACCACCTCGACTTTCACAAGACGTTTGATGCGTATCGCGAAGCGAAGGGAACGCTCTTTGCGGCTCTCGAGACGAGCGCCGACAAGGGCGTCCCGAAGTCCGCGGTGGTGAACATGGACGACCCATCGGCAAACGCGATGCTCTGGCGGACATCGGCGACCCCGATACGGTTTGGCCTTGAGGCGCGAGAGGCGGAGCTTGTAGCGAGAAATATCGTGCTGCGGCCGGATGGCTCGGACTTCCGGATCGAGACGCCGAACGGCAGAGCCGACACTTCGATTCAGCTTCCGGCGATCTTCAACGTGATGAACGCGCTGGCGGCCGCGGGGGCGGGGATAGCCTGCGGGGCTGACCTCCAGGACATCGCTCGGGGGCTGGCGGCCTGTCCCGGGGTACCCGGTCGGATGGAGCGGATCAACTCCGGCCAGCCGTTTGAGGTGATCGTCGACTACGCCCACACAGGAGACGCCGTGCGGAAGGTACTCGAAGTGCTTCGTGACGTGACTCAGGGCAAGCTCATCGTTGTGGTTGGCGCGGCTGGCGAGCGCGACCCGGGCCGCCGCTTCGGCGTCGGCCGGGCTGCGGCCGAAGGATCCGATTTCGCCGTATTCACCAGTGAGGATCCACGCAACGAGGACCCGGCCGAAATCGTCCGCGAAATCGGCCGTCACGCGGAGAACGCGGGCCGCACTCGGGGAGAGGACTTCCTCGAAGTGGAAGACCGGCGCGAGGCCATTCGCGTGGCGCTGGAACGTGCCCGCCCTGGCGACATCGTGGTGATCCTGGGCAAGGGACACGAAAAATCCATCGTCTATGGCGACAGATCGATTCCCTGGGACGACCGCGACGTGACACGTGAAGAGCTGGCTCGGCTAGGGCACCGAACGAGCTGAAACTCGCGTCTTTATCAACGGTTTCCACGCCCGTATGGCCCTTATCGAGGGCATTCGTATACTGCTGAAAGCGGACCGCCGACCGTGGCCGCCCGACGATCGAGGTTTCCAACGTGGCCAAAAAACGGAAGCGCGAGCTGCAGCACCTGCGGCAGGAACCATCGCGCCGTCGCTCCTATACCCTGGGGAACACCTCCCCGAATGAGATTTACAAGCCCGGCTTCCCGATGAGCATTCTCGGAAACGTGCGGCTTTTCGCGCTCGTTGGCGTGGTGGTAATCGTTTCGATCATCATCGTTGCGATCCTCTCCAACCGGGCCCGCAGCACCAACCCGGCGGCTGACCTTCCAACGGCGACTCCGACCAGCTCAGCGACGGTCGACCCATCGGCGACCGCCAGCACTACCGCGACCGCCAAGCAGTTCACGGCCGCCGAGCAAGTGGTGGACCCGGTGAAGCAGTACACGGCCACATTCAAGACTTCGAAGGGCGACATCGTCCTCAAGCTCTATGCGGACAAGGCCCCGAATACGGTCAACAGCTTCGTCTTCCTGGCCCAGAAGGGGTACTTCGACGACACGACCTTTCATCGTGTCGTCAAGAACTTCGTCGTCCAGGGTGGCGATCCCACGGCCAGCGGCAGCGGCGGCCCGGGATACACGACCAAGGACGAGCCAAACGAACTGGCGAACAAGCGCGGCACACTCTCCATGGCGAAGCAATCTGGAGCGGCGGAATTCGGCAGCCAGTTCTTCATCAACGTGAAGGACAACCCGTCGCTCGACTACAACAACCCCAGTGCCAACAAGTTCTATCCGTTCGCGGAAGTGACTTCAGGCATGGACATCGTCGACGCGATCGCGAACTCGCCGACCACCGGCGAAAAGCCGAATCCGGCGATTACGATCACTTCGGTGACGGTCGAGGCGAAGTAGGCGGTTTAGCGAGAAGGACACACCGCGGACGCGAGTCGCGCCTCGAGGCAACTCCGAAGCCCCGGGACGATGTCGGCGGCGACACTGGCAGAAACGCCCGGGCCGCCCGCGACGATGGAGAGCACAAAGCGGTCCTGAAGAAACACGAGGGCGCGTATATGCGTTTGTCCGGTTTCGTTGCTCGCAGAGATGTCGAAAGACCGGCCCAATTGTTCCGGAGTCCACGGCGGGTCGTGGGCGTCGCCGATGGGTGATTCGACAGCGGTCGCGCCTTCGAGAGAGAGGCTGCTGGACGTCACCGCCGAGAGCGAAGATGGGTCCGGGTCAAGGCTCTTCAGGAATGCCGTGGCCTGGGCGGAGTTTTTGAACTCCAGGACCTGGCATACCACGTTCACTTGCGGGTCGAAGGGTGGCTTCGGCAATGCCTGCTTGAACAGTGCGAAGCGGCCGCGCTCCAGCCCCGCGTCGCGGAATGCCCTTGCCCGACTGGCAGGATTCGAACCGAGGTCGGCGAGGTCGTTCGGGGAAACGTCGCCTTCAATCAGTTGCTGGTAGTTGTCGCCGACGTCCTGCTGGGCGCACAGGTACGGATCGAGTTCGTGGTGGGATGAACTGCTCGAACAGGCGGCGCAGGCACCCATGCTGGCGAGGATCAGAGCCGCCAGAACGTGCCTACTCGCCACTTTCCGCTTCGGCCTCGGGGCCAATCATGCCGTGCTTCGACTGCCAACGCTCGACCAGGGCGATCAAACCGAAGAATGGGAAGAACGCGAGCGTAAAGCCGATTCCCCAGAGCCAAAACGGCGCCACGAACGAAAGAATGGCGAGGGCGGCCGTGAGGCCCATGCCAGTGATCGCGACAATGCGGCCGGCAAGGACCCAGGGAGTAACGGGGCTGTTCACAGGCCCCATCTTCGCCCGGCCATCAAAGCCGGTCTAGGGTGGCCGACCGAACCTGAAAGGTTCGCGCTTCTCTCGTATAGTGAGCCAATTCAGTGATTTGGAGGTGCCACATGGCGCGACCTGTGTTGCGAACGGCTCTCTGTGACATGTTGGGTATCGAGTACCCGGTCATCCTCGCCGGGATGGGCCCGGTTGCCGGCGGAATTACAGGCCCGGTAGCAACTGCGCCATTGGTGGCTGCGGTTTCGAATGCCGGCGGCCTGGGCGTCATCGGTGGCGCCGGCTTCAGTGCGGAGCGGCTTCGCCAGGAGATCAACACCGTCCGTTCAATGACGAATAAGCCGTTCGGCGTGGACCTGTTGTTGCCTTCGAACTACATGGGCGGCGCGGCCAGCGGCGAGATGCCACCCGACCCGCGGGACCTCATCCCGCAGGAGACGTACGACGGGCTGAAGAAGATGGCCCAGGATGTTGGCATCGAATGGAAAGAAGCACCTCGCCCGGCGGCCACCGCTACGGCTCCGCGGCGCGCTGGCGGCGGTATGTCCGATGAGCAGATGGAAGTCGTCATCGAAGAGAAGATCGCCGTCTTTGCTTCGGGCCTTGGCAGCCCAGCCCCGTGGATGGACCGGCTGAAGGCGAACGGCACCAAGGTGCTTTCGCTCGTGGGAAATGTGAAAAACGCGAAGCGCGTCGCCGGCATCGGGGCCGATGCCGTGGTTGCGCAGGGGACGGAAGCGGGTGGCCACACGGGCCGAATCGCGACCCTCGCCCTCGTTCCACAGGTAATCGATGCGGTGGCGCCGACGCCGGTGATCGCGGCCGGCGGCATCGCCGACGGCCGCGGGCTCGAGGCCGCGCTGGCGATGGGCGCGATTGGCGTCTGGTGCGGGACCGCGTTCCTCGTTTCGGCTGAAGCGAACCAGCCCGAGTTGCAGAAGCAGCGCGTGCTGGCCGCGGGAGACGAAGACACGAAAATCACACGGCTCTACAGCGGTAAGACGATGCGCAACATCACCAACCCGCTGATCGAGGCGTGGGAGTCTTCGAACATCAAGGCGCTGCCGATGGGCCTGCAGGGAATGCTCATCCAGGACCTGATCTATTCGGCACGGCAGTCGGGTCGCGAGGACCTGCTGATGAATGCGGCCGGGCAGGCATCGGGTTTGCTCAGCCAGATTCGTCCGGCGGCTGACATCCTGCACGACATCGTGGCCCAGGCCGCTCAGATTATCGGCCATGACCTTCAGCAGCGGGTGACCGCGGTGCCGGAGGCCTAGGGCATGGCGGAGCGTGCCCTCGAAGGGATCCGAGTGGTCGAATTCACGGATGAGACAGGATCGTATTGCGGGCGATTGCTTGCGGATCTTGGCGCCGAAGTCATCAAAGTCGAGCCGCCGGGCGGCGGCCGCCAACGCAGATCTGGGCCGTTCGTGGTCGGGTACGAAGGCGACGCCGACGCAAGTTTGGCGTTCTGGGTCCACAACACGTCAAAGAAGTCGGTCGTGCTCGATCTCAACACGACCGAGGGCCGGGCGAAGGCCAAGCAACTCGCCCTCACTGCCGATATCGTGCTCGAAGACAACGAGGTCGGATTCCTCGCTGGTCGCGGGCTTGGCTTCGAAGCGCTGCACGGAGAAAAGCCGGGACTCGTGTATACGTCGGTCACGGGATTTGGGCAGACCGGTCCGCACGCTGGCTGGCATTACTCCGACATTGTCGGCCAGGCCATGGGCGGCATCATGACGCTTGCAGGCGAGATGGCGGACCCTCCGAACATCATTTACGGCCACCAGGCGGACGTTTCGGCGAGCATCCACGCTGCCCAGGGCACGATGATTGCGTTACTCCATGCCGAGGCGACTGGCGAAGGTCAGCAAGTAGATGTCTCGGCGCAGGAGTCGGTCTCGATGTCGCAAGAGACGGCGATGCAGATGTGGGACTTCCAGAAACGCAATCGCGTTCGCACGGGCGAGCTCGGGTCGATTCCGCTGAAGTTGCCCGGCTGGGGCACGCTGAAGGCTGCCGATGGCTACGTCTTTCTATTCATCGTCGCCCCCGCGGGGGAGGACCTGCCTGCACTCGTGGACTGGATGCGGGAGGAGGGCAAAGCCGGAGTACTCGATACCGAGCCGTACAGCACCATCGTCAGCAATATGAAGCTCGGCTACCTCACTCAATTGCTCACCAACCCGGCGGAAATGACGTCAGTGATGCCTCATCTGCCGGCGATTAACGCCGAGATCGAAGCGTTCGTCGCCGGGAAGGCTGCCAAAGAGGTCTACGAAGAAGGCCAGAGGCGGCGACTGTTAATCGGAATCGTTTCGCAGCCGAAGGACCTCGCCGAGAACACTCAACTGCGCGAGCGAGACTGGTTCGTCACCTTTCCGGAAAGCCCGGTGAACGGTGCCGTCGAGTTTCCCGGGGCGCCGTACCGCCTTTCCGAAACACCGGTCGTGATCAGCCGCCCGCCGCGACTCGGTGAACATACCGAATCCGTCCTCGCGGCCCTCTAAGGAGTCCAAAACATGCCGAAACGACCGCTCGAAGGTCTCCGTGTCGCCGACTTTTCGTGGTTCGGTGCCGGGCCAATTGCCGGGAACACTTTTTCGCAATTCGGCGCCGAAGTGATCCGGGTCGAATCGGAAGCGAAGCTGGATGGCCTGCGCGTCGGAGCACCAACGCCGCTCAATCCGGATGGCACGCCTAAGTCCGGCTATAACATGAGCGGCTACTTCAACAACTTCAACACCGGCAAGCTCTCGCTGCAGCTCAACCTGAACACGGAGAAGGGCCAGGAACTCGGTTACCGACTGATCGAGAAGAGCGACTTCTTCCTGACCAACTTCACCCCGCGCGTCATCGACAAATGGAACCTGCGCTACGACCAGATTTCGAAAGTTAACCCGCGCATCATCGCGGCCTATGCGCCCATGCAGGGCCTGGAAGGCCCGCACCGGGACTTCCTCGGCTTCGGTGCGGTGCTGACGCCAGTGACCGGCATCAGCGAGATGTCGGGTTTCCCTAACCGCCCGCCGTTCGGCATCGGCACGAATTATCCGGACTACGTCATCAACCCGGGCCACACCGTTACGGCGATGCTCGCGGCCTTGCGCCACCGCAACCGGACCGGCAAGGGCCAGTGCGTTGAACTCCCGCAGATCGAGTCGGTGGTGAACACGCTTGGCACAGCGGTCGCGGAGCGCCTCATAAACGGCACGAACCCCTCGCGCACCGGAAACCGAAGTCCGGGCGCTGCGCCTCATGGCGCGTTCCGCTGCGCCGATGACCCTGAGTCGGTGAATTCGCCAGACCGTTGGGTGGCCATCGCCTGCCGCAGCGACGCCGAATGGGCAGCCGTGGCCAGCGTCTTGGGTCACGCAGAAATGGCGAACGATCCGAAGTTCGCGACCCTTGCCGCCCGGAAGCAGCATGAAGGCGAATTGGAGGCGCTCGTTGGCTCGTGGACAGCGGGCGAACCGGCGATGGTAGTCACGGAAAAGCTGCAGGCGGCGGGCGTGCCCGCCGGCATCGTGCAGAACGCCCAGGACTTGCTGGACCGCGATGTGCACGTCCGGGCGCGCGGCTACTACCAGTACGTCGACCATCCCGATGCGGGCCGCGAGGCCCACGATGGCCCGGCGGCCATGCTCTCGGCGACTCCTGGTTCCGTGCCCGGCCCGGCGCCACTGCTTGGGGAGCACACGCTCGACGTCTGCGAACGCATTATCGGCCTGAACATGGACGAGGTGGCGGACCTTTTGGCGGATGGGGTGCTGCTGTAGGATTTGGACGCGGCGCCAGTGGCTGTTGAGTTCGGTCCACCACGGCGTCGCGAATGCGCCGGACCAGCCATCGAGGCAGTTTCGTGGACGACTGTGTTTTCTGCCGCATCCTCCGTGCGGACACCGAGGCCAGCATTGTCTACGAAGACGAGATCAGTGCTGCATTCATGGATATCCAACCCGTCAATCCCGGTCATCTGCTCGTCGTCCCCAGGGAACATTTCACCGACTTCGCACACACGCCGGCTCCCCTTGCAGCACACCTCATGACCGTCGCTCAGAGGTTGGCCTTGGCTGTACGCGTTGCCGCGCCCCGCTGTGAAGGCGTCAACCTGCTGGTCGCGGACGGGGAGGCCGCTGGGCAGGAGGTCTTTCATCTGCACCTCCACGTCATTCCCCGGTTCGCGGGCGATGGCTTCGGATTTCGCTTCAATCGAGCCTATTACAAGTTGCCAACCCGGGATGACCTCGACGAGGTCGCGGGCGGGGTCCGAGCTGCCTTGGGCACGTGACTCCGGCATACATTGGCCAGCCAATCCGACGTGAAAATGTCCCCGCAAGACGGCTACGCAATCTTGCAGAGTCGAGCCTGTAAATTAATGCTTGAACCGCGGGGAGTTCCGCCCGCCGCCACTACCAGCTCTCGCCGAATCGCGTCTCTGTCGCTCATCTTCGCGCGGCCCGGTAGTCTAGCTCGGGGCGTCGATCCGCGGGCCGATGAGTTCTCGACCTACCGGGCGCCCCAGCCCTCACCCCCAACCCTCTCTCCCGACTCCTCCGTCGCGGGCGCGGGGGAGCCGATGTGTGGTACGGAGCCCTGGCGCAGGTCGCGGCCTGAAGTGTCGTTTAGGACGCAGGAAGTCAGGAGGCGGCGGGCGCGGTCGACGGTGCTGAGGTCTCGGTGATGGGTCAGGCGATCGAGTTTCGCGCGGAACTGCGGCGTGTCGAGGCGACGGACGAGTTTTCGCGTTTCGGTGAAGTCCAGGCGCGAGCCCTTCGGCAGGTTTCGAAGGATCGTGTCACGCAGCCAATCCCGCTGGGCATCCGTGAGTTCTACCTGGCGCAGCCAGCGGGATAAGCTTGTTTTGAGGTAGCCAGAGCGGAAGTACCAGGGGTCGGCTTCGAGGTAGGCGATGGCCCAATCGGCAGGTTCGCCCGCCAAGCGCAAGCGAAGGAGTTCGATTGCTGATTCGAATTCCGCCGAGTGCAGGGCCGCGTGGGCGTCCCGTTCTTCCGCGAGCAGGGCACCGTAAGGCGGATCTTTGGCGAGGTCATTCCAATACTTGTTCCAGCGCTCGACCCAGGGAGGCGGTTCGGCCGGGCCATTCGCCAGCCAGTTCCCGCGCTCGCGGAGTTCGCGCAGGAAGTCGTCGCGGCGATTGAGCCGGCGTACTTCCGCTGCAACAGCCGTGAGGCGTTCGGCAGCGGAGAGGACGGTTTGGCGGATGCGTTCTCGTTGCTCGCTCACGACCTATCCCGGCCCGTTCCACTCGCTGTGCTAGGATCGCCTCAACCCCGCCAGGAGCAATTTCTTCGTGGCCCTGATTATCACGCTCATTGTCATCGCCGTCGTCGTGCTGGTCCTCGTGTTCTGGCTGTTCGGCGTCTACAACGGTCTCGCCCGCGGTCGAATCCGTGTGAAGGAAGCCTACGCAGGCATCGACGTTCAGCTGAAGCGTCGTAGCAGCCTGATCCCGAACCTTGTCGAAACGGTGAAGGGCTACGCGGCCCACGAAAAAGAGACGCTGGAAAACGTCACCCGCGCGCGGGCGATGTTGGACCGGGCCGGTACGCCGGGCCAGGCAGCGCAGGCCGACAACATGCTGACGGGTGCACTTCGCAGCCTGTTCGCGGTCGCGGAGGCCTACCCGGACCTGAAGGCGAACACCAACTTCCTCGAACTGCAGCGCGAGTTGACGGACACCGAAGACAAGATCGCCTACGCGCGCCAGTTCTATAACTCGAACGTCCGCTCGTACAACGAAAAGACGGCAACGGTGCCGAGTTCGATCGTCGCGGGCATGTTCCATTTCGAAGCGGCCGAGTTCTACGAAGCGGAAGAAGCGGCGCGAGAAGACGTGCATGTGAGCTTTGGCGGGACGACCCCGCCGCCTGCGGC
>JBDTNM010000090.1:0-11209 GCA_039933735.1 bacterium | reverse complement strand
GGCCTGGAATGGTTGGCTCGGGTAGTTCGGCGCAAGCGGAGACTCCGTCGCGTTATAAATAGTTGATGGGCCGGATGCCAGGGATGCGTCGCGGTTGAGCATGAGGCTCCCGCTGATCCCGAACACGATGGCCAACAGCGCAGCCATGAGGAGCCATGTCCTCCGGCGGCGCGACTTACCGTGTAATGCAAGCGTCATATGCCTGGTTTCTCCAGTAGAAATGCGAATGGCCGCCCTCCCTGGGGAAGGCGAAACGTGGGCGCGCAACGAAGCCGCGCGCCTTGAGGTGCAGATGCCGATGTCACTTCATTGGGTGCCGCTCTAGCGGCAGATTGCACCCGGCCCACTCCTTTCCGGGTCGCTGGAGAAACTGGGGCTTTCCCTGATGGCCTCGCGGCTGTTGGGAAAGCATGCTCACCGCCAATTCGCCGCTCTAGAATGGCGAAGCAAGGTGCGTCAACGTTCTCCTTGCGACTCGCCCTCGGTGGGTGCCAGCCCGCCGAGGGATTTCCTCTCGAATTCCAAATTTACCGGGGAAGCCCCGCGAGCCGGTATGGTGGCAGGTAAGTAAACGCCGCGTCAACGTTTAGTAACCGAATTCGCATAAAACGACACCACGTGTCGCGAATGCAGTTCGGTTCTGAACTCAATCCGTAAGAGAGCTGTTGGTAAAGGCGGGCGAGATGGGGGACGGGGAGTGGCGGCCGCTTTTCTAGCGCCGCAAAAGGAACTGGTACCCCCGGAGGGACTCGAACCCCCAACCTTCTGATCCGAAGTCAGACACTCTATCCGTTGAGCTACGAGGGCACGGACGCATTGTAGCAGGCCCGCTTTCCTGGCCGAATCGGGGCTATCGCTGGTCCAGGCGGCGGAGGACGGCCAGGGTGATGGCTTCGATGCCGGAAAGTTCCGGGTCGGCCGAAATGGTGTCTTCGACGAGCCGTTTGGCATCGTTTCGGCTATAGCCGAGCGCGGCGATCGCCTCGACCGCATCGGCGACGGCACGTTTGCTTTCGAACTTGCTCGCATCGACCGGTTGCGCGACGCCGCCATCGTGCATGGCCGCTTCGGCGACGAGCTTTCCGCGCAGCGTGGCAATGATCTTGTCGGCGCTGCGAGGGCCGATACCGGGCATCTTCGAAAGGACCGCGCGGTCTTCCTGTTCGATGGCACGAGCGATGGTGCTCACCGAAATGTTCATCGCTTTCACTGCTTTGGCAGGCCCGATGCCCTCGACGGTGGTGAACTTGCGGAAGAAATCGCGTTCGGCACGTCGCAAAAAGCCGACGAGGACAGGCGTGGGGTTGTTCGCCGTCGAATGATAGAAGATGTGGAGGCCGAGCAGCGGTCCGGCCGTGCCTGCGAGCTCCGTCTCCCCGGCGAGACCCTGGATTTCGGGCCAGAGCACGCTCGGAACAAGCACTTCGTAGCGGACGCCCTGGACATCGACTTCGACGAGCGGTCCCGATGGGTCCATGCGGGCGAGCTGCCCCTGGAGGTGCGTAATCACAGGGACAGGGAACAGGGAAGAGTGAGCGGGCGTCAAATCGCCGCTTTCCGTCGGGTTCGAATCGACAACCGCCGAGCGCCACTCGACAATCAATCCGTGCCCGAACTCCCTGAAGTCGAGACCATCCGCCGCGACCTTGAGCCGCTCGTGGTTGGCCGCACCATCACCGGGGTCGAAGTCGATCCAGGGACAATTCAACTGCTGGCGGTAGCGCCGATTGAATCGCTCCGCGCGAACCTCGTCGGCCGGACGATCGTCTCGATGGGGCGACGGGGGAAGTACCTGATGCTGTCGCTGAGCGATGGCCACGTGTTCGTGATCCACTTGCGAATGACTGGTCGGCTAGTCTGGCGACGGGCGGATGCGCCGGAGGAGATCTACCAGCGGGCGGTGCTTCACCTCGACAACGGATTCGACTTGCGTTGGAGCGACTTGCGGAAATTCGGCACCTGGCGGCTACACGATTCGGTTGATGAAGTAATCAACAAGCTCGGGCCCGAACCAATCGACGACTCGCTAACCCTGAAGCATTTTCGCGAACGCCTGGCGAAGCGGACGGCTCCGGTGAAGGCGGTCCTGCTCGATCAGCGCCGATTCGCGGGTCTTGGCAATATTTATGTCGACGAAGCACTCTACGAGGCGGGCATCCGGCCAGATACGCCGGCCGGACTGGTCTCCCCAGCGGCGACCAAGCGATTGTTCGCGTCGGCGCGCAGCGTGCTCGAACGGGGCATCGCGAACCGGGGCGCAAGCTTCAAGGACTACGTCGACGGCCAGGGCGAGCAGGGGACGCAGCACATGCATGTGCAGGTGTTCCGGCGGACAGGGAAGCCTTGCTACGTATGTGGCTCCGAAATCCAGCGGACGGTCGTCGGTGGCCGCTCGACCCACTTCTGCCCAAAGTGCCAGCCGAAAGCTCGCAAAAGGCCTCAGCCAAGTGGTTGAGCCAGAGGCCATCCTCGCGGCGCTTGGTTACGCGGCAGACACCAGCTACTCCTGGGAACCGTTCGGGGAGACGCCGGGAAGCCCGGTGCGTCTGTTCATAGAAGGGATCAGGCCACTCGAAGTGGTGGTTCGGGAACCCGCTGAACGCGAGGCCGCGGAAAATCACATCGCGGTCGTCGAAGCGCTCAACGCACGCGGGTTCAATGCCGCGCCTAAAGCCATCGCAACCGTCGGGTTAGCGGTGGTGGAAGAGGCGGTGCCGGGGGCGACGGCGATGCAACTGGTGCCTGCACCGGGGTCCGCGGAAAGCGCGATGGAAGCGTTGGCTGCGTTGCATTCACTTCCGCTGCGGGAGGGCCTCGACTGGGGGCGAGAACCTTCGGAGATGTTCCCTTCGGGTGAGTTGCCGTTGCATCGGTTGGGATTCGCGGGAGCTGAGCGCGAGCCCGCGCGTGAGCCGTTGGCAGAGGCGCACCGCCATCTCCTCGGCGCAACGTTTGGTTTCGCTCACCGCAATGCCGTCGCGGCAAATATCGTGTTGGCCCCCGGCGAGGCCTGGCTCTGCGACTTTTCGACCGCTGGCTTCGGGCCGCAACTGTTCGATGTAGCTGCCTTTCTGCTTACCTCGGGAATCGAGGCCGCGGGCCGGCGGGCACTTTCCGCCACGTACGCCCAGAAGCGCGGCCTCTCGGCGACGGAGACCGTCGACGCAGTCGATGAACTTGGGATCCTCTGGGGGATCAACTGGCTGCTGGAAGTCCCGCGGCGGCTGATTACGAGTCTCGGCGACGACTCGGCGACCGATTCGCTGAAGCTTGCGACGGGGCGGATTGAGAGGGGCATACGCCAGGCGGCCGGCGATTCGCCCACTGCCTCGGCCATCCGCGCCGCACTCTGGCGGAGTTGATGACGAACCGTCCTGACAGTAGGTTGTCAGCATCGCCGACAGGAAGCTGACACGGTGCCGCCGCCTCGATGTAGCGTTGGTGAACATCACGAATGAAGGAATAACCCCGATGGCTGACTTTTCCGGTGCGGGCACAGTCGATGATCCGTGGACGCTTAAGACGCCCAGTGGTGGCGCAGAATTCATGGCCTACCGCAACCCGGCCCTCGATCCTCCAGCGTTGGTGGTGAAGTCGGGCACAACGGAGTTGCGTTACCACCTGCGTTGCATCGAAGACTTGCACGCGATGCTCAAAGCCCACGGCGATTGGATGCTCCTGGGGAACGCGGACGAACAGAAGCCCGCGGTCGAAGGCACGGTCGAGGCATGGGCGCGCAGCGAATCGAACCCCGTCGGCGGATGGTACGGCCTGCGCAAGGGCTACCGCGGCCGATTCGGCATGTATCTGCCGCCGGTGATGGCGGCGCTCGGTTTGGCCGAAGTCGAAAGTCAGCCGCGAAACAACAGGATGCGTGCCCTGTAGTGCCTTACTAGACGATCTTCATGCCGAGGATTGATGGATCGCCCGGCGGGTACTTCAGGTCGAGGGATTCGAGCTTCTTGACCAACGCCTCCGCTACAACGATGTCGCGGTACCACTTCTTGTCGGCCGGGATGACGTGCCAGGGTGCGTGCTTGGTATTGGTCCGGGAAACGACGTCTTCGTAGGCCTCCTGGTACTGATCCCAGAGCTTGCGATCGTCGAGATCTCCGGCACGGAACTTCCAGCGCTTCTTCGGGTCGTCGATCCGATCCTGGAGCCGTTCCCGCTGCTCTTCTTTCGAAATCATAAGCGCGAACTTCATGACCACCGTGTTGTTGCGTACGAGGTAGTCTTCCCATTGATTGATGTCGTCATAGCGGATCGACCAAGTTTCCTTCGGGACAATTTGCTTGACGCGCTCAACAAGCACCGACTCGTAGTGCGAGCGGTTGAAAATAGTGACGTGGCCCTTTTCGGGAGTGACATTGCGATAACGCCAGAGGTAGTCATGGGCCAGTTCCTCGGGCGTCGGCACTTTGAAGCTCACTACCTGGCATCCAAGCGGCCCCACCTCCTGGAACACACTCTTGACCGTGCCGTCTTTCCCGCCGGTGTCGATGGCCTGGAGGACGATGAGGAGGCCAAAGCGTGCGTCGGCGTAGAGCACGTCCTGGAGTTCGTTGAGGCGGATGCGGAGGTCAACGATTTTCGCTGCCCCGTCTGATTTCGATAACCCGTTCGAGTACGAAGTGTCGAAATCGGCCAGGTGGAACTTTTCGCCGAAGGGTGGAGTGAGAGGCTGGTCTTTGCTCATGGTGTCAGTGTCTCCCCGCTTTGGAACGGCGGCTACTGGGCGGCACGTTCGGCGCGGCGACGCTTCTGGTCTTCGGGAAGCGCATCTTCGAAGTAGTCTTTCCAATCCGGGTCCGGAGTTTCGCAGCCGGCCTCGGGGACGAAAACCGATCGTTCGACCATGTCCATTTTGTGGATGTAGCGCGGGCAGTTGGGGAAGACTTCCTCGGCACGGACGCGGACAACGAACTGGGCTTCGGGCCAGCGAGTTTTCAACGGGTCATCGAAGTCAATCGTGGCAGTGCCATTGAGACGCATTCGCCACTGGTTCTGGAAGTCGATGAAGAGCAGGCCGACCTTCCCGGTTTCGAGAATGTTGCCGGTGGTCAGGAACTGGCCATTGCCGTCGTAGTTCGGAAAGGCAATGTTCTGGTCGTCGATCACGTGCACGAAACCGACTTCGCCGCCCTTGTAGGAGCAGTCGAGGCCTCCGTTGGCGCCCTGGCTGGCGATGAAGAACATGTCCATGCGCTCGATGAATTCGCGGTCATCTTCGCTCAGACGGTCGTGAATGGTGCGCTGGGTAATAACGTCCGCGAGCCTGCGGGTATCGAACCTGTCCTGGATTTCGCGAGAGCCTTTGCCGTGTTCGAAGGCCATGTTGTGCTCCTTGCCCACGCCGCTTGAAGCGGCTCTACTGTGCGCACCAGAGTCTACTCCCGAGGAGAAGCGCAGATGCCAAGCCGCCGAGGTTCGATTGCCCTGACTGACGAAGAGCGCGACGCATTTCTGAATGATGGTTGGACGCTGCAGGTGGCCTCGAACGGCCACAAGGGATTCCCCCATCTTGTCGCGATGTGGTACGTCGTTGTGGACGGCAAGATCTGTTTCACGACATTTGGCAAGAGTCAGAAAATCATGAACCTCCGTCGAGACCCGAAAATCACCTGCATGCTTGAGAGCGGCAAGGGGTACTCGGAACTCAAGGGCCTCGTCATCGAAGGCGACGCGGAGTTGGTCGAAGACAACAGTTTCACGGCGAAAGTCATGGGTCTCGTGGGCTCGAAGTACAACGGGATTCCAGTACCCACGGAAACGCCCGAGGCGGCCCTCAAGGCCGCCAGCAAGCGAATCGTGGTGCGGGTGAACCCTGTGGAGATTTACAGCTGGGACCACTCGAAGCTGGGCGGCCGTTACTAGGCCGTCCTACTGAACTGTCACAGTCCCGCGCATTGTCGTTGAGTGAATCTCGCAGACGAACGGATAGGTTCCCGGGCTGGTGAACGTGTGAGTAAAGCTGCCCGATTTCGCAGGCTGATCTTCGATCCCCAAAGACGGGATCGTCAGGTCGTGAAAGTCCTCGGTTGACCACGCGAATGTGACGGAACCTCCGGGCGCGATCGTCACTGATGCGGGGCTCCAACGAAACGCCGAACTGCTCACTCCGACGGAAGCTGTCGCCGGATTCCCCGAGGCGGCAGGAGTTGATGTAGGAGCCGGCGGGGCCGCCTGCGTAGGGGCGGGCGTGTTGCCTGCGGGCGGGTTAGTCGCGGTAGCCGCGGCCGTCGGTGCCGCGGTGGTGGCCGATGGCTCGACGGCCGTCGTCGCCGACGGGCTGGCCGTAGTGGTTGGGGCCGACGTGGGCGAACCCACGGGAGATGCCGTCGATGTCCCCGGCTGGGCCGTGGCAACCGAGATGGTTGGGGTTGGAGTATTTTTGGAATCGGATCCCCCTCCACAGGCAGCCAGGACGGCGCCGGCTGCAGCAAGGGCGAATAGAAAAGTGGTACTCCGCATCGTGCTCCCTCTACGGTGGTTATAGATTCAGTCTTTCCGATTCCGGGCGTAAGAGGTGTGATTTTCGGCACAAACAAAGTGGCCATCGCTTGCGCGATGGCCACTCGTCATGGTTCGCAGTACGCGACTTAGCGGCGGCTGGTTGCGAAGGCGACGCCGGTGGCGGCCATCGCGATTCCAACCGCTCCGAAGACGATCCAGAGGCCACTCGTGCCGGATGGCGAAGTGGCGACGGCATCACCGGTGTTCGGCGGGAGCGGCGCACCCGAACCGACGTTTACGACGGCTGCCATGCTCTGATCCAGGTGGAGGAAGCAGAAGTACTGGTAGCTGCCGGCCTTGCTGAAGCCAAGTTCGAACTTGGTTCCTCCCGGGAAACCGACGCCGAGGACACCGCTGTTGACGATGCCAGTGCCGTCGTATTTGCCACCAGCAGGAACCGACTTGGCGATATCAAGGACGGCCTCAGCACCACCAGGCGGAATGAGAGCGGCGATTGCGCCCGGGTTGCCGAATGACACCGTGTGAGGCGTC
Organism: bacterium; assembly: GCA_039933735.1. GTDB lineage: Bacteria > Chloroflexota > Dehalococcoidia > Tepidiformales > Tepidiformaceae > Amarobacter. Next base: position 4,201 of record JBDTNM010000090.1, on the reverse strand, counting down.
TGGACGCCGGAGACCCATTCGATCGAGTCGTTCACCGCGATGTTGATGGCGGCCGGGAAGAATTGCTGGACATCGCCCTGGGGCTGGTCCGTGGAAGAGCTGATCGCGAGGGTGTACTTGCGGCCGCCGTTGGCATTCGCACCAACAGCAACTGGCTTGGCGGCTGCGCCGGCGGCAACAGCCTTGAGCGCCGCGAGGGCCGAACCGAGGTCCGCGGAGGCACGGCCATCAACCGACGCCTGGTTGTCAGGCTGGCCGAGGTCGGCAGTCTGGACAACGATTTTTCCTTCCATCAGCGGGTGAAGGATGCAGAAGTAGTCGTATGTTCCCTTCTTCGGGAAGGTGACCGAGTAGCTGTCGGTGCTGGTGGGGCTACCGAAGACGATGCCGGAGCTGATGAAGCCCGTGCCATCGAAGCTCGGATTGGCGCCGCCCACGAGGACGCTGGGGTCACCGGCGGGGATGCCGAACGTGACGCTGTGGGGCTCGAGCCACGGGAAGGTGAACTTCACCGTGTCGCCAGGGGCTACATAGACGGTCGACGGCCCGAAGAGGTTGACGGTGTAACCGGGTTCCCCCGCGCCAACTTTGACGTTGATGGTGGCCGCCGCCTGGGCCGATTGACCGGTCGACGCGAAGACCGCGGCGATCGCGATCGCCAGGGCTGGCAGTGCCAGCAGAACCTTTCTCATTTTCCGTGCTCCCTTTGGTGTCTCAGGCCGCGTAAGGCCTCGATCGCGGAACGTAAACTCCTCTGAACCTGCATTCAAGTGGTTGATGTGTCCTGAATCACACTTGCAACAGTAAATCCGCCGGAAGGCGGAGTCCGGAACGCATCGGCGATGACAGAAGGCGCTTTTGGTCCTATCCGGCGCGCCAATCGCGAACCGATGGAACGGCTTTCGTGCCAACCGCCATCAGGACGCTTCGTAGCAGTGCCACCTCCACGGCGCGGGAAGTCAGCGCGCCGATGGTGAGGACGTCGTGAGGCGGGATTTGGAGCTTGCCCATCGAGATGGCGAACGCGATATCTCCATCGGCGGCAGTGTGGGCCGGCGCCACGACGCGCGCAAAGCCGTCGTGAGCGTGCGTGCAGATCCGTTGCAGTTGATGAGGCTCCAGCGTCGCGTTCGTGGCCACGCAGATCAGTGTCGTGTTCTCGCCCACGGCAGCTTCGATTGTCTCCTGGCGCCTTTCCAGCGCAGTTGGCAGATCGAGGAACTCGCCCTGTTCGCCGCGCGGTCCGGCAATCATCGCGCCGGTTTCAGGATCGCTAAGGGACCCGACAGGATTGGTGGCGACGATCGCCCCAACGACGATCCCGCCCGGGCCGACAAGGCTGGCAGTACCGATACCTCCCTGAACGGCGAAGTCAGGCCCCAGGAGCTTCCCCGCGGTGGCGCCAGTGCCGGCACCGACCGATCCTTCGGGCACGGCACCGCCCTTCGCACGAGCGGCGGCGCGATAGCCGTCGTTCTGGAGAGGATGGGCCATCGGATCACCGACGCCGAGGTCATAGAGAACCGCTGCGGAAACGATTGGTACGGGACGATGGGCGGTCGCGAAGCCGACTTCGCGTTCAGCGAGCCAGTTCATCACGCCATCGGCGGCGGCAAGGCCGAACGCGCTTCCCCCGGTCAGTACAACGGCGTGGCAGCGGCGGACGAGATTCGCCAGCCCGAGGACGTCAGTTTCACGCGTGCCGGGAGCCCCACCCCTGGTATCGACGGCTGCGGCCGTGCTCGCCTCGCAGAGGATGACCGTACATCCAGTCTGGCCTTTCCGATCGGTGTAATGACCGACACGGATGCCGGGAACATCGGTTATCGCGTTCTTTGGGCCAGCTTGCCACGACGCCACGTCAGGGCGTTCGCCCGGCGCCACGCCGAGCGTTGAGGTACGACATGAGGAAGCCTCGGGCGATGCTCGAGAGGTCTCCGGTGATGTCGGCAAGGGTGGTCGCATCCGATTCGGAACTACCGAAGCTCGATGCCATGGGTTCGCCGTTCGCGTCGATTCCCGCCATCCAGCACTCTTCGGCGACGTGCCGCCGTGCGAGGTCCGGGATGAGCAGCATCGAATTGCCAGTTTCTGCGGCCGCGACAAGCCCTGTTAGTTCGGCCAGTTCAGGTTGTGCCCTCAGCAGCTGCGCCGACTCCAGTGCTTCATTGCCGATGGAGAGTTCGCGGAGCATTGATTCGGGGGAGATAGTGGCAGCACGATGGACGAAGTTCTTCCAATCGGTCGCGCCGGGCAGTGGATTCAACAATGAACGCGCAACAGTGTGCGTCCGGTCGCTCAGCGCGGCATAAACAGCCACCAACCGCCGGGCCGCCTCGGCCAACTCCTGGGCGATAAGTCCAACGAGGATCGCTCGGTCTCCCGCTTCCGAAAAGACAAGCGTTCGCAATGCCGCGTCCGCGGCCATCTGAGGCTTTTTCAGAGCCGAACGCGCGTAGGCCTCGACGAAGTCGAGTTCGGTCATGTTCCCGGGGTACGTGGCCGGCAAGGTCATGGCCGGATTGTCGAGTTCGCAGCCGCGCTTGTCGAACGGCCGAGAGACCTCACCTGCATCAGTCGTAAAGGCGGGCAGCGGCGGCTTCGAGTTCGCGGCGTTCGGCGGAACTCATCGGAAGGTAGTTCGATGCCGTGGCGACGTTTTCGATGACACGCGACGGGTAGCGAGCGCCAGGGATGGCAACTGACACGGCGGGATTCGAAAGCACGTATCGAAGCAGAATGGCGGGCGTCAGGACACCTGCCGTGCCCGCCGCCATCTGTCCCCGCATCGTGCTTGTACGGCCAGAACCTCCAACGGGTCTCATGACAATTACGCCGACGTCATTTTCCGAAGCCAGTTCAATCAACGGCGCCGACTCCGGATAGAACGCCGAGTATTCAATCATGATCGTGGCAAATTCGCCGCTCCGGATTGCGCGATCCGCGATCTCAAGGTCGTGAGTCGAAATCCCGATGTGGTCGATGAGGCCGCGGTACTGGGCCGTTTTCAGTCCCTGAAGGGCACCGTTTTCGCCCGTTGCCTCTTCCCACGCTTTCTCGGTGGAGATGTCATGCAATTGGTAGATGTCGATCTTCGGCACCCCGAGGACACTCCGCGACTTGTCGATCTCCCACTGGCTCCCGTTGATTGAGTGGCTGAACGTCTTCGAGGCAACGATAAAGTCCTTCCCGGCACGTTCGCGAATGACCTTCCCAAGGAGGAATTCGCTCCCCTCGTAACCGCGCGCGGTGTCGATGAAGTCGATGCCGAGGTCAAGGGCTGTGGTGACCGTTTCCACGGCTTCGGGCGAATGCGGCGTATCCATAGCACCGAGTCCGAGTTCGGCCACGAGCAGCCCCGTCTTCCCCAGGCGGCGTTTGTTCAAAGTCATACATTCAGGCTATCGCGAATGGCTAGTGGCTTGGAGCCTCCTGACAGTCTGCTGTCAGTTGTGTTCGCTGAAAGGCTTCCGCCATCCGGTACACTCGAACTATGCCCGCAGCCCTGCCGCCAATCGCCCCCGCCGACTTCCACCTCACCGCCGACTATGTGCCAACCGGCGATCAGCCCGACGCTATCGCCAAGCTGGTCGAGGGAGTGAATCGCGGAGACCGCTACCAGACGTTGCTGGGCGTAACCGGCTCCGGCAAGACCTTCACGATTGCGAATGTCATCCAGCAGACCGGGCGGCCGGCACTCGTGCTGGCGCACAACAAGACGCTCGCGGCGCAACTCTGTTCCGAATTGAAGGAGTTCTTTCCGGAGAACTCCGTGGAGTACTTCGTCAGCTACTACGACTACTACCAGCCCGAGGCCTACATCCCCCGGACTGACACGTACATCGCCAAAGACGCCGACATCAACGACGAGATCGACAAGCTCCGGCACGCGGCGACGCGGTCGCTGTTCACCCGTCGCGACGTGATCATCGTGGCGAGCGTGAGCTGCATCTACGGACTGGGCGAACCTGACCAGTACGCGGAATTCGTGCTTTCGTTTAAACGCGGCCAGAAGTTCAGCCGCCAGGACGCCATCCGCAAGATGGTTTCGATGCAGTACGAGCGCAACGACATGAACGTCGTGCGCGGTAAGTTCCGCCTGCGCGGCGACTCCCTGACGATCCTCCCAAGCTATGACGAACTCGCCGTGCGCATCGATTTCTTCGGCGACGAAGTCGAACGGATCGTCGAGCTGGACCCC